>JBFIFO010000019.1:0-35141 GCA_041602815.1 Alphaproteobacteria bacterium | reverse complement strand
TGGGCGCGGGTCGGGGCGTTCTTCCTAGGTGGGCTCCTGCTTCAGGCGGTGGCGCTGGCAATGCCGGTCGTCGACACGGGGATTTTCGACGGCGAGCTTGGCACAAACAGCTCGACCTACGAGGTGGCCGGGCGCGAGGTGGTTGCCGAGACCGAGGAGGTACTGGCCGACGGCGCCGTCAGGACGGTCGTGCGGCTACGGGAGACGCGCATCGATCGAAAAGGCCGGTCCGCGACCTACGAGATCGAGGAGAGCACGCTCCGCCGCGACGGCGGCACGCGGACGCGGAGCGAAACGCGTCAGCTCGACGCCGATCCGGGCTGGGGCGGCAGGTTCGCCCCGTATGTCGCGGCCGGCTTTCTCCTGGGCTTCTTTGCCTATTTTTCGGCGCTGTGGTCGTCGCGCTGGCGTAACACGCTCGGCGGCCGGATCCTCAAGCTGCGGGTCACCGACTACGACGGCAACCGCATCTCGCGGCGGCGCTCGCTGGTGCGGGTGCTGGCGGGCGTCCTGTCGCTCATGTCCGGCATCGGCATCGTGATGATCGCGTTTACGCGTAGAAAACAGGCGCTGCACGACATCATCGCGGGCACGCTGGTCATCGACGAGCACGTGCAGCCGCCGATCCCGGGGATCGACCCGCCGGGCGGCGCGGCGCAGGGTTCGTGAGGACTCGGTACCGGGGGGCCGGCTAGCGGCACGAATTCGGGGGACGAATTCGGGGGACAGTATACTTAACCCTGTCCAGAATTCGGGGGACAGTATACTTAACCCTGTCCAGCCCCAGGAAATCCACACAGGCACGAGACCTCAATTAGGTATACTGTCCCCGGATTATCTGCGGACGGTCTGTCCACCGGAGCTGAACCGCCTCATGAATTCGGAATTTATCCCGTGCGGAAATCATCACTCGATCTTGACGTTGCGAAACGAGAAATCTCTGAAATTAAAATCGCGGTCGTTTCTGGATAACATGCGGATATTTACAGCCATCTCGGCTCCAAGTATCTTCTTTGATGTACCGGTAGTGTAGATTTTGAAATAGACGACATCTCTAGGCTGCAGCATTGTCCAATCTCCGGCATCCAGCCCACCACAATAATCGAGTCTGTTCTTACAATTGCTAATCCCCTGTATTTGGATATACCTTTCAAATGCTTCACGCCGTATAATCATTTTTGTTTCATTCTTATGTACTTGTACGTGTTTGACGGCATCGGTATTGTTTTTTAGGGCAAATTCCGCAACAACCTGATCTTTGTCGCCGGAGACCGCGGCATATTCCAGCGTCAACCCAAACTCGTCATAATCCACCGTTTGACGGTTCGGCTCCGATGTTTCAAGCACTGCATTGAGAATCCGGTCGATGCGTTTCTCCATACAGTCGCGGATGTCTCTGCTTTCCTCCACTTTCAATTCATCCTGCAAGTCGCTTGCCACGCCGCGAAGTTCCGTCATTTTGAACGACGCACGACCTTCAAGCGCGCCGAGTTTGCCTTTCCGAAAGAGAGCCAGTCCGCCTTCGCCGTCCGCCACGATTTCCAATTCATCATCGGAGCCGCATGCGGCTTTCAGAAACTCCATTGCCTTATCGGCTGCGTCTATGTCCTGGGATTTGGCATGTCCGGGTGCGATGGCCAAAAAGACACCCGCCATGATGAATCCCACCGTAACCTTGCCCATTTCGTCCTCCCCCGAGATAACCAGACATGCACTCTGCAATCCTAAATAGAATTTTGAGCGTATGCAAAATTTGCGGGCGAGCCCGCTGACAATTTCCGGCTCACGATCTTGGAGAGTTCCGATGACGCTTGGTTCAGGGAGCGCCAGTACTGCAACGCCCGGAACAACGGGATTGGCATTTTCTACACCCTCAGCTGCGCAGACCGGTCGGGTTCAGAAGTGCCGCTGGAACCGCTCCTCTCCGCCATCCGCATGGCGCCACAGGCCGCGCATATAAACGCGCGGCCTATCCCTGCCGCCATCCCGACCGCCGATTGCGGCTCCTCTCGGGGGCCGACCAGCGCCACGATCCGCGCATCGCAGATGCGCGGCCCCGATCCCGTGGCCATCCCGCTGGTCGGCTGAGCATGACGGGGGCGTCGAAACCGCAGAAAACCGTAACGCATGGGGTCGTTCCTCGGGCAGGGCGCCGCCAGCGCATTCCGATGCCGCTTGGGCAACCCACTTGGGCCCCGCGCCGCCATGGTCGCCGGATCGAAGATCCCCGTCACCATGCTCCCGGGGGCCATCCTTCGAGACGGGCTTGCGGCCCTCCTCAGGATGAGCCCGGCGCTCGGCGGAGCGTGACCGGGCCATTTCCTGTCCGTCCCGCCATGCGGGGTGCACGACCTGGCCGCATGAGCTACACTCCGCCCATGCCGACGCACACCGCCAGGTTCCGCATCGGGCAGGTGATCCGCCACCTGCGCTTCGGCTATGTCGGGGTGGTGTTCGACATCGACCCGGTGTTCGCCGGCACCGACGAGTGGTACGAGGCGGTCGCCCGCTCGCGCCCGCCGAAGGACCGGCCGTGGTACCACGTGCTGGTCGACGGCGCGCAGCACACGACCTACGTCGCCGAGCGGCACCTTGCGCCGGCCGACCCGCCGCGGCCGATCGAGCATGAGCTGGTCGACCACCTGTTCGGCGGCTTCGACGGCGAGCGCTACCGCCCGCGTCAGACGGTGAACTAGGGGCGGCCTCCGTTACCTTGGACGCGCCAATTCCCTCCTGGTCCGTTCCGGCCGCCCGGAGGCTACGCCCGGCGGGCGCGGCTCATCCGGACCAGCCCGGTGACGACGGCGATGGCGCCGATCGCCACGATGACGACGATCCAGTTCTCCTCGAGAAACGCGACGGCATCGGCGAAGGTTGCCGCGGACGCGCCAGTGCCGGCGTCCGCACCCATGGCCGCGGCGGCCAGCGCGCCGAGCCCGTAGGCCGCGATCTTGTCGCCGTCCCGGAAGTCGGCGTAGCTGCCGCCCTCGGGAAACTCGTGACCGGCCAGGGCGGCATCGAGCAGGCTGTCGGTCTCGCTGTACTGCGCGACAGGGCCGATCCAGGTGAACTGCTGGTATCCGTAACGGCCGAGTTTCAGGGCGCGCGCGATCAGCGCCGGCTCGCCCGCCTCGTCGAACTCGATGGCCCACCGCGCCACATCGTACGAGGCCGCGTATCCCGGGGGCTCGCGCCATCCGGTCACCGTCGTCGGCGCGATGCCGCGTTCGGCGCGCTCCCGGTTCTGCGCCCGGATGCGCTCGCGGATGCCCTCCAGCAGCGCGTCGGCGTCGATCCCGGCCCAGTCCTCGGCCTTGACGAACCCCTCGCCGAAGAACTCGTAGACGACGAGGACGTCGTCCTTGCGATCGTAAAGCACGGCTTCCGCTTCGGGGGATTCGGTCCCGTTCATCAGGAACAGCTTGCGCTCGGCGTCCTGGCCCAGCAGCAGCGCTAAGCCGGCGGAAAGGGTGATCGTGCTGCCGGACCGCCCGAGAACGTAGGAGCCCGGCTTCTCGATCCATTGCAGCCTGGCGTGTTCCGCCGCCAGCGCCTCTTCGGTCTCCGGATACGGTCCCTGGTCGGAAGCGGCGGCAGCGGCAGCAAGGAGTGGGACGGCCAGCAGGGCGGCTGGCAGGAGCCTCGGCATCAAGTTCCCCTTCTCGTCGCGTTGCATCGATCGTCCTGCACCATAGGGCACGCGGGGTTAACGATCCGTGAGCCGGCCGGCCGTACCGCCATGGGGCCATTCCTTTTGAAGGTAGACCCTGCAATCGGTAGACTGTCGGGCGCGGCTGCGTTATAAGCCGCGCCGCCCTTCGAAGACGTGGCGCAGCAGGGCTGAAGCGACGGGGACACTTCCGGACACATGCCATCCTACCAGTACGTCTATGTGATGAAGGGCCTCTCCAAGGCCTATGCCGGCGGGCGGCCGGTCTTGAACAACATCACGCTCGCCTTCCTGCCCGGCGCCAAGATCGGCGTGCTCGGCTACAACGGCGCCGGCAAGTCGACGCTCTTGCGCATCATGGCCGGGGTCGAGACGGAGTTCGTCGGCGAGGCCTGGGCGGCCGAGGGCGCGACGGTCGGGTTTTTGGAGCAGGAGCCGCGGCTCGACGACTCGCTGACCGTCGCCGAGAACGTGATGCAGGGCCTCGCGCCCATCAAGGCGGTGGTCGACGAGTTCAACGCGGTGTCGATGAAGCTCGGCGAGGTCGAGGACCCGGACGAGATGACGCGGCTGATCGACCGCCAGGCGGAACTGCAGGAACAGATCGACGCCGCCGATGCCTGGGACCTCGACCGCACCGTCGAGATCGCCATGGACGCGCTGCGCTGCCCGCCGGGCGAATCGGCGGTGGACACGCTTTCGGGCGGGGAGCGGCGGCGCGTCGCCCTGTGCCGCCTCTTGCTGGCCAAGCCCGACCTGCTGCTGCTCGACGAGCCGACCAACCATCTCGACGCCGAATCCGTCGCCTGGCTGGAGCGGCACCTCAGCGACTATGCCGGCACCGTCGTCATGGTGACGCACGACCGCTATTTCCTCGACCACGTCACCGGCTGGATCCTCGAGCTCGACCGCGGCAGCGGAATTCCTTACGAGGGCAACTATTCGGCCTGGCTGGAGCAGAAGCAGAAGCGGCTCGAGCACGAGGGCCGGGCGGAGGCCGCGCGCATGCGCACGCTGGCGGCCGAACGCGAGTGGATCGCCTCCAGCCCGCGGGCGCGGCAGGCCAAGTCGAAGGCGCGCATCCAGGCCTACGAGGCGCTGCTGGCGGAATCCCAGAACCGGGCGCCGGAGACGGCGCAGATCGTCATCCCGCCGGGCCCGCGGCTGGGCGACGTCGTGGTGGTCGCCGAAAACTTGCGCAAGGGCTACGGCAACCGGCTGCTGATCGAGGATCTCGACTTCCGGCTGCCGCCGGGGGCCCTGGTCGGCGTGATCGGGCCGAACGGCGCCGGCAAGACGACGCTGGTGCGCATGATCGCGGGCCAGGAGGAACCGGATTCGGGGACGCTGACGGTTGGCGAGACGGTGCGGCTCGGCTATGTCGACCAGAGCCGCGATTCGCTGAAGGCCGACGCGACGGTGTGGGAGGAGATCTCCCAGGGCGAGGCGGAGATCGACCTCGGCAAGCGCAGGATGCCGTCCCGCGCCTATGTCGGCGCCTTCAACTTCAAGGGCGGCGACCAGCAGAAGAAGGTGGGGCAGCTTTCCGGCGGCGAGCGCAACCGCGTGCACCTCGCCAAGATGCTGCGCTCCGGCGCCAATTTCCTGATGCTCGACGAGCCGACCAACGACCTCGACGTCGACACGCTGCGGGCGCTGGAGGAGGCGCTCACCGAGTTCGCCGGCTGCGCCCTGGTGATCAGCCACGACCGCTGGTTCCTCGACCGCATCGCGACGCACATCATCGCCTTCGAGGGCGACAGCCGGGTCGTCTGGTTCGAGGGCAACTACGAGGACTACGAGGCCGACCGCAAGCGCCGCCTCGGCGCCGAGGCCGACCAGCCGCACCGCATCAAATACAAGCCGCTGCGGCGTTAGGCGGGCAGAAGGAGGACAGGAGAGGGACCGTATGCCGCCGCGGGCGGCGCCGCGCAGTCCGCCCCGTCTACTTCTCGATAGGCACGCCGACCAAGCTGCCCCATTCGGTCCACGACCCGTCATAGGAACGCACGCGGTCCCAGCCGAGTATGCGGGTCATGGCGAAATAGGCGAGCGTCGCCCGGTGGCTGAGGCGGCAGTAGGAGACGATGTCCTTGTCCGGCGTCGCGCCGCGCGCCGCGAGGCGGGCGGCGAGTTCGTCCGGCGGCAGGAACGAGTGGTCGTCGGCCAGCAGCTCCTCGTAATAGAGGTGGCGGGCGCCGGGGATGCGTCCGGCGCGCTCGGCGCCGTGGTCGAACTGGCCGGTGGTGTTGACGCGCTCGCCGCGGAACTCCTCGGGGGTGCGGTGGTCGAGCAGCACCGTCGCATCGCCGGATGCGAAGTCCGGCAGCAGGGCGAGCATCTCGTCGCGGCGCACCCGCATGCCCTCGCGGTGCCGCGGCGGTGGCGTATAGCTTGCGGGCGCGATCTGCGGCGGCGCCGTGGTCAGCTTCCGGCCCTCGAGCGTCCAGCGGCGCTTCGAGCCGTTGAGCACGCGCACGTCCGGGTGCTGCAGCAGGGTGAACACGAACCAGGCGTAGGTGCCGAACTGCACCTGCTCGCTGTAGAACACGACGATGGTGTCGTTGGAAATGCCGGCCGCGCCGCAGCGCCGCGCGAACTCGTCCGGGGTCGGGAAGTCGCGGGTGAGCGGGTCCCACAGCCAGTCCTTCCAGGCCCAGCCCCGGGCCCCCGGGATGTGCCCTGCCGCGTAGGAGTCGGGGCTCATCCACTGGATCTCGACGATGCAGAGGCCGGGGTCGTCGAGCCGCGCCTCGAGCCACTCCGGCTCGACGAGGCAGGCGGGCGGGCCGCTCATCACGGCATTGCCGGCCGCGCCGTCGTCACTTGGCTGCGGCCCGGCCGTCGCGCAGCTTCTTGACCTTGCGGTCGAGCTCCTTGAGGAGCGCCGCCATGTTGCCGCCATTCTTGTCGAGGAAGGCGGTGAACTCGTCGCGCTGGGCGATCGCCATGCTCACCCCCTCGACCCGCACATCGACCACCGCGTAGCGGTCGCGGTCGACCAGGAGCTGCCAGTCGAGCCGCGCCGCCAGTTTGCCGCTGGCCTCGCTCAGCTCGCTAACGACCATGATGTACTTGTCGCCGGGCGCGCCGAGCTGCTTGGTCACCTTGAAGACGTGGCCGGCGTAGGAGGCGAACATCTGGGCGTAGGTGAGGACCGCGAGTTCCTCGTACAGCGTCTGGAACGCCTTGAGGTCGGCGTCGGAGGCGCGGCGCGCGTAGCGTCCGAGGACGAAGCGGGTGATGCGCGGCATGTCGAAATTCGCGTGCAGCAGCTCGCGGAACTTGGTCTCGCGCTGGGCCGGCGTGATGTCGTTGGGCGCCAGCTCGCGGATCGCGGTATCGCCCAGCCCGCTGATGAACGCGACCGCGGTCTCGGCGCCGCGGGCCGGCGCGGCCAGCAGCACGAGCAGCAGACCGGCGCAAGCGGCATGCAGCAGGCGGGGCAGCGGCGCGCTAGCGCGGCGGGACCGGTGGGCCGAGCGGTTCATCATAGGTCTCACGTTCGCCGATGTTGTCCGGCACGTCAAACTCTATCATCGGCGGCAGCGCATCCGGATCGCCCTGTGCGGCGCGGCCGTTCCGGATCTCGTTGCTGCGCTGCTGGCGGTAGGCGCTGCGCGTCGCCGCGTAGAAGTCGATCGAGGAGCGGCGCAGATCGTCGATGATCTCGAGGTTGGCGGCCCGCCAGTCGACGGTGTCCACTGTGTAGCGCACCGCGGACCCCTCCAGCCCGTATTCCTCGCGGATGTAGAGGGCGACCGGATCGATCAGCGCGTCGACACCGTCGCCAATACCGTCGCGGACGTTGGACGGACCGTACAGCGGCAGCACCAGGTACGGTCCCGGGCCGGCGCCCCAGACCGCGAGGGTCTGCCCGAAATCCTCGTCGTGATAGGGGATGCCGGCGTCGCGGGCCACGTCGATCACGCCGCCGAGGCCGAGGATCGTGTTGGTCATGAACCGGCCTACGGTGTCGCGCGCCCGCAGGCCTTCCCCCTGCAGCAGGTCGTTCAGCAGCACCACCGGCGCCTCGAGGTTGTTGAGGAAGTTGCGGATGCCGCTGCGCACGCCGCGCGGGACTATGGCCCGGTAGCCGATCGCGAGCGGCCGCAGCACCACCTTGTCGGCAACCTCGTTGAACTGGAAGATAACCCGGTTCATCGGCTCGAGCGGGTCGTTGAGCTCCCTGTAGTGCGCCAGTTCCTCCGGATCGGTCGGCCGCGTTGCGCAGGCGCCGAGCGCGAGGGCCAGCGCCAGGACCGTCAGTACTCCCCTTGCTCCGACAGCGCCCGGCTCTCGCATGAAATCCCGTTCCCTGACCCGCGCGTCCCGACGCCGTGCACGCCGCCACAAAACTCCCACGGCGCCAACCCGGAGTCGGCGCCGCAGACTGGTTATCACATGTCCGGTCCGCCGGCTCGGGCGACCCGGACCCATGCCCATCCGATTGGCTGGCATCCCTTATCACACCGCCATTGAAAAGGCCACACCGCGTGCGCCGACGCCGCCGGCCCGCCGCGGCGTGCAGGCCGAATCGCACGCTTTACATGACATAAAGATATCTTTATATTGTTATATCGACTCGTCGGAATACCGACAGTCACGCTCTTTGGGGGAAGAGATGGATGTCTTGTTGAGTGGCCTGCGCGCCGCCGCCGAACCCAGCCGGATGCGGCTCCTTGCCCTTTGTGCGCACGCGGAGCTGACGGTCAGCGAACTGACGCAGATCATCGGCCAGAGCCAGCCCCGCGTGTCCCGCCACCTGAAGCTACTGTGCGAGGCCGGGCTGCTGGACCGGTTTCCGGAAGGGACCTGGGCTTTCTACCGCCTGGCCGAACGGGGCCGTTGCGCCGAACTCGCGCGGGTCCTGATCGACCTGATGCCGGATGACGACGAGACACTGACACTTGATCTGCAGCGGCTGGAAGCGGTCAAGCGCGCGAACGCGGACCGCGCGGCCGAGTATTTCACCCGCAACGCCGCCGAATGGGACAAGATCCGCACCCTCCACATCGCCGAGGCGGAGGTCGAGGCTGCGCTGCTCGGGCTGTTCCCGGAGACGGGACTGCGCGACTTCCTGGATATCGGCACCGGGACTGGCCGCATTCTCGAGCTATTCGCACCCCGTGTCGAGCGTGGCGTCGGCATCGATCTGTCACGCAAGATGCTGTCGGTCGCGCGGGCCAGCCTGCAACGGGCGGACCTGCGCCACTGCCAGGTCCGCCACGGCGACATGTACCACCTCCCCTTCAACGGGGAAACTTTCGACGCCGCGGTGATCCACCAGGTGCTTCACTTCGCCGACGATGCGGCCGACGTGATCGCCGAGGCGGCCCGCGCCCTGCGTCCGGGGGGCCGCCTGGCGGTGGTCGATTTCGCGCCGCACGGGCTGGAGGCGCTGCGGACAGAGCACGCACACCGACGCCTTGGCTTCGACGACAAGGAGGTCGCGCGCTGGTTCCGGGCAGGCGGTCTGGTTCCGGGGAAGACGGTGGTCCTGAAGGGCGATCCGCTGACCGTCTGTCTGTGGTCCGCGACGCGTCCGGCCAACGACGCCGGGTCGCCGTCCCGCGAGCTACGGAAGATGGGGGCTTGAGCGATGGCACCGGCGCCAAAAATCAGTTTCGAGATATTCCCGCCGAAGACGCCGCAGGGCGATGCCGCCCTGGACGCGACACTCGGCCAGCTCGCGCCGTTGCGGCCGGAATACCTGTCGGTGACCTACGGCGCGGACGGATCCGGCCAGGAGCGCACCGTGCGCCTCGTTGAACGGCTGAATAACGCCGAACTGCCGCTGGCTGCGCACCTGACCTGCGTCGGCGCGACGCGCGATGCGGTCGACAATCTCGCCGCCGTCTGGCGCGATATGGGGATCCGGCGCATCGTCGCGCTGCGCGGCGACGTGCCGGGCGGTGGCCCGTGGCGGCCGCTGGCAAACGGCTACCAGCGCGCGGCCGACCTCGTCGCCGGGCTTCGCCGCACCGCGGATTTCGAAATCGCAGTTGCCGCGTATCCGGAGTGCCACCCGGATTCGCCGTCGCCAGAAGCGGACATCGACAACCTGCGCGCCAAACAGGATGCGGGCGCCACCACGGCGATCACGCAATACTGTTTCGAGACCGAGACGATTCTGCGGTTCCGCGACCGCGCCACCGCGGCCGGTGTGAGGATGGAGATCGTTCCCGGCATCCTTCCCATTGTCGATTTCAAGCGGATGATGGACTTCAGCCGTCGCTGCGGAGCAGGCGTGCCCGACTGGCTGATCACCGAGTTCGAAGGACTGGAAGACGACGCCGAGACGAGCGCCATGGTCGCCGCGTCCGTCGCGGTGGACCAGTGCCGCACGCTGAGCGCGGAGGGATTCCGGCAATTCCATTTCTACACCATGAACAAGGCGCCTCTGAGCTATGCGGTGTGTCGCCGCCTCGGCGTCCACCCGGCGATTTCGGAGGCCGCCTGACATGAGCCAACTCCTCAAGGCGCTGGGCCAGCGCGTGCTCCTGTGCGACGGCGCGTTCGGCAGCCGCATCCAGGCGATGGACCTGGATCCGGAACGGGATTTCCAGGGCGCCGAGAATTGCACGGAAATCCTCAACGTCAGTCGTCCGAAGATCGTCCAGTCGATCCATGAAGGCTATCTCGAGGCCGGATCCGACATCATTCAGACCAACAGTTTCGGCGGCTCACCACTGACGCTTGCCGAGTTCGGCATCGCCGACGAGGCGTTCGCTCTGAACTACCTCGCGGGCGAGCTGGCGCGCACGGCGGTGCGCAAATTCGCCAAGGATGGTCGCCAGCGCTTCGTGCTTGGTTCGGTCGGGCCGGGCACCCGCCTGCCCAGTCTCGGGCATGTCGATTTCGACTCGCTGGAAAAAGCATTCTTCACCCAGTGTTCCGGCCTCATCGTCGGCGGGGTCGACGCGCTTCTGATCGAGACCTGCCAGGACCCGCTGCAGATCAAGGCCGCCGTGAACGGCGCGCGGCGCGCCATGGCCGATGTGAACCGCGCAGTTCCGATTTTCGTGCAGGTCACGGTAGAGACGACAGGAACGCTGCTGGTCGGCGCCGATATCGCCGCCGCGGCAACCGTCGTGCATTCGCTCGGCGTCGACGCGATGGGCCTGAACTGCGCCACCGGCCCGCACGAGATGGCGGAGCACGTGCGCTGGCTCGGCACCAACTGGCCGGGTCTGATCACGGTGCAGCCGAACGCCGGCCTGCCGGAGCTTCACGACGGCCATACCCATTACCCGCTGACGCCGCACGAGCTCGCCGAATGGACCGACCGGTTCGTTGGCGAGGACGGCGTGAACATCGTCGGCGGCTGCTGCGGCTCGACGCCCGAGCATATCGCTGCGGTCGATGCGATGCTGCGCAAGCGTGCGCATGACGGCTACCGGCCGCGGCCGCTGGCGCGTGATGCCAAGTGGACGCCTTCGCTCGCCTCGCTTTACTCCTCCGTGCCGCTGCGCCAAGAGAACGCGATCCTGTCGATCGGCGAGCGCTGCAATGCGAACGGCAGCCGGAAATTCCGCGAACTCCAGGCGGCCGAGGACTGGGACGGCTGCGTCGAGATCGGCCGCGCCCAGCTGCGCGAGGGCAGCCACGCGCTCGACGTCTGCACTGCCTATGTAGGGCGCGACGAGACCGCCGACATGACCGAGGTGGTCAGCCGACTGCGCGGTGCGGCGGACGCGCCGCTGGTCGTCGATTCGACCGAGTTGCCGGTGCTCGAGACGGCGCTGAGGCTGATTGGCGGCAAGCCGGTGATCAACTCGATCAACTTCGAGAACGGCGACGATGCGGCACGCGCGCGGCTTGAGCTGGCGCGCAGGTTCGGCGCCGCGGTGATCGCGCTGACCATCGACGAGGACGGCATGGCCAAGCACGCCGCCGACAAGCTGCGCATCGCGGAACGGCTGTACGGGATGGCCGTGACCGAATTCGGGCTGCCGCCGTCCGACCTTCTGATCGATCCGCTGACCTTTACGGTCTGCACCGGCATGGAGGACGATCGCAAGCTGGCGCTCGATACCCTCGACGGTATCGAGCTGATCGCGCGACGCTTCCCGGACTGCCAGGTCATCCTCGGCTTGTCGAACGTGTCGTTCGGCCTCAAGCCCGAGGCGCGACACGTCCTGAATTCGGTGTTCCTCGACGAGGCAGTCAAGCGCGGCATGACCGGCGCCATCATCCATGTCAGCAAGATCAAGCCGCTGCATGCGATCCCGGCCGAGGAGGTGGCGGTGGCGCTGGACCTGATCCACGACCGGCGCCGTCCCGGCTACGACCCGCTGCAGGCGTTCATCGCATTGTTCGAGGGCCGCGAGGCGCAGCCGGAAACCAAGGACAGCGGACCCGTCAGCATCGAGCAGCGGCTGCACCGCCGCATCGTCGACGGCGACCGCAACGGCTTGACCACCGACCTCGACGAGGCGATGAAGAGCTACGCGCCGCTCGACATCGTCAACGAGATCCTGCTCGGCGGTATGAAGGAAGTCGGCGACCTGTTCGGCTCGGGGCGGATGCAGCTGCCCTTCGTGCTCCAGTCGGCCGAAACCATGAAGGCCGCGGTGGCGCATCTGGAGCCGCACATGGAGAAGGTGGCGGGCACGCGGAAGGGAACGGTGGTGCTGGCCACGGTGAAAGGCGACGTGCACGACATCGGCAAGAACCTGGTCGACATCATCCTGACCAACAACGGCTACAACGTCGTCAATCTCGGGATCAAGCAACCGATCGCCAACATCCTCGGCGCCGCGCGCGAACACAAGGCGGACGCCATCGGCATGTCCGGCCTCCTGGTCAAGTCGACCGTTATCATGCGTGAGAACCTGGAGGAGATGACGCGTGAGCAGATCGATCTGCCGGTGATGCTCGGCGGCGCCGCGCTGACCCGGGCCTATGTCGAGGAAGACTGCGTTGCCGCCTATGGCAGCGCCCGCGTCGCCTATGCCCGCGATGCCTTCGACGGGCTGAAGATCATGGACCGCGTGGTCAACGGCCAGTTCGACGAGTACACGGCGGCGGTTCGTGCCCGGCGCGCGACCCGTCCGTCGAGCAACCGCAAATCCGTCGGCCGGCCGGCCAACGATGCCGCCGGCGAGCTGGACGCCGCTGCAATCCGCGCGCGCCGCGAAGCGCTCAACGCCGATACCGCCGTTCCCGAGCCGCCGTTCTGGGGTCCTCGGGTGATCGCGCGCGTGCCGGTCAAGGCGCTGCTGCCGTACCTCAACGAGCGCATGCTGTTCCAGTTCCACTGGGGTTTCCGCAAGGACGGCCGCAAGCTGGACGAATACATGGCATGGGCCAAGAAGGCGCTGCGTCCCGTCCTCAAGCGCATGATCGACACCGTCATCCAGCAGGACATCCTGTTGCCGCAGGCCGCCTATGGCTACTGGAAGGCGGCCGGCGACGGCGATCAGCTGGTGCTGTTCGAGGAGAACGGCATCGACGAGGCGACACGCTTTGCGCTGCCGCGCCAGGCCGGCAAGGACGGCAAGTGCATCGCCGATTACGTGCCCGATATCTCAGCCGGGCCGGAGGGCCGCGGCGTCGTCGGGCTGCAGGTCGTCACCATGGGCCAGCGCGCCGCCGACGTCGCCCGCGAATGGTTCGGCGACGACCGTTACCAGGACTACGTCTATCTGCACGGCCTCGGCGTCGAGATGGCGGAGGCCATGGCCGAATACGTCCACAAACGGATCCGCAGCGAGCTCGGCTACGCGGCGGAGGAGGCGCGCGACATGGACGGCCTCCTCAAACAGGAATACCGAGGCTCGCGCTACTCCTTCGGCTATCCCGCCTGCCCGAAGCTGGAGGACCAGGACAAGCTTCTGGCCCTGCTGGGTGCGGACCGGATCGGCGTTGAACTGTCGGAGGAGCACCAGCTCCATCCCGAGATGTCGACCTCGGCCGTCGTCGTCCCGCACAAGCTGGCGAAGTACTTCTCGGTTTAGGCGGGCCGGGACCGGCGCAGGCGGAAGATTGCCGCGGCCGGGACGGGATCGTCGTCACGTCGCCGGCCCGTCCCTCGCGTCGAGCCCCTCCAGGGCCGCCGCGGCGAGAATCAGCGCGCCGCCGAACAACAGTCGACCGCCGAACGGCTCATCCGTCAGGAGCGCGGCACTCACGGCGGCGGCGAGGACTTCGAACAACAGCAGGATGGCGACCCGGCCGGGATCGAGTCGGCCGCTGCCCCAGATCACCAGCCAGGTTACCGGTAGCAGCATGAACACCGCCACCGCGACGGCCAGGGGCAGGGCATCCCCCAGCCATCCGTCCCGCGGTGCCGCGGCACCGGGTACCAGCGCGACGGCGGCGAGCGCGAGCACCGTGGCGACGGCGTAGGTTGCGAAGGTCCGCTCGTGTTCGCCGGTGCCGCCGCCCCGGCGCATCACGGTCGCGCTGCCGGCGAACGCGACCCCGGCGCCGAGCGACAGCCAGTCCGACCGGTCGCGCGGCACCGGCAACGTGTCCCAATCGATGCCGAGGATGATCGCCGCACCGGCAATGCCGAGGGCAATGCCCGAGATACGACGCAACGTCGGTCGATCGCCGACGAACAGGAAGCCGAACAGGGTGGCCCAGATCGGCGCGAGATAGAACAGCAGAGTCACCCGCATCACCTCGCCGCTGAGCAACGCGTGATTCCAGGCCACCATCATCGAACCGAACAGGAAACCGGACGCGATCGCCGTGTTGTCGATCCTGTGACCGCCGCGCCGGCGCCAGGCGACGACCGGCAGCATGGCGGCCGCCGCCGCTCCGTACAGCGCAAGGCTCGCCCAGTCGCCGGCCAGGCCGCGCGCATCCAGCGCCCGCACCGGGATCCACCACAGGCCCCAGACGATGGCCGAGGCCGCAACCGCCAGCGATGGCGTCGCCCGCCCGTGCCGCCGGGTCATGGCACCTCCGGCCCCAGCATCCGCCGGTACAGCGGATTGCTCAGCATCGGGAGGATGTACATGGGCAGCTGCGCCATGGCGACGTAGAGCCACATGTCCGGGCCGGCGATGCCGACGGTCAGCACCAGCATGATGGCCATATTGCGGTAGCCGCTCGACAGGCCCATGGTCAGCGCCCGGCGCCGTCCCATCCAGAAGAACAGGGCCGTGCCGAGAACCTGCAGCGCGATGTTGAGCGCGAAGGCGGCGCCGGCGAACAGCGCCACCGTCCACGGGTCGGCCAGCAGCCGCGCCGACACCCCGTCCATGATCGCAATTGCGAAGACGACCAGAGCGAGGACGATGGCGCCGTTGATTTCGGTGGCGCCGGCGTCGAGCCGCGGCCGCCCGAGGGTGCGGCGGGCAAGGGCGCTGACGACGAAGGGCAGGCCGATGAAAACGGCGATGCGCAGCAGGAACGGCCCAAGTCCGACCGTCAGCTCGAGATCCAGCAGCCAGAACGCCACCGGCCCCAGCGTCAGCGGCAGCAGCGCCGTCCCGAGCACCAGCACGACCAGCGCCAGTGCCGCGTCGAGGCCAAGCAGAAGGGCGAAGGCCGGCGCGGCGGTGACCGGCGGGGCGGCGGCCGCGAAAACCAGTGCCATGGCAAGCCCCGCAGGCACGTCCAGCGCGGTTACCGCTGCCAGGGTCAGAGCCGGGGCGCCAAGCAGGATCCAGCCCAGCGCCGCTCCCGCGCTGCCCGGCCGCCGCCCGTACGCGGCGATCGCGGGCCAGTCGATGCGCAGCATCGACAAGGTCAGGCTGGTGACCACCGCCGCCTCCATCAGCGGGCGAAGAAATGCCGCCACGTCCGGCAGCAGCAGTCCGGCGAAGATGCCGCCGGCAAGGACCGGCCGCGCGTTGCCGGCCATCAGGTGAAGGAACTGTCCGATCATCGCGGCGGGCTCTCGTCCCTGGCAGTGGCGACGGCACCCGGCCTCGTGTTTCGAGGGGCTCGGCTTGGGGACCTCGCCCAGCGTCGGTCGAAGGGCGTGGCCCGGTTCACGCGTCGATGTCTGGAGTACTAGAGCATTGTCCGTTCGAATGGAATCGGTTCCGGTCGCGCCGATTAGGCCGAGCCCGACTTGACAAACCACGCGCCAGCGGATGTCGGTGGCTCGTTCAAACCGGGGGCGCCCCGAGGAACGAGCCCATGCGTTAGGGTTTTCTGCGGGTTTGCAGAGCCGCGCGCCTAGCGATAGGCTTGCGCCATGGCGATCGAAGCCCCCCTGCGGATTTACAGCGATACCGTCCGCCCGGACTGGATCGACTACAACGGCCACATGAACGTGGCCTACTACGTGCTGGCCTTCGATTACGCCACCGACGCCTTCTTCGACTATCTGGGAATCGGCCAGGCGTACAAGACGGCCTCCGGCTGCTCGACCTTCGCCGCCGACATGAACGTCGGCTACCGGCGCGAGGTGCACGAGGGCGACCCGCTCGCCTTCGCCACCTGGTTCCTCGGCCACGACGACAAGCGGCTGCACTATTACCACGAGATGTATCACGGAACCGAAGGCTGGCTCGCCGCCACCTGCGAGCTCTTGAGCCTGCACATCGACATGGGCGCGCGCCGCGTCACGCCGTTTCCCGATGCCGTCGCCGAACGCCTGAGGGCGGTACGCGCCGTCCATGCCGCCGTGCCGGTGCCCGAGGGCGCCGGACGCCGGATCCGGGCGCCGCGGGAATGAGGTGCGTCAGCCCCCTTGAGGCACTGCCCTTTGCGGTTTAATAACGGTTTTCCAGCAATATCAGCGGGAAATCCGCGCCCATTCGTCCGGGAACCGTCTTGCACCTGCCCAATTTCGGCCAGATCCTCGAGAGACTCGATCGCGTCACGCGCCACGAGCAGGTGATCCTGTCGGTCCTCGCCGTGGTCATCGGCGTCATTGGCGGCGGCTCGGCGATCGCCTTCCGCGAGGCGCTGGCGGCGATCCAGTTCCTGTTCTACGGCTTCGCCGAGGAGCGCGTGGCGACCCTGGCCGGCGCGCTGCCGTGGTGGCACATCCTCGCCGCGACGACGCTCGGCGGCCTCGCCGTCGGCCTGTTCGTCGCCTTCGCGATGCCCGGGCGCCGGCCGCACGGCGTCGCCGACGTAATGGAGGCGTGCGCGCTCAGGGGCGGGCGCATGAGCCTGCGTACCGGGCTTGGCGCCGCGCTGATCAGCGCGGTCTCGCTGGGCGCCGGCGCGTCGACCGGGCGCGAGGGGCCGGTGGTCCACCTCGGCGCCTCGTTGAGCGCGTTCGTCGCCGAACGGCTGCGTCTCGGCCGGTCGCTGTCGCAGACGCTGCTCGGCTGCGGCGTCGCGGCCGCGGTGGCGGCGTCCTTCAACGCGCCGATCGCCGGCGCCTTCTTCGCCCTCGAGGTCGTCGTCGGCCACTATGCGATGAGCGCGTTCGCCGCCATCGTCATTGCCTCGGTCACCGGCACCATCGTCAGCCGCATCTGGTTCGGCGACTTCCCGGCCTTCATCATCCCGGAGCACAGCATTGCCTCGTTCCTCGAGTTCCCGGCGTTCGCCCTGCTCGGGCTGGTCAGTGCCGCCACCGCGGTGATCTTCATGTTTTCGGTCGACTTCGCGAGCCGCGTTGCCGAGCGGACACCGGTGCCGCTGTGGCTGCGCCCGGCCTGCGGTGGCCTTGCGGTCGGGATCATAGCGCTCGCCTTCCCGCAGGTGCTGGGCGTCGGCTACGAGGCGACCGACACGGCGCTGCGCGGGCAGTTCGGGCTGTGGATGCTGTTCGCGCTGCTGATGGTGAAAACCGCAGCGACGGCGATCAGCCTCGGCAGCGGCTTCGGCGGCGGCGTGTTTTCGCCGTCGCTGTACCTCGGCGCGATGCTGGGCGGCGTCTTCGGCATCCTCGCGACCGAGATGTTCCCGCACCTCTCCTCCGGCCACGCGGCATATACCATCGTCGGCATGGGCGCGGTCGCCGGTTCCGTGCTCGGCGCGCCGATCTCGACGATCCTGATGGTGTTCGAACTGACCGGCGACTACGAACTCACGATCGGCGTGATGATCGCCACCGTCATCGCCTCGCTGATCACCCGCTACGCCTTCGGCTTCTCGTTCTTCACCTGGCAGCTCGACCGGCGCGGCCTCAACCTGCGCAAGGGGCGCGAGCAGGGGCTGCTGCACGCGGTGCACGTTTGCGACGTGATGCGTTACGACCAGCGCACCGTCCCGCCCGGCGCGCCGATGGCGGAGGTCCGGGCCGGCCTGCAGCGGGCGCAGCACGGGGCGCTGTTCGTGGTCGACGGGGACGGCCGCCTGCACGGCACCGTCACCCTGGCCGACCTCGCCGACTCCGCCTTCGATACTGAGCTCGACTTGCTGCTGAATGCCAAGGACGTGTGCCGGCACCGGCCGCCGGTCGTGGCCGAGCAGGACGACCTCGAGGCCGCGATGGCGCTGATGGACAGCGTGCAGGAGGAGATCGTCGCGGTCGTCGACGACAAGAAGGCGAACCGGCTCCAGGGTTATGTTCGGCAGCGCGACGTGGTGCGCGCCTACGACCGGGCCCTCATGCAGGCCCGGGCCGAGGAATTCGGCGAGGCGTGAGGTGCGTCAGTCCTTGCGTTTGAGGACCAGCCAGTCGGTGCGGTCGGCGGTGACGACGGCGACCTCTTTCGGCTCGCCCGTCGGGTCGATCAGGGTCAGCCGGATCGTCACGCCCGGCGGGCCCGCTGCCCAGACGCGGCGGTAGAACGCCTCCTGCCCGCGCACCGGACTGCCGTCCACGCCAAGCACGAGGCTGCCGGGCAGGACGCCCGCTCGTTGCGCCGGCCCGTCGACGGCGACGCGGCTGACGAACAGGCCCTGCGGCGCCTCCTGGGTGTAGAGGCCGAGCCACGGCCGCGACGGCGCCGATGAGCGGCCGTCCGCGATCAGGTCGGCAAGGATCGGCTTCAACAGGTCGATCGGCACGAACATGTTGCCCGGGCTGAACTCGCCCGGCCCTATGGCGTCATTGACGTACAGCGAGCCGATGCCGAGCAGGTGCCCCTCGGCGTCGATCAGCGCGGCGCCGCCGAACACCGGGTGCGGCGGCATGGTGAAGAGCGCCTCGTCCAGCATGTACTCCCAGTAACCGGCGAAGCTGCGCCGCGAGACGATGTGCGCCTGGATGGCGAAGGCGGCGCCGCCGGCCCCGGCCACGAGGACGCGATCACCGGGCTCGGCGTCGGCGGATTTCGCCATCGCCATCGGCCGCACGCCGAGCTTGCCCTCCGCCCGCAGCAGGCCGAACCCGGTGGCGTGGTCGTAGGCAAGGATGCGGGCTGGCACGGCCGTTCCGCCGACGGTGGCAACGGTGACCCGCTCGGCCTCGAGGATCAGATAGCCGATGGTCAGCACCAGCCCGTCGGAATCGATGACCACACCGTGCCCGTCGCGCTCGATGCCCAGCGAATCGGCGGTGCGCGCACCGGACGGGATCTCCGCGTGCAGCGCCACCACCGCGCCGAGCACCGACTCGACGGTCGGCGGCTCGGCCGCGTCCGCCGGCGCGGCGGTCAGCGACAGGACGGCAAGAACGGTGAAGAGTGACCGAAGGCATTTCATCGGGCGTGCTCCCGGCCGATACGGTACGCCGATGCGCACCGAAAGTAAGATTAGCGCGCCGCAACGGCCTGTCCAGCGCGTCGACGTGATCGACTCGCTGGCTAAAGACTCATGACGCGCGCGGGCAGTCGACATCTGCCCACGTCGCGCAAGCCGTCATGAAGCGTGCGAATGTGGCGCGCTGGAGCGATACACCGGCGTCAGTCGGCGTGCCAGTCGGTCAGCCGCCAGCTCGGCGGGTTGCCGGCCCGCGCCGCAACGCGGTCGCGGTGGCGCAGGTACCGCCTGAAAAGTCGATGCCGCAGCCTGTCCAGAAGCCGGCTGTCGAGGCCGGGAAGCGGGTTGAACGGATTCGTCCGGCTGTAGGCCCAGATCTCCAGGCGCGAGGCGGTTTCCGCCGCGGCGCCGCGACAGTGGAATCCGTGGGTGTTGGCGATAACAAGGGTGTTCCGCGCCACCCGGTGCCGCACGGGCTCGCCATACCCGAGCGACCGCCGCTCGTCCTCGTTCAACCGCAGCGAGCCCTTCCGCGAATAGGGGTCCGGCAGATCGCGCCACGACGTGCTCTTGCGGTATTCCCATTTCAGCCTGCGCCAGGTCAGCCTGTGCGAGCCGGGCACATAGGTGAAGGGGCCGTTGCGGTCGTCGACATCGTCCAGGAACAGCCATGCCTTGACGGTCGGCTGGAAGGTATCGGAATGCAGCAATCGCTGGGGATCGTCGCCGCCCGCGACGGCATGGTTCTCGATGCGCTGGATATAGACGAGCGGCCCGTGATTGCGGGCCGAGCAGTACTTGACGAGGTTCCGGTACCGGCGGTCGCGAACGAGGCCGGCGCAGGCCGGCAGCGCGGCGAGCGCGCCCTCGTCGAGCAGGACGCGCCGGGTCACCGTGTCGCCCTGGTGGCAGCTGCGGGCTTGCCCCCGGTACGCCCGGGCCTCGCGCACGACGGCGTCGAACACCTCGGGCGCCAGGAAATTCTCCTTGACCAGACAGCCGTCACGCAGAAACGCGCGCCGGTCCGCCGGCGATGCCAGGCCGGCGAGCAGGGCGTGGCGGAACCGGGTGATCGCATGGGCCAGCACCAGCCGTGCGACGTGCAGCCCAAGCCGGTTGAGCAGGGTGCTGCCGAGCACTGGATTCGCGGCGAACGACTTCGCCGTCGAAAAGATTCTGGCGACCCAAACGGGCAACAGAACGACCGAACGCGGCACCATACGCCTCCCTCTCTTAAGCAATACAGATTATGCAAACGCCAGGGCTATTCAATCTCCGGCCGCCGGCGCAGCCCGCTTCGCCGCCGGGTCACCTCGGGACTATCGAGGCACATTCCCGGCAGGTCCGGTCACCGCTGCCACTCGGACATCCCGGAACAGGCCCTGAACGGGCGAAGATAGCCAAGGGCCGGCATCGGTTCACTGAATTCCGTGTATGCGATGCCTTTCGCGCGATACCACAGACGGTTTGCAGCGGCCCAGCCCGACGCCCAATCTTGGAAACCGTGGCCAATGCAATTTCCAGAATATGCCTGAATAATATCAGGGCAATGGTACGATACTCCCGCCGAGTGCAACAGTCATGTTGATGATACATAGAGATTTGGGTCGATTCCTCATGGGCGACCGAACCATGGCCAATCCGTTGCGCGAGTGCGCCGGGACCCCCGCCATCTTCTTCCTGCTCGTCGGGCTGGCCGGTTGCACACAAGTCACCGCGGTATCCCAGCCCGCGCTCGATACCGAACCCCTGAGGCAGGTGGACGCCCTCGTCGTGACCACCGAGGTCACAGGTGGATTCAGCGCGCCGCGCCGTTTCGTAAAAAACCCCGAGGAGGGGGGCAAGGCGGGAATGAAAGCATATCTCGACGCCGCCCCCTCGAACGAAGGGGCCCTTGGCTGGCTGGTTCTTATGCCCGTTGCGTTGCCGCTGGCTGGGATCATCGGCTCGGCGATGGCGCCCACTGCGGAGGAATCCGAGGCGGCAATATCGGCCTTCGATCGAATCGGCCGCAACAGGATGCTGCCGGCCTCGCTCGACCGCCGCCTCGCGGAACGGCTGGGCGCGGCCACGGGGGTACAGTGGCGCTGCCTTGCAGTCGGCGCGCCTGGTGAGGTGGACCTCTGCCCCGGCGCAGTATCCGTCGCGACCGTGACTTTGTCGCCCCGGTTCGCGCTGCAGACGAAAGGTAATTTCGATCCCGAAATCCACATCCTGGCCTCGGTAACGGCGACCGCCAACGGACCCGGGCTGGCGGCGCCGGTGGAGGCCGAATGGCGGTATCGAGGCGAGGCGGGGACCCTGCTGGAGCTGGCCGCCGATGACGGCGCCCTCCTGCGCCGCCGGCTCGAGGCGATACTCGACGCATTCGCCGTTGCCATCGCCGAGGATCTCTTTGTCGACCCGCAACCCGAAGACGTGGCATTCCGGCATTCTCCCTGGCGCCCGCCCGATTCCGGCACCATCGTCGAAAACAAGGGTGTCGTGCGCCGGGTTCCCGTGGGCCGGCCAGTCGCGTTGCGGATCGAGTTGACGAACAAGGCGCTGATCGCCGGCCTCGACCCGCCCGGCTATGCGCACCGCCGCTGCCGGATCCTCTCGGTCGACGGCCGAGCCGAACCGGCCGCGTGCCGCCAACGCGGGCAGTCGGCCGACTTCCAGCCCCCGACGATCGTCCTCGTTGCGCCCGGCACGCACCGGCTAGAGATCATCTGCCCGACTTATTACGAGAAGCAGCCGCCGGCGCAGCGGACGATCATGGTCGAGACCGGGCCGGCCACGATCTCCTTCACCGATGGTGTGACAGTCACGCAAAGGCCAGCGCATGCCGGTTTCTCGCTGCCGCCGGATTTGTGCGGCCAAGAGCTTCGCGTGCCGTGACCCGGCAGTATGTGAGTCGCCTCCGTTTCGTGGTGCAGTTCTTACGCGAGAATCTGGCCCGGTCGTGTGGGACCGGGGCCGGACGACGGACTGGACGTGCCTGGTTTTGTTGGACAGGCATGATGTCCGCGGTGGGTCACCTGCGCCCGTCCCGATAACCCCGCGCCAACGTCTGCCGTTCGTCGGAACGCGAACATGATCCGCTAAAAAACTGACGTTCCGGGCGTTGTTTCGGCAGCCCTTCAAACTGCGCCACTCACCGCATTTCGCCCCCCACAGACTCCGCCGCAATGCTATAAGAGCGCCATGCCCGATCCGCTCTACGACGATCCCCTCGATTCGCTCGGCGCTCCGCCGGCGCCCGCCCAAGAGCGCGCGCCGGCCGGGCCGCCGCCGTACCTTGCCAGCCTGAATGCTGCGCAGCGCGAGGCGGTGGAGGCGCTGGACGGGCCGGTGCTGGTGCTCGCCGGGGCCGGGACCGGCAAGACCCGGGTGCTGACAACGCGGCTCGCGCATCTCCTGTTCACCGGCCGGGCGCGGCCGTGGCAGGTGCTTGCGGTCACGTTTACCAACAAGGCGGCGCGCGAAATGAAGGAGCGCGTCGCGCGGCTGGTCGGCCCGGCCTCGGAGGGGCTGTGGCTCGGCACCTTCCATGCGCTCGGCGTGCGCATCCTGCGCCGCCATGCGGAGCTGGCGGGGCTGAAATCCGGCTTCACTATCCTCGATACCGACGACCAGATCCGTCTGCTCAAACAGATCCTGCAGGCCGAGAACATCGACGAGAAGCGCTGGCCGGCGCGGGTCCTCGGCGGCATCATCCAGGGCTGGAAGGACCGCGGGCTGACCCCCGACAAGGTTTCCCCGCCGGACGCCGGCGACTTCGCCAACGGCCGCGCGCTCGACATCTACCGCCAGTACCAGGACCGGCTTTCGGTCCTCAACGCGGCCGATTTCGGCGATCTGCTGCTGCACTGCCTGACGATCTTCCAGGCGCACCCCGAGGTCCTGGCCGACTACCAGAAACAGTTCCAGTACATCCTGGTGGACGAATACCAGGACAGCAACGTCGCGCAATACCTGTGGCTGCGGCTGCTGGCCCAGAAGCACAAAAACATCTGCTGCGTCGGCGACGACGACCAGTCGATCTACGGCTGGCGCGGCGCCGAGGTCGGCAACATCCTGCGCTTCGAGAAGGACTTCCCGGGCGCCAAGATCGTCCGGCTCGAGCGCAACTACCGCTCGACCCCGCATATTCTCGCCGCCGCGTCGGGCCTCATCGCCCACAACGAGGGCCGGCTCGGCAAGACGCTGTGGACCGAGGCGGGCGAGGGCGAAAAGGTCGGTGTGCGCGGCGTCTGGGACGGCGAATCGGAAGCGCGCGAGATCGGCGAGGACATCGAGGCGCTGCAGCGCAAGGGCGAATCGCTCAACGAGATGGCGATCCTGGTCCGCGCCGGCCACCAGACCCGCGAGTTCGAGGACCGCATGCTCACCCTCGGCCTGCCCTACCGGGTGGTCGGCGGGCCGCGCTTCTACGAGCGCGAGGAGATCCGCGACGCCATCGCCTATTTCCGGGTGATCCAGCAGCCGGACGACGACCTCGCCTTCGAGCGTATCGTCAACAAGCCGACGCGCGGCATCGGCCCGGCGACGCTGCAGGCGGTGCATACGCTCGCCCGCGCGGCGCAGATCCCGCTGACCGCGGCGGCGCACCGGCTGCTCGATACCGACGAGCTCAAGCCGGCGGCGCGGCGCAGCCTGTCGTCCCTGCTCGACGAGTTCGCGCGCTGGCGGCGGCAGGCGGAGACCACCGCGCATACCGAGCTCGCCGGCATCGTGCTGGACGAATCGGGCTACACGGCGATGTGGCGCGCCAGCAAGAAGCCGGAGGCGCCGGGCAAGCTCGACAACCTCAAGGAGTTGCTCGTCGCCATGGCGGAGCACGAGAGCTTGCCTGAGTTCCTCGAGCATGTCAGCCTCGTCATGGAGAACGACGAGCGCGCCGAAGGCGAGCGGGTCACCATCATGACGCTGCACAGCGCCAAGGGTCTGGAGTTCGACACCGTGTTCCTGCCCGGCTGGGAGGAGGGGCTGTTCCCGCACCAGCGCGCCATGGACGAGAGCGGCGCGGCCGGGCTCGAGGAGGAGCGGCGCCTCGCCTATGTCGGCATCACGCGGGCGCGCCAGCGGGTGCGCATCTCCTTCGCCGCCAACCGGCGGGTCTACAATCAGTGGCAGAGCGCGATCCCGTCGCGCTTCATCGACGAGCTGCCGCAGGCCCACATCGAGGCGGTCGGCGAGCCGGGCCTCTACGGCGGGCTTTCCGCCCCGTCGACGGAGGAGGCCTTCAGCCACGGCAGCTGGGCGCCGACACGGCGCCGCGGCCCCCCGGCGGGGCCGGTGATCCAGGGCACGGCGTCGCGCGTCATCGCCGGCGACGGATTCAAGGCCGGCGAGCGCTGCTTCCACCTGAAATTCGGCATGGGCACGGTGACCGCCGTCGAGGGCGACAAGCTGACCATCGCCTTCGACAAGGCCGGCACCAAGAAGGTGGTGGCGGCCTTCGTGGAGCGGCTGTGACGCTGGTAACCCGGTCAATAAGCTTCGGTTAATCGTCCGCGGATAGAATGGCCAGAACCTGCGGGCGGGCCAATCGGCTTTCGTGCGCCGCAGGCCGGTATTCGCCCGAGGAAGACACGTGCCGTGACGAGGAAGGTTTTCCCGTTCTTTCTGGTGCAGGCTGTCCTGTTTCTGACCGCGGCGGCCCTGGCCGAAGACGGTCGCCCGGCTGCACCCGTGGATGAGGCGGCAGTCCCTGTCTGGGATGCCATGATCGAGGTGGCCGGCGACGGTTACCGGCTCTCCGTGCCGTCCGCCTGGCGCGCCATGGACATGAGATCCTATGGATTGGCGGAGTACTTCGAGGCCAGCGGCCGGCTGCTCCCCGCTATCCATAACGGTGGCCCGGTCATCGTTACCGTGTTTCTCACGAGTTTCGGCGCAGATTCGCTGGAACGGGCGAAGGACAGCATCATCGGCGGGTACACAGAGAATCCCGACCGCGTCTTCCCCGACGGCTTCAGCCACGAGGAACGGGAATTTTCCCTCAGCGGAATGCGGAGGGCCTACTTGTTGAATACGCGCTTCTATCGCAGGTCGAAGGGACTGCATCAGAGCAGGTACGATCTGATCGCCTTTTCCAGGCAATCACGGCGCGCCTTCGTGTATACGCTGTCCGTGCAGTATTCTGATAGCTCATATGCCTTCGAAGACGACTACCAGCTGGAATCCGTTGCAGGTCGGCTGTTCAGCTATTTTCAGCTCGACTGACGCCTGTCCGATCGGCAATCGATGCCGGACCGGGATCGCGGCGGGCAGAAGGCCCTTTGACGTCCTATCAACCTCCTCGGAGCGGCCGTGACCCCCGACGACCCCACCGGCTGGGCGCTGGAACTGGAGATCCCTGTGCGGGCGGCCCCGGTGTTTTTCGACGTGCTGGATGGTCTGGCGGCCAGTGTCTCCAGCTTCGAGGCCGGGCCTGGCGGGCCATGGCGCATCGAGGCCTGGTTCGCCGCGATGCCCGACCATGGCGCGCTGACCGCCGCAATCGCCCTTGCGGCCGCCGCGGCCGGGACCCCCGAGCCGGATTTCGTCGTGCGCCCCGTCGCCGCGCGCGACTGGCTGGCGGAAAACCGCGCTTCGTTCCGGCCCGTCGCTGTCGGACGCTTCTTCATCCACCCCACCTTCTTCGGGGGAAACGTGCCGGCCGGCGCGCTGGCGGTCATGCTCGACGCCGCCACGGCCTTCGGATCCGGCGCCCATGGTACGACGCAGGGCTGCCTGCGCGCACTCGACGGACTTGCGCGCCGCCTGCGCCCGCGCCGAATGCTCGACATGGGCTGCGGCTCGGGCATCCTGGCCATCGCCATGGCCAAGGCCTGGCGGCGGCCGGTACTTGCCGTCGATATAGACGAAGAGGCGGTGCGGGTGACCCGCGCCAACGCAAGCGCCAACGGCGTCGGCCGCCTGGTCCGGGCCGGGGCCGGCGCGGGTTTCGACGCACCGCTGCTGCGCCGCCGGTCCCGCTTCGACCTCATTGCCGCCAACATCCTGGCGCGGCCGCTGCAGCGGATGGCGCCGGCCTTGGCCCGCACCCTCGCACCCGGCGGCGCGGCGGTCCTGTCCGGCCTGCTGACCCACCAAGAGGCGCCGGTGGTCGCGGCCTGCCGCGCCCAGGGCCTGCGTCTTGCGCGCCGCATCCGCATCGACACCTGGTCGACGCTGGTGTTCCGGCGCGGCCGGCAGGGTCTGCCGGCAGACGAAGAAAGGGCGGGCCCTCATGTTGCGGTCCCGCCCCGCTGCCCGATTCCTCTGCCGCGCCTTACGGCTTGATGTAGGCGTATCCCATTTGCTGGAGGCGGGCCACTTCGGCAACGCCGCTCGGCACGATGTCCTCTTCGTAGACGTCGAACAGATCCTTGTTGTAGTCGATCTTTCGGCCCTTCAGCGTGTTGTTGCAGACCTGGAAGGCGACGTTCTGGGATTTCAGGCTGGCGACCGCCCCTTCGAGCTGGTCGTTCTTCTTCGCGTTCACCAGCAGGCCCAGCCCGTTGCCGTGCAGAACCACTTTTATGTCGATGTTCTCGGCGCCGACCGCGTTGATGTGGTTCTGGATATTGCGCATGGCGCCGCGATACAACTTGTCGCCGTCGCCGCCGTTGTAGTTGATGTGGTAGACCACCTTCTGCTTGCCGTAACGCTCATCCGCGCTGGCGCCGCCGACGAGCATCGCGACGATCGCGAGCGCCGCCGCCAATACACTGATAAATCTCATGGTTTCCTCCTTGCTCCGACCAATGAACCGTTCTTGTTCGTCTTGATCCCACCCAATTGCGGGACGGGGGTCGCCGAAGACTATTCCCCATTCCGGTCAAATATTCAAGTTTTTGAATGTGGACGGTCCGGGACAGGGCTTCTGGCGAAGCTTGCTGTGACCGGCGACCCCGGCGGATTCAGCCGATGCCATAGTGGTCGCGGTACCAGGCGACGAAGCGCCGGACTCCGTCCTCGATGTCGGTATCCGGTTTCCAGCCGGTGGCAGCTTCCAGATCCATGGTATCGGCCCAGGTCTCCTTCACGTCGCCCGGCTGCATCGGCAGCATGTTGCGCCGCGCGGTGCGGCCGAGCGCCTCCTCGAGGATCTCGATGAAGCGCATCAGGTCGACGGCGCGGCCGTTGCCGATGTTGTAGATCCGGTGCGGCGCCGTCGCACTCAAGGCGGGATCCTCGGCGGCCTCCGGGCTGCCGGACGGTTCCGGCACGACCTCCAGCACCCGCAGCACGCCTTCGACGATATCGTCGATATAGGTGAAATCGCGGCGCATTTCGCCGTTGTTGTAAATGTCGATCGGCCGGCCTTCGAGTATCGCCGCGGCGAACAGCATCGGTGCCATGTCGGGCCGGCCCCACGGCCCGTAGACCGTGAAGAACCGCAGGCCGGTGGCGGGAATCCTGTACAGATGTGCGTAGGTGTGCGCCATCAACTCGTTGGCCCGCTTGGTCGCCGCATACAGGCTGACCGGATGGTCCGCCGGATCATGGACCGAGAAGGGCATGCGCGCATTGTCGCCGTAGACCGAACTCGACGACGCGTAGACGAGGTGCTCCGTGCCGCTCGCGCGGCAGCCCTCGAGCACGTTGAGGAAGGCCGACAGGTTGCTGTCGGCGTAGGCATGCGGATGGTCGATGCTGTAGCGCACGCCGGGCTGTGCTGCCATGTGGATGACGCTTGCCGGTCGATGCGCGGCGAACAGGGCCGCGGTGGCGTCGCGGTCGGCCAGGTCGATTCGCGATTCGATGAAGCCCGGCAGCGCAGCGATGCGCGCCAGCCGCGCCTCCTTCAGCGACAGGTCGTAATACGGCGTCAGGCAGTCGACACCGACGACTTCCTCGCCGCGTGCGAGGAGACGCAGCGCGATCTCATTGCCGATGAAACCGGCGGTTCCGGTGACGAGCACGGGCATGGCGCCGCGACCCTATCGTATTTTCAGGCGTCGCGGAACCATGCCGGTTCCACGCGGGTGGACAGGGTTTCAGAGCCGAGCGCGGATGTCCGCGGCCTGTCTGGCGAACGTTGCGGCTTCGTCGTCCCGGCCCATTTCGCGCATCAGGTCGGCGAAATCGTCCAGGCTGTCGGCCACGTCGGGATGGGTCTCGCCATAGGTCTGTTTCCGGATCAGCAATGCGCGGCGGAGCAGGGCTTCCGCCTTGTCGTACTTCGCCTGATTGGTATACAGCCAGGCAAGGTTGGTGATATCGGACGCCACTTCGGGATGGTCGGTCCCGTACGTCTTCTCATCGATGGCGATCGCCCGGTGGTACAGCTTCTCCGACTCGTCGAACCGTTCCAGCCGGTGCAGCAGACCGGCCAGGTTGACCATGCCGACGGCGACCGACGGGTGATCCTTGCCCAGCGATTTCTCCCAGATCCCGATGGCGTCGCGATACAGCGGCTCCGCTTCATCGTAACGCCCCTGCAGTCGGTAAAGGAAGGCAATGCTGTTCAGGCTGTGTGCGACCACCGGATGATCCGGCCCATAGGCGTCCTTGTTGATGCGCAGGGCGCGCTGGTACAGCGGCTCGGCCCGGTCGTAGAGGTTCTGGTTCTCGTATAGCCCGCCGAGGTTGCCAAGGTCGATCGCCACCTCCGGATGGCTGGCGCCGTAGATCTCCTCGTCGATCGCCAGCGTGCGTTTGTAAAGCAGCTCGGCCTCGTCGTAACGGCCGTTGACACGATACAGCTCGGCAAGATTGTTGAGCGCCACCGCGACATCCGGATGCACCGATCCCCACGCGGCCTCCCAGATCTCCAGGGAGCGCCGGTACATCAGCTCGGCCTGGTCATAGCGGCCGAGATCGTCGTACAGCAGTCCGAGCACGTTGAAGGACGCCGCGACCTCCGGATGATCCTTGCCCAGCTGGTCCTTGCGGATCTGCAGGGCACGGCGGAACGCGTCCTCCGCGTCGGCGTAGCGGCCCATTTCCCGGTACAGACCGCCGAGGTTGATCAGGTCGATGGCGACCTCCGGGTGATCCTTGCCGAGCACCTTCTCGTCGACCCGGACAGCCCGCTTGAACAGGGCCTCGGCCTTTTCGTAGCGGCCCTGCGCGCGGTACAGCTCGCCAAGGTTAATGGCCACCACGGCGATGTTCTGGTGATCCTCGCCGAGGGACTCGGTCCAGATTCTCAAAGTTTCCTTGTAAAGCTTCTCGGCCTCGTCGTACCGGCCCTGCTCGCCATAGAGGCGCGCGAGATTGTTGTAGTCGGCGGCGAGCTCCGGATGGTTCGGGCCCAGTGCCTTGCGATCGATGCGGATGGCGCGATCATAGGCGGCTTCGGCCTTGCCGTAGTCGCCGGTCTTGCGGTACAGCCCGCCCAGCTTGTTGAGAACGATGGACACGTCCGGATGCTGACGCCCAGACGCGGCCTCCAACTTTTGCAGCGCCCGCTCGTACAACCTCTCAGCCGCGCCGTAATCCCCGGCGTTCTCGGCGCGCGCGCCCTGCTCGACTTGCTCCTGCCAGCTGGTCGCGCCGGCCGGCGCCGGTGCCAGGGCCAACAGCAACATTGCGATCGCCACACCCACATGCTTCTTCATCGACCCATTCCTTCTGTCAAACTCGATTGGCGACGTGCCGGTCACGCCGCGGCAAATACGAAGCCGGTGACCGCCCATTGCGGCCGTTTGCGGAGCTCTTCTGCGCGAGCCAGCAATCGCCTGGCTTCCGCGCTTTTGCCGACCGTCGTCAGGAGTTCGGCAAGCTCGCTGAGGAGGACACCGCGGATATCGTCTCCGAGGCGCCGGAATCTGCCGTTCAGGTTGTCCGCGAGACCCAGTGCGCGGCGCATCGTTTCTTCCTTCGCCTGATCTGCGGCGTCATCGAGTCCAATTTGCGCCCGGATGTGAAGCTCCGCCGCCTTGGCCGCCGGGCGGGCTTTGGCGTGGGCGTCGCCCAGCGCAAGAAGCTGGTCGCACAGGCGCGCGGCGTCCGCGGCCCGGCCGCCCTGCTGGGCGATTCGCCCCAAAAGGTACAGTGCTTCGAACAGTGTCGCGGCCGGGGTGTCGTCGTGTTGCCGGTAGACGTCCGATGCCTGCCACAGCAGCGTCTCGGCCTCATCCTCGGCGCCGGCCACCAGGTGCAGGCGCGCCAGATTGACGAGTCCGTCCGCGTAGATGGGGTGTCGTGGACCGCCGGATTCCTGACGCAGAATGAGACAGCTGCGCAGAGCCATCTCGGCGTCGGCGATTCGGCCGCGCCGGATCGAGAACTGCGCGAAATTGTCGTGCACCGCGAAGATCAGATTGCCGATCGTGCGCCGGGAGCGATCCGCCGCCGCCAGCGAGTCCCTGAACGCCTGTTCCGCGTCGCCGTCGTGACCGGCAGTCGCGAAGACCAGTGCCAGGTTCAGCTTGACGGCTGCAGACGGCGGCGCGTTCATGTTTCGTTGCAAGGCGTCGGCGGCGGTGCTGAGCTCGAGCGCACGGCGGGCTTCGCCGTTCAGCATGTGGAGGCGGCCCATGTTGCTGACCGCATGGGCGAGGAGGGAGGACACGCTGCCGGACAGGCGGTCCAGGATCGCGACACCCTGACCGTACAGACGCAGCGCCGCGGCGGATTGGTCGAGCGCGGCGGCGACGTCTGCCAGCCGGATGTAGCTTTCCGCCAACCAGTCGCTACCGAGCCCGTGTTCCCGCGCGATCTCGAGGGCGTTCTTGCAGTGGTCGCCGGCGTCGGCGATGCGGCCCTCGGCGATCGATTCGTCCGCAAGGCCGAGCAGCGTGCTCCAATGCTCCCGCTCGGCCGACGCGGCCGACGGTCGCTCGCCCGCTAGCGCGGTCTGCTGGTTCGCCACTTCCATGTCGCCGTGACTCCGGCCCCGGACATCCGTTCCGGATCACAGCATGCCGCACAAACATTAACGCTTGGTTCAGGTCAGCCAGCGTTCAGGCTGACCGTGGGAGTCTCGGGCGGGCCGACACGCCGGGCCCGTCAATCCGCAAGGGCAAAATTCCGCTCGACGTAGTCCAGCACCTGGCCGACGCTCTCCTCGACCGAGAACGCCATCGTATCGACCGTTAATTCCGGCGCATCCGGAACCTCGTAAGGTGCGGAGATACCGGTGAAATCGGGAATCTCGCCGCGCCGTGCGCGCTCATAGAGGCCCTTGGGATCACGACGCTCGCAGGTCGCAACGTCCGCCTTCACATAGATCTCGTGGAACCCGGACCCCGCCGCCTTGCGGGCCTTTTCCCGGTCGATCCGGTACGGCGAGATGAACGCCGAAATGCAGATGAACCCGGCGTCGGCGAACAGCGCCGCCACCTCGCCGACGCGGCGGATATTCTCGGTACGGTCCTCGTGGCTGAATCCGAGGTTGGAGTTGAGGCCGTGCCGCAGATTGTCGCCGTCGAGGACATAGACGTGGTACCCAGCGCGGAACAGCGCGCGCTCGACCTCGATCGCCAGGGTCGACTTGCCGGCACCCGAAAGGCCGGTCAGCCAAAGCACGCCCCCTTTGTGCCGGTTGCGTGCGATCCGCGCTGCCGCGTCGACGCGCGACAGCACCGTGAAGATGTTGGTCGGTCTGCCGTTCATGCCGCGGCTCCGAACGGTGCAGCGCCCGGCGCGCCGTCGCGGGTTCGGGTGTGGGTCATGCAAGGGTCTCCGGAATGCTCGGTGCGGTCGCGAGAGGGTACATATCCGAGTCGCGGCCGTCAGGCAATTCGCCCGTCGCCGGCAACCGGTTCGATGCCGGGCCGATCAGCGATTCTTGTTGCCCGACAGCTCGCTCACCTGGCGCTTCAGCTCCTCCAGCTCGCGGCGAATTTCGTCCGAATCCGCGGCCTGCGCCCCCGCCGGCTCTTTCGCCTGCAGCTCGCCGGACTCGGGCTTGCCCGTGAACATCTTCATCGCCTGCTCGAACATCGCCAGATTCTGCTTGCCCATTTCCTCCATCTGGCCGAACGGGAAGACCGAGCCGAAGGTCTCGGTCATGTGGCGCTGGATCTCGAACCTGTTCTTCTCGAAGGCCTGCATCATCAGCTCCAGGTACTGGGGCAACAGGAACTTCTGCATGCTGTCGCCGTAAAACCCGATGATCTGGCGCAGAAAACCGATGGGCAGCAGGCTCTCGCCCTTGGCTTCCTCCTCGACGATGATCTGGGTGAGGACCGCGCGCGTGATATCCTCGCCGGTCTTGGCGTCGAACACCGAGAATTCGACGCCGTCCTTGACCATCTGGCACAGGTGATCCAGCGTCACGTAACTGCTGGTCGCCGTGTTGTAGAGCCGGCGGTTCGCGTATTTCTTGATCGTGATCGGGCCGTCGGCGCGTTTGCCCTTCTCTGCCATGCTCCGGTACGCTCCGCAATGTGTTCGGGAATTTTGCTGCGCAACATAACAGATTTTGCTGCGCAGCATAACAAGGCATTTCCAGAATTGCTGCAGTGCATAGATGGGGCGTGCAGTGCGAAGTTCAAACCAGGTCTCACGGCAGTTCCGCCGTGGCCGCTGGCGTGCCGTTCCGCCCGTCGCTATACTCGCCCGCCATGGGCACTCGCAACGACGGGCCGGGACCGGACCCCGCCGATCTCGAAGGGCTGGCCAGGCGGTTCCAGGATCTTTGGCAGGAGCAGCTGGCGGCGACCGCGTCCGATCCCGAATTCATGGAAATGATGGGCAAATGGATGGGTGCCCTCGCGGCCGGGGGTATGAGCCCGCCGGCACCGCCGCCCGGCGCTCCGGGCGGTCAGCTCGACCCGGCCGCCTGGATGGCTACCATGCAGCGGGCGCTTGCCGAAGCCGGCACCAAATCGAAAGGCAGGGCGGATGACGCAACTTCGGGTGCACGATCGCCGAAGGCTGGGGCCACGTCCGCTGCCGCTGCATCTCGGACTGGCCATGTGGGCGGTGACGACCTCGAGCGTCGCCTTGCCGATCTCGAGCAGAGGGTGGGACGGCTGGAAGCCGCCCTTGGCGGCGCGCGCAAAGGCGCTGCAGGCCGACCTCGCCGCCGCAAATCCTGAGGCGCTGGGCCGCGCGGTCATCGCCGAGGGGCTGCACCGACTCGACCGGCTGCTCGACGGCATCGAGCGATATCGCCATCATGCCTGGGAACGCGACGTCGCCGACGCGCCGGAGCTGTGGCGCGAAGGGTCGACCGTGCTGCGCGACTATGGCGGCATCGGCCCGGCGGTGCTGTTCGTCCCATCGCTGATCAACCGGGCCTACATCCTCGATCTCTCGCAGCGCCACAGCCTGCTGCGCTGGCTGGCACGGCACGGCATCAACCCGTGGCTGGTCGACTGGGGCTATCCGGGCGAGACCGAGCGCCGCTTCGGCCTCGACGATTACATCGCAGGGCGTCTCGCGCGGGCGCTCGAGGCGACCGTAGAGCTGACCGGCGGGCCGGTGGCGGTCGCGGGCTACTGCATGGGCGGCCTGCTGGCGCTGGCGCTGGCCCGGCTGCGGCCGGACCTGGTGACCGGTCTCGTGCTCCTGGCCACGCCATGGGATTTCCATGCCGGTGACGGCGGCCGGGCGCGCGCCCTCGCCGCCCTGGCGCCGGTTCTCGAGCCGCAGCTGCAGCTGTTCGGCGTATTGCCGGTGGACAGCCTGCAGATGCTGTTCGCCGGGCTCGACCCGTTCGGCATCCAGCGCAAGTTCGAGGCATTCTCGCAGGTCGACCCGGACAGCGAGCGGGCCCGGCTGTTCGTGGCGCTGGAGGATTGGCTCAACGACGGCATTCCCCTGGCCGCGCCGGTGGCCCGCCAATGCCTGCAGGGCTGGTACGGCGACAATTTGCCGGCACGCGGCGTCTGGGCGGTGGCCGGTGTGCCGGTCGACCCGGCGGACATCGATCTTCCGTCGCTCGCCCTGATGCCGGCGAAGGACCGCATCGTGCCCCCCGGATCCGCCGCGGCGCTGGCGGCCGCCTTGCCTCGCTGCGATGCCCTGACCGTCGCCGCCGGCCATATCGGGATGGTCGTGGGTTCCGGCATGCGCACGGCGGTCTGGGAACCGCTCCGGCACTGGATTGCTGCACTGCAGCAATAACAGAAATGTGATTTTCAGGGGTTGCAATAGATAAAATGCCAAGTTATTGTGCATCTGCACAATGCAAGTTTTCCGGCGGAACAAGGTCGTGACGCAGTCCGGCCCGCTTCCGCCACAATCGACTGGAATGGTTCCGGCATCCGCCGGCGGGAGCCCGGCGGTTAGCCGCAGAGGAGGATCGAAGACATGGCAGAAATCGTAATCGCCGGGGGCGCCCGTACGCCGGTCGGCTCGTTCAACGGGAGCCTCAGCAGCGTCCCCGCCTCCTATCTCGGAGAGGTGGCGATCCGCGAGGCGATGAAGCGCGCCAAGGTCGCGCCGGAAGACGTGGACGAGGTCGTGATGGGCCAGATCCTGACCGCCGGCCAGGGCCAGAACCCGGCCCGCCAGGCGGCCGTCAACGCCGGCATCCCGGTCGAAAAGACGGCGCTGCAGATCAACCAGCTGTGCGGCTCGGGCCTGCGCTCGGTGGCGATGGGCTGGCAGGCGATCCTGCTCGGCGACGCCAACATCGTCGTAGCCGGCGGCCAGGAGAACATGAGCCAGGCACCGCATTGCGCCCACATGCGCAACGGCCAGAAGATGGGCGACATCCAGTTCATCGACACGATGATCCGGGACGGGCTGTGGGACTATTTCAACGGCTACCACATGGGCAATACGGCCGAGAACGTCGCCAAGCAGTGGCAGATCACCCGCGAGCAGCAGGACGCGTTCGCCACCGCCTCGCAGAACAAGGCCGAGGCCGCGCAGAAGGCCGGCAAGTTCAGGGACGAGATCACGCCGGTCACCATCAAGACCCGTAAGGGCGAGACGGTGGTCGACACCGACGAGTATCCGAAGCCCGGCGTGACGGTGGAGAGCCTCGCCGGCCTGCGCCCGGCCTTCGACAGGGAGGGCACGGTGACCGCCGGCAACGCCTCCGGCATCAATGACGGCGCCGCCGCCGTGGTGCTGATGA
>JBFIFO010000018.1:0-37822 GCA_041602815.1 Alphaproteobacteria bacterium | reverse complement strand
CGAGGGCACCTATGGCGAGCTTCAGGAAAAGCTGTGGAACCAGCCCAGGGTCTACTCGGCGCTCGACCAGGAATGGCGCGGCGGGCCGCAGCTGTTCGACAAGTCGATCGTCAACCCGCAGAAGACCGACATCGCCCAGTCGATCGAGACCCACATCTCGTGCATCGCGCCGAGCGGCACCGGCCAGCGCCACGGCCACATGAACTCGGCCATCTTCTACTGCCTGCGCGGCAAGGGCTACGACATCCACGACGGCAAGCGCTTCGACTACGAGGCCGGCGACATCATGGTCGTCGAGAACGGCTGCGTGCACCAGCATCTCAACGACGACAAGGAGGACGAGACCATCGTCCTGGTGATGAAGGCCAAGCCGCTGTTCCTGTTCATGCACATGCTGTTCCAGAAGGTCGTCGAGTATCCGCCAAAGGACCCGGCGCCCGGACAGGAAGATTACATGCCGCCGCCGGAACTCTGAGGATACGAACGGCCATGAGCGAAGAGACCAGGACCCAGGCCGGGCTTGCGCGGATCATCGATCCGCAGGAGCGCGAGCGTGCGCACAGCGGCGAGACCTTCGTCAACTACTATGCCGAGGCGCTCGAACAGTCGGCACGGTTTCGCGCGGACTACAAGAATCGCATCAACGTGGTGAAGTGGCGGGACATGCCCTTCGAGAGATCGCCGGACGGCCTGATCCGCCACATCGTGAACGAGAAGATGGACACGATGGAGTGCTGCGTCGACGTCTACATGCAGCTGATCCCGCCCGGCGGCGCCACCGGCAAGAGCCGCCATATGAGCGAGGAGATCGCCTATGTGGTGGAGGGCAACGGTTACGACCTGCACTGGGACGTGCGCTTCGACTGCCAGGACGAATTCTCGTGGGAGTGGGAGGAGGAGCCGAAGCGCTTCGAATGGAGCACCGGCGATTTCGTCTATATCCCGCCCTACTGCGCGCACAAGAGATTCAATGGCGATCCGGATAACGAGGCCCGCGTGATCGTGGTCAACAGCCGGATCATCAAGGCCATCGGCTTCGACTGGTTCGAGCAGCTGGAGAACGCCGAGGGCTTCTGAAGCGCCGCGGCGGTACAGCCGCGGCACCGGCGCAACGACGTCGGAAATGGGGACGTAACAGTGGCGGCGGCGGGCGCCGGAACCAGCCCGCTCCGCCGGCGGAACGGGAGGACTTCACCATGATCCACAGGACCATTGCGTCCGCGATCGGCCTGTCGATGCTTCTGGCATCAGGCCCTGCGCTGGCCGGCGCGGAGTACTACGACGGCAAGACCGTGACCTACATCGTCGCCACCAAGGCGGGCGGCGGCTACGACACCTATGGCAGGCTGATCGCCAAATACATGGAAAAACATCTGCCGGGCTCGGAGTTCATCGTCAAGAACGTGCCGGGCGCGGGCCACATCATCGGCGCCAACCAGCTCTACGCCGCCAAGCCCGACGGGCTGACCATCGGCACCTTCAATACCGGCCTGGTCTACGCGCAGATCCTCGACCGGCAAGGCGTCAAGTTCGACCTGCGCAAGATGAGCTGGATCGGCAAGGCGGCATCGGATCCGCGTGCCTTCCTGCTGGGCAAGGATGCCGGCGTGGCGACCGTCAAGGACCTGCAGACTGCGGCAGAGCCAATCCGCGTCGGCGTGTCGGGCGTCGGTTCCGCGTCGTACAACGATACCCGCATGTTGATGGAGGCGATTGACCTCAAGCTAAAGATCATTCCCGGCTACAGCGGCAAGGAGGACGAGATGGCGATCATGCGTGGCGACGTTGCCGGCGCGTTCGGCTCGCGCAGCTCGTTCCAGCCCTTCGTCGACAACGGCTACGGGCGGTTTGCTTTTGAGGTCGGTGGCGGCGCCGATTCCGATCTGCCGCAGGCCCGCGACCTCGTGACCACCGACAAGGGCCGCTCGCTGATCGCGCTGGTGCAGTCGCAGACCGAGCTGGCCCGCCTGACCGCGGCGCCACCGGGGGTCCCGGAGGATATTTTGGAAACGCTGCGCACCGCGTACCGCAGCGCGACCCGGGATGGCGACCTGCTGGCGGAGGCCAAGAAGCTTGGCATCCCAATCGTGCCGCTGTACGGCGACGACGTTGCCGAAGCCATCAATGCGGCACTCAACCAGTCGCCGGATACCGTTGCGCTCGTGGCCTCGATCATGAACGTCGAGGTCAAGGTGCTCTCGGTCAAAACGGACCTCTTGAGCGTCGGGGACAAGGGCAAGGTGATCACCTTCCTTTCCGGGGACGAGACGGTGGAATCGAAGGTCAGCGGCTCGCGCACCAAGATCCGCATCGGCGGCGCCGAGGGGGACCGCAAGGCTCTGAAGGTCGGCATGATCTGTGCCATCACCTACAAGCCGGGCGGCGAGAACGAGCCGACCACGATGGACTGCGAAAGCTAACGGCGGCGGAACCCGTAACGTACGGCCGAAGGACGGTCCGGCATGGGTCTCGACCTGGTCCTTTCCAGCCTGATCGGGCTGGTGACGTCGCCGACGCTGATCGGGCTGATCCTCATCGCCATCCCGATCGGCATGTTCTTCGGCGCCGTGCCGGGGCTCGGCGGAAAACTGGGGATCGTCCTGCTGATTCCGTTCGTCTTCGGCATGGATATGACGGCGGGCGCGGTGTTCCTGCTGGCAATGCATGCGGTGGTGCACACCGGCGGGTCGGTGCCGAGCATCCTGTTCGGGGTGCCCGGCACCGGGCCGGATGCCGCCACCATCATGGACGGCTTCCCGATGGCGCAGAAGGGGGAGGCCGGGCGGGCGCTGGGCGCCAGCCTCGGCGCATCCGGGTTGGGTGGCGTGATCGGGGCCGCCGTGCTGGCGGTGTTGATCCCGGTGCTGGCCCCGGTCGTGCTTGCCTTCAGCCCCGCCGAATTCTTCCTCCTGGCGATCCTCGGCATCACCTTCATCGCCTCGCTCAGCGGCAACAGCCTCATCAAAGGGATGATCGTCGGTGCGTTCGGCCTGATGATCGCGTTCGTCGGCATGGACCCGCAGACCGGGGTCGCGCGCTTCACCTTCGGCCAGCTGTTCCTGTGGGACGGGGTCGATCTGATCACGGCGATCCTGGCGATGTTCGCGGTGCCGGAGATGATCGCCCTTGGCGTCAAGGGCGGTTCGGTATCCGCGGTGACCCGGGACGCCGCCAATTACAGCATCCGCGACGTGGTCGTCGGCATGGGCGACGTCTTCCGGCACTGGTGGCTGTCGTTGCGGACCTCGATCATCGGCGCGGTGATCGGCATGATCCCGGGCCTCGGTGGCGATGCCGCGTCGTGGATCTGCTACGGCCATGCGGTGCAGTCGTCGAAGACGCCGGAGCGATTCGGCAAGGGCGCGGTGGAAGGCGTGATCGCGCCCGAGACCGCCAACAACTCCAAGGAGGGCGGCTCGCTGCTGCCGACCCTGTTCTTCGGCGTTCCCGGCAGTTCGGGCATGGCGATCCTGCTGGGCGCGCTGATCATGCTGGGCATCCAGCCGGGTCCGCGCATGATCGTCGAGAACCTGGACCTCGTGTGGACCCTGATCTGGGCGCTGGTGCTCGCCAACGTTCTCGCGGTCGTCATGTTCCTCGGCGTCGCACGCTGGGTCGGTCTGCTCGCGTTCATGCGCGGCGGCCTGCTGATTCCCTTCGTGTTCGTGCTGGTCTTCCTCGGCAGCTATCTGAGCCACGGCGCCTGGGAGAACATGCTGCTGATCCTGCTGTTCGGGCTGCTGGGCTACGGGCTCAAGGAGACCGGCTGGCCGCGGCCGCCCTTCGTGATCGGCCTCGTGCTCGGCCCGATTGCCGAAGTCTCGCTGCACCAGGCCATGGCGATCTGGGGACCGGCCTTCCTGATGCGGCCGCTGTCGCTCGTCTTTCTCGCGTTGATCGGCGGCAGCATCGCATTCTACCTGTGGCGGCGCGGTCGGCGCAGGAGTCTCGAAATTGGCGCATAGCGGGCGGATACTGGTGAGCGCCGTCATGCTGGCGATATTCGCCGGCATGGTCGCGATGGCGGTCGGCTTTCCCGCCGAAGGCCGGTTCCTGCCGTTTGTGATCGGCATCCCGGGGACCGTGCTGTGCGCGATCCAGCTGGCGATCGAGGTTGACGCCGCACGCCGCGATCCGGGCGGCGGCCTTTCCGACGGCGAGCGCCGCAAGCTGAGGACCGCAGGCATCCTGTTCTGTTGGCTGGTTGCGTTCATGACTGCAATCCTGCTGTTCGGCTTTCTTTATGCGATGCCTGTCGCCCTGTTCGCCTTCCTGCGCCTGCAGCAGCGCGAGCCCCTGATATTGAGCCTGGCACTGTCGGCCGGCGGGCTCGTCGGCATGTGGTTCATCTTCGATGTGATGCTGCGGCTGCCCCTGCACGGCGGGTTTGTGATCGAATGGTTGTTTGGTTAACGCCCCCCCTACCTCTTTTTCCTTAACCCATATTTAGCAGGTTGTCCGTCAGATTGCGGCGGGCTGGCCCGTTCGGCCGCGGTGTGTTGGTTCCGCGGATTTCCGAAAGCCGGCGACTTGGGCCAACGAGACGAATGAGATGTTGCGGGATCGCGAAATCGGAAGATCAGGAAAGGGCCGGTCCGCCGAAATCCGATACGGGATGCGGCACAAGATAATCTATCCAGGAAAAACAAACGGATAGCCGGGGTCGAACAATAACAGGATACGAGAATCAGGCCGCGGTTTCCGCTGGAGCGGTAAGAAAGGACTGTTATGAGACATCTGCCAAGAGTCATGCTGATGCTGGGCGCGATGATCGCGGCGGCCGGCACCGCAAATGCCAGCGAGTTCTACAAGGGCAAGACGATCACCTACATCGTTGCGACGAGCCCGGGCGGCGGATACGACACCTATGCGCGGCTGATCGCCAAGTACCTTGGAAAACATCTCGACGCCACCGTCCGGGTCCAAAACGTGCCGGGCGGCGGCCACATCAAAGGCACCAACCTTTTGGCCGCGTCGCCGCGCGACGGGCTGACGATCGGCACGTTCAACACCGGCCTGATTTATGCGCAGCTGCTGCAGCGCGAAGGCGTGACGTTCGATCTGCTCGAGTTCGAGTGGATCGGCAAGGCGTCGGCCGATCCGCGCGCGCTGGTGCTGGGCACGAAGAGCGGCTACCGCAATCTCGACGATCTTGTGCGGGCCGGCAAGCCCGCGACATTCGCGACGTCCGGCGTCGGGTCGGCGTCCTATACCGAAACACAGCTGTTGCGCGAGGCCCTGGATCTCAACATCGAGGTCGTGCCCGGGTTCAACGGCGAGGAAGGCGAGGAGGCCATGCTGCGCGGCGAGATCGCGGGGCAGCTTGGCTCGCTGAGTTCCCTGCAGACCTTCGTCAATAACGGTCATGGCACCTTCGCCCTGGCGGTCGGCGGCTATACCCCGACGATCCTCCAGGCCGAGCACATTGCCGCGACCTCGAAGGCCAAGGCCATCGTCAGCCTGGTGCAGGCGATGTCGGTGCTGGGCCGGCTGACAGCGGCGCCTCCCGGTACGCCGGCACAGCGGGTCGCGGACCTGCGGGCCGCCTACGAGAGGGCGCTGACAGACCCGGCCCTGCTGGCCGAGGCCGAGCGGTTGGGCATCCCGATCGAGCCCGCCTGGGGCGACGAGGTTGCGGCCGTGGTCCGGGACGCGTTGAACCAGGGTCCCGGCACGGTGGAAATCATCGCCGCCGCGCTGAACGCCGAGGTCATGCTGCGCAAGGTCAGGACCAGCCTCGCCGACGTCTCGCCGGACGGCAAGAAGATCGCGTTCGACGCCGATGGCACCAGGATCAACGCGAAGGTGTCCGGTTCACGGACCCGGATAACCATCGGCGGCGGCGAGGCGACCCGCGAACAGCTGAAGGCGGGCATGGTCTGCGACATCGCCTACGACCCGACCCACGAGGACAACGAGCCGAAAAACATGGCTTGCGAAGGCTGATCCGCAGTTTCGCGGGCAGCGGCTCCCTCCCGGGGGCCAGGACGGAGCGGTTCGCGTGAACCGCATGGCCGCATTCGGCACGTGCCGCCACGCCGACCTTTCGCCATCGGGGGTGGGGCGGCCGCGCCACTCGGCAATATTTTGAACTCGATGCCGGAACCGGAAACACGGTTCCGGCATTTTCTTCTCGCCCGTCCGTTACCGGCAGCGGTCGTGCACCGCGTCACCGGTGCCGTGTGATCGTGTCGACCAGCGCCAGGCGACCCTTCTTGACCTCGGCCAGCGCACGGCGCAGTGCCGGGCCGATCTCCGCCGGGTCATGAATCGGTCCCTCGCCGTGGCAGCCCATGGCCCGCGCGAGGCCGGCGAAATCGGGATCCGGGCCATACAGGTCCATGCCGATATGGGCCTTTTCGACGTCGGTGCTGCGTTGCCGCGCCATGCGGATCTGGTGCTCCCAGTCGTTGTAATAGGCGCGGTTGTTGAACATCACCACCAGCATCGGGATTTCATGCTTTGCGGCAACCCAGAGGGCACCGGCGTCGAACATCAGGTCGCCGTCCGGCTGCAGGTCGACGACGAGCCGTCCGGTGCCCTTGTTGGCCAGGGCGACTCCGAGCGAGATGCCGATCTGCGTCGCCGTGCCGAGCGACTTGCCGGGATGGCGGTACGGCCGGTCGAAGTCCCAGAGCTTGCGCGCCCACTGGCGCAGCGTGCCGGCGCTCAGCACCCAGTCTTCGTCCTTGATGACCTCCCAGACGTCGGCGGCGAGGCGCGGCAGGGTGATCGGCGAGGCGTCCCAGTCCTCGCGGGCCTGCGCCTGCCACAGCTCCCGCAACTCCCCGTGCCGCCGGGTGACGGCCTCCGCGCGCTCGAGAACGCGGGCGGCGAGCAACGCATCGCCGGCGATCCGGTCCCGGCAGAACCGCGTCAGCTCGGGAATCGCCAGCAGCGGATCGCCGAGGGCGCGCACCGAACAGGGCTGCATGCGCCCGTAGTCGAACGACCACTTGCTCATGCCGATCTCGGCAAAGCCGATCTCGACCCAGTCGCAACTCTCCGGCACCAGTGGCGTGACCACTCGGTTGGTGCTGTCGAGCGAATGGGTCGGTTTCTCCCAGTCGACCACGTCGAGCCCGACGATCAGGTCCGCCGTACGCAGCACGTCGTCGTCCATGCTCAAATTGAGCGGGTGGCGGCTCGGGAAGTTGAGCGCGCTGTTGATGTCCCAGACCGGCGCGCCGACCGTCTCGGCAAGCGCCACCAAATTTTCCAAGCCGCCCTCCTGGCGGCCGACATACTGGGCCAGAAGGATCGGGTTATCAGCAGCCAGCAGCTTGTCGGCGATCGCCTGCAGCGCAGCCGGGTCGGGCGCCATCGGAGCCGGCGTCGCCGCCGCGCCGGGCGGGGGCAGCGGCACGTCGCGTGTCAGCTGCGCCTCCTGCAGCATCGCGTCGTAGCACATGTAGATCGGACCCTGCGGCTGTGTCGTCATGATCGAGTAGGCGCGCGCAAAGGATTCCGGTACGCCGTCGATCGCATGCGGCTGGTAGTCCCATTTCACATAGTGGCGCACGGCCTCGCCCTGGACCAGCGCGCTGTGGCTCCAGTCTATGTGCGGCCGGCGTTTGGCCTCGTCCATCGGGCCGGTGGCGCCGATGATGAAGACCGGGGCGCGGTCGGCATAGGCATAGTAGATCGCAAGGTTGGAGTGCAAAAGCCCGACCAGGTTGTGCACGATCGCGATCATCGGCCGGCCGGTCGCCTTGGCATAGCCGTGCGCCATCTGCACCGCCGTTTCCTCATGCTGGCATAGCAGAATGGGCGGCTCGTTGTTGCCGTAGTTGACGAGCGAATCGTGCAGCCCTCGGAAGCTGGCGCCCGGGTTGAGCGTGATGTACTCGAACCCGTACCGCTTGATCATGTCGACGATGATGTCGGACTGCCAGCGTCTATCTGCCATTGCCTCTTCCCTCTGCTAGTCGCCGTGTTCGCCCGCCAGGATGCGGTTCAGCACGTTTCTGTCATACGACCCGACCTGCGTTGCCACCGTGGCCATGAGCGGCAGGTCGATGCCCGCCGTAGCGGCCACGGCGAGGGCGATCTCCATGTCCTTGGCCGGCCAGGTCGGCACGATCCGGTCGAACTCGCGCAGCACCCAGCTGTCGGCACTGCAATCCCGCATTGCCTCACGCAGCACGGCAGGGTCCGTTCCGAGCCGTGCCGCCAGGCGCAAGGCCTCCGCGACGGCGACCATGCCCGACCACAGCAGCAGGTTGTTGACCGTCTTGGCGACCTGGCCGGCACCGAGCCCCCCGACATGGTGGATCGTGTTGGCAAAGCAGTCGAGGAACGGCCGCGCCCGTTGCAGGACGCCGGGATCGCCGCCCGCGAGCAGCGTCATCGTGCCGGCCTCGGCGGCCCGCACCCCCTTGGTCAGCGGCAGGTCGAGCAGATCGAACCCGGCGCGGCCGGCCGGCTCCTCCAGTTCACGGACGGTATCGGGTCGCACCGAACTGCAGATCGCCACGATCCGGCCGGTACCGTCGGCGGCGAACAGGCCATCGTCGCCCGCGCACGCTGCCACCACGTCGGTATCGGTCGGCACGACGACCAGGGTGAGGGCAGCGCTCGCGGCGACCGCCGCCGGGCTCGCCAAACACGTCACCGTGTCCGCCACCCGGCGCCATGCGGCAACGTCCGGGTCGTAGCCGCTGACCCGAAAGCCGGCCTGCGCCATGTGGCGCGCCATCGGCGCTCCCATGGCGCCGAGGCCGATCACCCCCGCCGCGCGGGCAACCTCCGGCGAAATGTCCCGGGCCATCGCGCGATCAGGACCCGAGGCCGCCGGCATCCGCCGACAGGGGGCCGACGGTCTCGCCGAGATAATTCGTCTCATCCCCGTATAGCAGGTCCTTGACCTGCTGCGGGCCGAGTAGCTTGACGAGCTGGTCGATCTGGCCGAACAGCGGCAGCTTCAGCCCGCCTGTCTGGGCCATGTCGAGAACGATATCCATGTCCTTCTCCGGCCAGGTGAAGCGGGTCGAATCCCAGCGCTCGAGCGTGCCGTTCTGGCCCGGGCAGTCGAGCAGGATCTCGCGCATGTGCTGGGCATCGATGCCGAACCGTTTGGCCAGCAGCAGCACCTCGAAATTGGCGACGCAGGCGGCCCAGTGCAGCATGTTGTTGCAGGCCTTGGCGAGCTGCCCGGCGCCAAGGGGACCGACGTGATAGACCTCGCGGCTGTAGGCCATCAGGACGGGCCGGGCGAATTCGACGTCCGCTTCGCTGCCCCCGCAAAGGCTGACCAGTTCGCCGTCCACGGCGCCCTGCAGGCCAAAGCAGACCGGCGCGTCGATCAGGCGCAGGCCATGTTCTGCCGCCATGCCGGCGAGTCCTTTCATGGTATCGGGATGGTTGGTCGCGGCGATGGCGATCAATGCGCCCGACGCAGCGAGGCCGGACAGCGCGTGCACCACATCCGCCGACTGCGCATCGGATACCACCATGACGATGAACAGTTCGGCCGCCGCAGCCTCCTCGAGGCGGCCGGCAAACGCGGCGCCGGACTGTGTGACCGCCGCCGCACGCGTTGGGTCCAGATCGAACCCGGTGACGTCGTGACCGGCGCGGGCCAGATGCCCGGCCATGGCGGCGCCCATGGCGCCGACCCCGATAACGGAAACCCTCATCTCACCCCGTCCCTCCCGCGCAAATAAACCGCCCGGATCCCGACTTCGCGTGAAACCGGAATACCGGGCTGACAGTGCCCGGACGTCCTCCCATCGTCCGGCGGGCTACGGTTCGGCGCAGCAGCGCCGCCGCACCCGTGTTGTTATGTCCCGCGTCTAGCGGGCCTGCGCCGCCTGCGTCGCCTTTTCGGCGATCTCCTTCGGCGCGGCGTAGATCTCCGTCAGGAGTTCCTCGATCTCCGTTCCGGTCACGAGGTTGATCTCCAGCTTGGCCTTTTCCGCTTCGGCCAGGAACTCGGGATCCTGAAGGGTGGCTTCGAACGCCCGGCGCAACGCTTTGACACGCTCCGCCGGAACCTCGGGCGGCGCAAGATACGGCCGTCCCATGACCTGACGCGCGAAGATCAGCTTCAGGATCTGCTTGTCCTCGGTGGTTTTCGCCAGATCCATGACCAGCGGCACGTCCGGCAGGTCGGGATGCTTCGCCACCGACATCTGCAGGAACACGTTGACCTTGCCGTCCCGGACCCAGTCGCGCTTCTTGGCCTTGACGCTCGACCACGACCAGCCGCAGCGGCCGCCGACCTCGCCGCGCTCCATCGCCAGAAGCACGTCGTTGCCGCCGGGGTAGCCGGAGATCAGCTTCAGCTTTGCCCCGAACATGTTCTTCAGCAGCAGCGGGAAGGTGTCGGTGTCGGCACCCGAACCGGTGCCGCCGACGATCAGTTCCTTGGCAAGCACGTCCTCCCAGGTCTTGATCCCGGTCTCGTGCCACGCACCGCAGATGCTCACCTCGTTGTTGGCGCTGCCGATCCAGTTGAACTTCTGCGGATCGAACTGAATGCCCTTACCGCCGAGCAGCGGCTCCATCGCCATGCCGCGGCCGACGGTGGCGATGACGCTGCCGTCCTTGGCGGCGACGTTGTACATGTAGTTGGTCAGCTTCAGGCTGCCGGCGCCCTTCATGTTCTTGGGCACGATGGTGGGGGTGCCTGGGATGTGTTTGGCAAGATGCCGCGCGATCGTCCGCGCATAGGTATCGTAACCGCCGCCCGGGCTGTAGCCGATATAGAGCTCGACGGTCCTTCCGGAATAGAATTCCTCTACCGACTCCGCCTTCGCGGGGCCCCATGGCAAGATCGCCACGGCCACGAAAGCAGCAATGAATGCCAGACCGTATCTGGGCATGTCCGTTCCTCCCGTTTCCCGTTCGTCGCGCCCGTTCGTGCGGGCGGACGTTTGCTCGGCGTCCAGCGGACCGGATATAGGAAAACGCACGCGGCGCTGCCCTTTTGCCTCCGGCACGTCGGCGCCAATGCTGTATTGTTCGCCAGTTATCAAACTACAACAGGGACTTGCCCACCAAGACAATAGCGACATGGGCTCCAAATTCGCCGCTTATGCCACGACGAGGAGCACAGCCCCGGCGGCGAAGCCGGCGATCAGCGGCAGCAGCAGCACGGACAGTCCGCGCACCACGAGGAACCGCCAGCCCAGCATCGGCAGCTCGTAGATCGTGATCCGGTGCAGCGCGAACACCGACCACGAGGTGATGAAGGCGACCATCTGTGGCGTTCCCGCACCGGCGTGGAACAGCACGGCGGCGAGCGAGAACGTCACCACCGGCCCCGACGGAATCAGGACGCCAGCGAACGCGGCGATGGCGATTCCCAGCGCGCCGCTGTCGGCGCCGAGCCAGCGTCCCACGGCTCCGCCGGGAATCAGCTGGGCGATGAACCCCGCCGCAGCCAGCGCCACCACGAGGCGCGGCAAAAGGCGGACCAGCTGGTCCGCGCCGTAGGCAATGCCATCGCGCAGGCTGCCGTCGCGACGCGACGCGGCGGTGCCGGCAAGGGCTGCGGCGAGCAGCCAGATGAAGACCAGGGACGCGCTCATCGCCCGGATCCAGGCGTTCCGCCGGCGGAGTCCGGTCGCCCGACGAAGGGGTCGATCGGAATCGCGCGCGCCAGCAGCCCGGCAAGGATCGGCAGCGGCGCCGAGACCGCAAAGCGCAGGAGCGTGAAATCCGGGCCCATCATCGGGATGTCCCACACCAGGATCCTCTGGATGCCGAGCAGCGCCCAGCCGGTGGCGTAGGCGACCAGCGCCCCGCGGTCGATCCCGGAATCGCGTAGCATGACCATGAAGGTGAACGAGGCGAACGGCCCGCCCGGCGTCACCATGCCGGCGGCGGCGGCAAGCGCCAGCCCGCGCACCCCGGATCCGCGCCCGAGCAACGCGCCGAGCCGCTCGCGCGGGATGATCGCCCGCACCAGCCCGGCCACCGCGACCGCGGCCAGGATCCGCGGCAGCAGCGAGAGCAGCAGGTCGCCGTCCTGGCCCAGCGCGCGCTCGAAGGCCGCCGGTCCGAGCACCACGTAACAGGCGAAGCCGCTGGCCACGGCGATGCCTGCGAACAGGAAGAACACCGGCCCGAACGCCTCGGGCAGGCGCTCGGCGACGAAGCGCGCGACCTGCTTCACGGCGGCGTCATGCCCGCCGGGCCACCGCCGCCGGCCGCCTGGATTTCCATGTCCGGGTCAATCGAGCAGATGCCCCCACTTCTCCCTGGTCTTCGCCGCGAGCTCCGGGCTCGATTCGGCAACCGGCGGGAACTCGTCGCGCCACTCGAAGGGCCGCGTCGCATCGACGATGGCGCGCGAATTATGGTTGTCGCCGACCCGCTTGCGCGGGTCGAGGGCGCCGCTCCAGGCGCGGCGGATGAAGTCGATGTCCTCGACGGGATCGCACCGGCTGGCCATCGCCCACATGATGTCGAAGGTATTGGTCGGATCGATGTCCTCGTCGACGACGACGACGAAGCGGCCGAGATAGTTGCCGGCATGGCAGTTCGCGGCCAGCATCGCCGCCTGTTTGGCGTGCCCCGGATAGGCCTGCTTGATGGAGATGATGTTGAACAGACGCCCGCCACCCGCCTCGTGGCACCACACGCCCTGCACGCCGGGCAGGCCGGCTTTTTCCACTTCGTCCCAAATCATCGCCGACTTGATGACGCATTTGCTGAGCGAGTAGTCCGACGGCGGTCGGCCCGGACGCGCCATCGTCATGATCGGATCGCCGCGGTAGTAGACGCGGCGCACGCGCACCACAGGGTCGTCGCGTACCGAGCTCGCGTAATAGCCGGTCCATTCGCCGAACGGGCCTTCCGGGCGCATGTCGTCGGGCACGATCTCGCCTTCGATGACGATCTCCGCGTGGGCCGGGATCGGCAGGCCGTGCAGCTCGCTCGCCACGACGTCGAACGGCACGCCCCGGTGCCCGCCGGCGTGGGAGAACTCCGATGTCCCGTAATCGACCTCGTTGCCGGAGGACAGGAACAGCAGCGGGTCGTGGCCGACGCTGATCGCGACCGGGCACGGCTCACCGCGCGCAAAGTACTTCTCCCGAATCAGCCTGCCATGCTTGCCCGGCGACATCCACAGACCAAGCGTGCGCTTGTCGTGGATCATGACACGATAGGTGCCGATATTGACCCAGTCGTCGTCGGGATCGCGCATGATGACGAGGTCGCCGGTGCCGATGTAGCGGCCGCCGTCGAGCTCGTGCAGAAAGGGGGTGGGGAACTTGTACAGGTCGACCTCGTCGTCGCGGTCGATATGCTCCTGCACCGGCCCGCCGTTCACCTGGCGGGCACCGATCAGCTCGAACCGCTTCATGCGGTCGCGATACGCGCGAACCACGTCCATCGGGTTCGCCGGCTTCGGCAGGCCCAGCGTCAGCGCCAGCCGCTGCGGGGAGTTGGTCATGCCGGAAAGCACCCTGAACCCGCTGGGATAATCGGGAATGTCCTCGAACAGGATGGCCGGCGGGTTCTCCGGACGCGCGTGGTAGATCATTTCCGCAACCGCGCCCATCTCGAGATTCCAGTGCACGCCGGAAACCCGCTGCAGCTGGCCGATCGCCTCGACCCGCTCGAGCCAGTCGCGCAGGTCGACATGCGGCTCTGCGTGCTCGCCGATCCGGATCGGATTTGGGATCTGAACCTCGCTCGTGCTCATCTGACCGTTCCCCTGTTCTTCCCGCCAACGCATCGGGTCCGCGCGCGTTTGCCCGGCGCGGTCCGGTGCCAAGCTTTATGGACGGGCGGCTTGTTTCGCCAGAACTTTTTCTGGTTCGTCTACAAGCCGCCCCTATCTGGCGCCGTCGGCACACCGGCCCCGGAGCCGGCGGGCTCTGGATACAATCATATACAAACTGCTTGACGGGGGCGGTAGCCAAGCCGATTATCTCTGGCGGCAGGTAGGAGAAAATAAAAATGGATATCAAAGGGTTACGCTTCTTTCTGGGCGTGCTCCGCTATAAAAGCATCACCAAGGCCTCGGAGCATCTCTACATCGCGCAGCCGGCCCTCGGGCTGCAGATCCGCAAGCTGGAAACCGAGCTGGGCGTTCAGTTATTCCAGCGCCATTCGCGCGGTGTCACCCCGACCGAGGCCGGCCTCCTGCTCGCCGAGCATGCCGAGGTTATCCTGCGGCAGGTCGAGCGCGCACGCCAGGACCTTCAGGACCATTCGCAATCGCCGCGTGGGCGCGTGACCATCGGCCTGTCGCCGACCACCAGTCAGCTCCTCGGCACCACGCTGGCGGACCGCGTCCGCGAAATGTACCCGGAAGTCGCGCTCAGCATCTCCGAAGGTTTGAGCGAACAGCTCATGGAGTGGGTCGACAAGGGCAAGATCGACCTAGCGCTGACGTACAATCCCAACGCCACCGGCGATATCGAGGTCGAGCGGCTGGCGCTGGAGGTGCTGTACTTCATTCGGCCGCCGGGCGACGGCGGCGCCGAGCCGGTCAAACTGGCCAAGGCGCTGTCCGATCCGCTGGTGCTGCCCAGCCGGCCGCACCTGTTGCGGCTGCAGGTCGACGAGGCGGCCAGGAGCATCGGCGCCGAGGTCGACGTCGCCTGCGAGGTCGATTCGGTGCCGATGATCCGCGAATTCGTCAAGCGCGGCTTCGGGAACACGATCCTGCCGCTGGGCGCCGTGCGCGCCGCCGTCGGCAATGGTACGCTGCGCGCCAACCGCATCGTCGGGCCGGAGATCGAACGCACGCTCTATCTCGCCTATTCGCACGAACGCCCACCCTCGAAAGCCTTCCTGTCGGTCGCCGACCTGGTGCGCGACATCACGGTCGAGATGATCGATGGCGGGATCGCCGGCTGGCGCGGCGTGGTGCAGGAGCTGCGGGCCAGCGCCTGACCCGTCCGGCAGGGTCATAGCCGACCGGTTTGGACACCATCGCATTTTTGTTTTGCCTTGCCACGGCGCTTATCCGCTAGCCTTGATCCAACCTTGGCGGGGAGACCCGGGCCAGCCCGTGGCCCGCGTCGCGACATACGGGAGAGGATCATGGCTGACAGCAGTAGCTCGGTCGTCGAGCGACTAGACAGGGAAGTTCACGAGTTCTGCGATCGCTGCAGGTTCTTCCACGAGCCGTTCAACCTCGGCCGGGCCAAGATGTTCGTATATCAGCACCGGCAGAACTCGATGTACCGCAACTCGGTCCTCAAGCTGAAGGTCGCGACGAACACGCCGGACTGGGACGTGCGCATCGGCATCGTCGACGCCTGCATCGACGAGATCATCGCCGACGACGAACATGGCGGCGGCCTGCCGCACTTCGCAATTCTCGAGGAGCTCGGCACGCAGATCGGCATGACGCGCGAGGATATCCGGGCGGCCGAGCCCCTGCAGACGACCCGCATCGCCTGGCTCGCCTGGGAGGCGATCATGGGCAACCGGCACTGGCTGGAAGGACTCGTCGGCAACACCTGCGCCGAACGCGCCAACGTGCCCGGATACGGGAGCGGGCCGACAAGGCCGCATGGCTGGTTCGGGCTGGAGCGCAAGCGCTGGAACGAGGTTCTGGGCGTGCCGAACGAAAAGCTCGGCTTTTTCGAGCTGCACGAGGAGGCGGATGTCGCGCATTCCGATTTGGGATGGAACACCGTCGCCAAATACGCAGAGGAGCTGGGCATGGAGGACGAGGTGGTGCTCGCCTGCCGGCGCAACCTGGAGATCTGGGAGCTGTATCTGAACGGCATCGGCGACGCCGGCGACGAGCTGAACGAGAAGCTGTCCAACGCCGCCTGACGGCGCCGTCATCGGGGATTCGGTGCGCGACCCGGCGCGGGCCCGGGCGCGCGGTTTTGCATGGACGGACATGCTATGGCGGAAAAATCGATTGCAACGGATGCGAATCTGAAGCTGCTGCTCGACCCCTACGGCGACTGGGCCGCCGGCGAAGGCGTGCCGGTCGTCGAGGACTTCGGCGTCGACCTGCTTGGCGTCGACACCGCGCCGTGGTCCCGGTTCGGCTGCGACGGCGCGATCGTGCACCTGAAAGGGCGCGGCGATTTCGTCTCGATCTTCGTGCTCGAGCTGGCGCCCGGGGCACAGGGCGCGCCGCAGCAGCATATGTTCGAGGAGGTGATCTACGTCCTGTCCGGGCGCGGCAACACGGTGATCGAGACCATGGACGGCCGGCGGCACAGCTTCGAGTGGGGCCCGAAGAGCCTGTTCGCGCTGCCGCTCAACTGCCGCTACCAGCACTTCAACGGCAGCGGCCAGGAACCGGCGCGGCTGGCCTCGACGACGAACGCGCCGATCATGATCAACCTGTTCCACAACGACCGGTTCATCTTCGACAACCCGTTCCGGTTCGCCGAACGCGAAGGCGAGTCGCGCTATTTCGCCGGAGAGGGCGATTTCATTCCGGTGCGGCCGGGCCGCCACATGTGGGAGACCAACTTCATTCCCGACCTTGCCGCCTTCGAGCTGCAGACATGGGAGCAGCGCGGCGCCGGCAGCTCGAACATGAAGTTCATCCTCGCCGACGGGACCATGCACGCGCACTCGTCAGAGATGCCGGTCGGCACCTACAAGAAGGCGCACCGGCACGGCGCCGACTTCCACGTCTACGCGGTTACCGGGCACGGCTATTCGCTGCTGTGGTACGAGGGCGACGATGATTTCGTGCGCATCGACTGGAAACACGGCTGGGTCTTCGCGCCGCCGGACATGATGTATCACCAGCACTACAACACGGCGCCGCACCCGTCGCGCTATCTGGCGGTCGCGCTGGGCAGCCTGCGCTACCCGTTCACTGCGGAAAAGCGCAACCTGTTCGCCGGCGTCGACGTCAACGTGCGCGACGGCGGCCGCCAGATCGAGTATGCCGACCAAGACCCGCGCATCCACCGGATCTATCTGGAGGAGCTGGACCGCAACGGCGTCGAGTCGCGCATGGGCGCCCACATCGACGAGGCCCGGGCCCGCAAGGCGACGGGCTGACGGCGCGCGGCGAGCGGCGGCATGCACGACGTCGAGTTCTCGCATATCCACGTCACGCCGGAGCAGGCGGAGCGCCTGAGCGAGACGATCTGGCAGGCCGACAATGTCGAGATGACGACCGTCGGCATCGACATCGGCTCCTCGACCAGCCATTTCATGATCTCGCGCATGCATCTGCAGCGCGTCGCGACCGGCCTTTCGAGCCGCTTCGTCGTGGTCGGCCGGGACGAGCTGTGGCGCTCGCCGGTGATGCTGACGCCCTACGATGCGGATTTCACGATCGATGCGCCGGCGCTCGACGCCTTCATCCGCGGCGGCTACCGCGACGCGGGGGTCACGCCGGAGTCGATCGACAGCGGCGCGGTGATCCTGACCGGCGAGGCTTTGAAGCGCCGCAACGCCCGCGCCATCGCCGACCTGTTCGCCGCCGAGTCCGGCAAGTTCGTCTGCGCCTCGGCCGGCCATCACATGGAATCCGCGCTGGCGGCGCAGGGCTCCGGCACGGTCGCCCTGTCGCGCCAGCACCGCAACGTCATCCTCAACGTCGACATCGGCGGTGGCACGACGAAGTTCGCGCTGGTCCGTGGGGGCGAGATCCTGGCCACCGCCGCGGTGGCGGTCGGCGGCCGCCTTATCGTCCGCGACCGCAAGGGGCGGATTACCCGCCTGGAGGAGCCGGTGCAGCGGCTGGCCCGCCATCTCGGCCTGCAGCTGGAGATCGGAGATACGCCGGACGCCGAAGCCGGACGCGCCCTCGTGTGCGCGATGACCGATATCGTCCTGCGACTGGCACGCCAGGAGCCGCCGCAGGGCTGCGCCGCCGAGCTCATGCTCACCGACGGCCTGCCGGCGACGCCACGGCCCGACGCGGTCACCTTTTCCGGCGGCGTTGCGGAGTTTCTGTTCGGGCGCGAGAGCGGCGACTTCGGCGACCTCGGCCCGGCGTTCGCCCACGCGCTCGGCCACGCGCTGGCCGATGGAGGGGCGCCGGCGGAGATCTGGGACCCGGGCCAGGGCATCCGCGCCACCGTCGTTGGCGCGTCGCAATTCACGGTGCAGGTCAGCGGCAACACGATTCTGGTGACCGATCCGGACGTCCTGCCCGCCGCCAACCTGCCGGTGGTCTTTTGCGACTTCCCGTTGGCGGGAACGATCGATTCGCCTGCCGTCGCCGCGGTCGTGCGGGCCGGCCTCACACGACACGACCTCGCCGACGGCGCGCGCATGCTGGCACTGGCCTTCCGTTGGCACGGCGACCCCAGCCATGCCCGGCTGCACGCGCTCGCCAGGGGGATCGCAGATGCGCTGCCGCAATCGTGCGGACCGCAGGGCTGCCTGGTCCTGCTCAGCGAGGGCGACGTCGGCCAAACGCTCGGCCGCATCCTGCACGACGAAGTCGCGCCGGGCGGCGCCGTGATCTCGATCGACGGGCTGACACTGAAGGATTTCGACTATGTCGATCTCGGCCGACGCCTGGAGCCATCCGGCGTCGTCCCCGTCGTCATCAAGTCGCTGCTGTTCGCGGCCGGCGGATAAGCCGCTAGAGCAAGCCGGTGGCGGCGCGCAGCGGCGGGATCAGGTCGCCGAGCAGCGAGCGCGGCCACGGCAGCGCCAGCAGCCGGTCGAAGACGAACCAGCAAAATCCGGTGGTGGCGATCGACAGCGGCAGTGCAAGCCACCAGCGTTCCTTGCCCTCAAGCACCATGTAGCCGCCGACGAACAGGAGGATCGCGGGCAGGAATCCGGTCATCCAGATCAGCGCCATGAACAGCGCCAGCCACGAAAAAAACGACACGGCGCGCCGGATGAACAGCGGCCGCGGCAGCCCGTCCGTGTCCGAGGCCAGGTCGACCGCGGTGGATGGCCCGGATTCCGCCTCCTCCGCCTGCCGCGACAGCAGCTGGCCGATCAGGCTGCCGGCCACTGCAAGCAGGGCGACGGCGCCGGCGATGCGCGGCACCCGTGCCGAAATCTCCTGCCACCCCGTGGAAAGGACCAGGGCATAGACCACCGCGGCCAGAATGAGCGCGGTGAACAGGGTCGACCAGTCGAACCGCAAATTGCCGAGGCGCAGGCCGGCGAGGCCGGCCCCGGAATTGGCGAACGCCCGCCGCATCGGTCGGTACATGCCCCACAGCGCGAGCGCGAAGATGGCGATCACCGCCGGGCGGAGCAGCCAGTCGGCGCCGTAGCGCTCGACCGAGATGAACAGGTACCGCTCGAAGATGCCGCCCAGCACGAAGCCGAGGATGAGGGGCGGGCGCGGCCAGCGAAAGCGCTTCATGAACCAGCCGAAGGTGCCGAAGATCAGCAGCGTGAACAGGTCGCCCCAGCTGCGCGTGCCCTGAAAGGCGCCGATGAACACCACGGCCAGCACCATCGGCAGCAGCACGCCGAAGCGGACCAGCGCGATGCGCGCCAGGAGATTGCTGCTGAACAGGCAGATCCCAGCTCCGAGGATGTTGGCCAGCGCGAGGCTCCAGATGATCACGTAGGTGACGTCGAGGTTGCGGGTCAGCATCTCCGGCCCCGGCACCAGACCGTGCATCAGGAACGCGCCGAGCAGCAGCGCCATCGAGGCGCTGCCCGGCACGCCGAACGCGATGGTCGGCACCAGCGCGCCGCCGGACTTTGCGTTGTTCGAGCTTTCCGAGGCGATGACGCCGCGGATGTCGCCTTCGCCGAAACCCTCGGTGTTCTTCTCGCTGCGCGCGGCATGACCGTAGGCGACCCAGTCGATGACCGCCGAGCCGATCCCCGGGATGGCGCCGAGCCCGGCGCCGAGGAGACTGCAGCGCAACATCAGCCACCAGTGGGTGAAGACGTCGCGAATACCCTGCCACTGGCCGGCGACGACGCGGTCGCGCGGCGCATGCTCGGCGATGCTGCGGCGCTTGATCGCCATGTCGATGAGCTCCGGCACGGCGAACAGGCCGAGCGTGATCGGCACCAGCGGCAGCCCGTCCCACAGATAGAGCGAATCGAACGTCCAGCGCAGCTCGCCGGCCTGCGGATCGCCGCCGATCATCGCCACCATCAGCCCGATCGCCGCGGCGCCGATGCCGCGCAGCGGCGTGTTGCCGCTGAGCACCGCGACCATCGACAGGCCGAACACGGTCAGCGCCAGCAGTTCCGGCGAGCCGACGTAAAGCATGATCGGCCGCAGCACCGGTATGCTGACGGCCAGCAGCAGGGCACCGAACACGCCGCCCAGTAACGAGGCGGCATAGCCGGCGCCGAACGCCCGCCCGGCCTGGCCCTTCTTGGCCAGCGGGTGGCCGTCCAGCACGGTCGCGGCGGACCCGGTGGTGCCGGGAACGCCGAACAGCACCGCCGGGATCGTGTCGGACGTCGTCGTCACCGCCGCCATGCCGAGGAGAAAGGCGAACGCGGCGTACGGGTCCATCGTGTAGGTGAAGGGGATCAGCAGCGCCATGCCGACGATGCCGCCGAGGCCCGGAATCACGCCGATCGCAAGGCCGATCAGGACAGCCGCGGTAAGGATCGCCAGCCGTGTCGGGTCCAGCATGATCAGGAGGGCCTCGCCCGCCATCCCCAGCATGCCGCCGTCCATCAGCCCGCCCCACCGCGGCGCCGGGCACGCGTCCCGGCAACTCCGGCCGTGCGGCTGATCCGTCCCGCCACGGACTCCTCCCGTACCGTTCTCCCGTCGGCGTCTTCGCGCGCCGCTGCCCGGCCACTGTCGCGGGCGCGCCGGGGAGTGTCAAGCCGGCCAGCAAGACCGTCTTCCTATGCCCCGGCTAGCGGTTCGAATTGGGGACGGCACGCGTCCCGCGGATTTCCGGGTTTGTGTGCGCCGCGGAAACCCGCATAATCGAGGACAGGGAGAGACGAGCTGGAGGCGCCTGGACATGTGCGGCGATATCGAGAGCGAAACCCCGCTGGAACAGCAGATCATCGAGCGGTTCCGCGCCGTTGCGGACCGCTATCTGGCCGACGCCGGCAGCGACGCCGCGACGGACCCGGACCATGCTTACATGAACCGCCTGTTTTCGGCGGTGCTGCGCAAATGCGTCGACGACGTCGGCGCTGCCGGCGACGGCGCAACGCTGGAACAGCTGCAGGCCCAGGGGGTCGTGCTGGCGCGGCTCGCCGGCATCCTGACCGGCCAGCTGCCGCCCGCCGCGGACGGGCTGCACGCGGCAATGGACGCGCTACTGGTCGGCTACCGCGAGGCCCAGGACGGCACCGGCGACGATCACGATCACGGCCACGGCCACCATCACCACTGAACCGGTGCCCGCTTGCCGGGAGGAGGCACCACCGTGCCGCTGAACAATCAGAACAAGCCGGGCGGAGAGTTCGACTTCCGGCCCGGGGACAGCATCGGCTTCCTGGTCCGCGACACCCACCGCGCGTTCTCGCGGGCCCTGGGCGCCGCCATTGCCGATGCCGGCGTGACCGTCGGCATGTGGTTCTTCCTGCGCGCCCTGTGGGAGGAGGACGGGCTGCCCCAGCGCGAGCTGAGCCGCCGCATCGGCATGACCGAGCCGACCACGGTCTCGGCCATCAACACCATGGAGAAGCGCGGGTTCGTGACCCGCCGCGTCGACCCCGCCGACCGGCGCCGCCGCCTGGTCTGCCTGACCGATGCGGGCCGCGCCCTGAAACGCGTCCTGCTGCCGCGCGCCTACGAGGTGAACATGGCCGCGACCGCCACGCTGACGCCGGATGAGGTGGCAACGCTGCGCACCCTGCTGTCGCGCCTGAAGGGAAACCTCGAGGCGGAGCCCGGCGCGCCGTGCTAGCCGATCCCGCACGACGCGTTGCGCGCCGATTTGGCACCGGCACGTGATCGGCGCCGGTTTACGAATGGTCGGGAGCCCTGTTATCATCGGGGTCAACACACGGGCGATCTGGGAGATGGAATGATGTCGAAGCGCATGTCGGGCGGGTTTACCGTCCTCGGTATCCTGGTCCTGGCCGCGTTCGCGACGGCGCCTGCCAGAGCCGCGGAACGAACATACACGGCGAAGCTGGAGCCCAACCAAGCCGTCCTTCCCGGCGAGGTCAAGGCGCGCGGCACGGCGAAATTCACGTTGAGCAACGACGGCAAAACCCTGCACTACAAGGTCGACGTGTTCGGCCTCGACGCCATCACGCAGATTCACATCCATCTGGGCGCCGACGCCGTCACACCGCACGGCGAGCACTACCATCTGCCGCCGACCCCGGAGGATCACGGCCATACGGTCGCCTTCCTGATGAATTTCGTCCCGAAGGGAGTCGCGGGCAACGGGACCGTGGCACAGGGCTCCCTCACGGCGAAGGACCTGTCCGGCCCGGGGCGACGCCAGCCGATGAGCTTCCTTACGGAGCATATGGATAAGAGGTGGAGCTACGTGAACGTCCATATTTTCCAGGATTTCGGGCAGGGCAAGAAGTTCTGCTGCCCAACCGGCCTGATCGGCGTCATCGGGCCCGACGAATAGACGGCGCCGTTCCGGGCGGCGCCCGGCGGCGCAGGCGCGCCCGGGGCAAGAGATGGCCGAGCCGCGCTTCAGGAAAGCGATCGAGCTCCTCTATACCGGCCGCAGCCGCAATGCCGCGCTGTTCCGCTACGGGCTGATCGGCTTCGACCTCGGCACCATCGCCTTCTTCATCGTCACGGCGCCGCTCGAGCCGACGCCGGCGATCTTCGCCGCCGACATCGCGCTCGGCGCGATCATCCTCGCCGACTTCCTGGCCCGCCTGTGGATCGCTCCCGACAAGCCGCGCATGCTGCGCCAGGTCTACACGGTCGCCGACGTCATCGTCATCGCCTCGCTGCTGCTGGCGCCGCTGATCGCCCAGAACCTCGCCTTCCTGCGCGTGCTGCGGGCGCTGCGGTTGCTGCACTCCTACCACGTGCTGCGCGACCTGCGGCGCGAGGCGCCGTTCTTCCGCCGCAACGAGGACGTGATCTTCAGCGCCGTCAACCTCGGGGTGTTCATCTTCCTGGTCACCGCGCTGGTCTTCGTGCTGCAGTTCGGCGACAACCCGGACATCGCAAGCTACGTCGACGCGCTCTATTTCACGGTGGCGACGCTGACCACCACGGGCTTCGGCGACGTGCTGCTGACCGGCACCGGCGGCCGCCTGCTGGCGGTGTTCATCATGATCGTCGGCGTCGCCCTGTTCCTGCGCCTCGCCCAGGCCATCTTCCGGCCGCAGAAGGTCAGCCACACCTGCCCGAACTGCGGTCTCAGCAAGCACGAGCCGGACGCCGTCCACTGCAAGCACTGCGGCCAGATCCTCAAGATCGAGACCGAGGGGGCGGGCTGAGCGCGGCGCCGGCTGCCGGCGGGAGCCGTGGAACGAGCCCATGCGTTAGGGTTTTCCGCGGGTTTCCGGCGGGGCGGCGCAGGGCCCGAAGCGGCCCCGTCAGTGATAGCCCGCATGCGGGTCGGTCTTGCCGCGGAACACCCAGTAGGAATAGGCGGTGTAGGCGAGGATCAGGGGAATGAGGACGACGGCGCCGACCAGGAGGAAGGACAGGCTGTCGTCCGGCGCGGCGGCGCGCCAGATCGACACGTCCGGCGGCACGATGTTGGGATAGAGGCTGATTGCAAGCCCGATATAGGACAGAAGGAACAGCCCGAGGCTGGCGAGGAACGGCGATGCGTCGTGGCCGCGCCGCAGGCCCCGGACCAGCAGCGCGATGCAGGCGGCGACGAGCAGCGGCACGAAGACGGTATAGGCGGTCGCCGGCCAGTTGAACCAGCGCTCCCAGAACGACGGGTTGAGCAGCGGCGTCCACAGGCTGACGACGCCGATCAGCGCCACCGTGCCGGTGCCCGAGATCCAGGCGAGGCGCGTTGCCGTCGCCTTGAGCTCGCCGGTCGCCTTCATGATCAGCCAGGTTGCGCCGAGCAGGGCGTAGCCGACGACAAGCGCAAGGCCGGTCATCACGCTGAACGGCGTCAGCCAGTCCCACCCGCCGCCGGCGTAGGCGCGGCCCGAAACTTCGATCCCCTGGACGATGGCGCCGAGCGCGATGCCCTGGCACAGCGCCGCGACGACCGAGCCGCCGAAGAACGAGAGGCTCCACAGGTGCTTGGCGCGCACCGTGCGCCAGCGGAACTCGAAGGCGACGCCGCGGAAGATCAGCGCGACCAGCATGACGATGATCGGCGCGTACAGGGCCGGCAGCAGGATCGCGTAGGCCAGCGGGAAGGCTGCCATCAGCCCGCCGCCGCCGAGCACGAGCCAGGTCTCGTTGCCGTCCCACACCGGGGCGACCGAGTTCATCGCGGTGTCGCGGTCGCGCTGGCCCTTGAGCAGCGGATACAGGATGCCGATGCCGAGGTCGAAGCCGTCCATCACCACGTAGGCGAACACGGCGAAGGCGAGGATCAGCGCCCACACGAGGGCAAGGTCAAGTTCCATGGCCGGCGCCCCCTGTCCGCTTATCGCCGGCGCCGCCGCCCATCAGGAGGCCGGGCAGGATCCCGGCCGCCCGCACCGGGCCGAGCTCGCCGCGGTCCTCGTCTCCCGGTTCCGGCCGGCGCGCCATCAGCCGCAAGAGGTAGAACACGCCGGCGCCGAACACGATGAGGTAGACGACGACGAAGCCGAGCAGCGAGGCCGAGACCGCGATGCCGCCGACCGGCGAGAGCGAGTCGGCGGTGCGCAGCAGCCCGTAGACCGTATAGGGCTGGCGCCCGACCTCGGTGGTGATCCAGCCGGCGAGCAGGGCAAGGAAGCCGGACGGCGCCATCGCGACGGCGAGCCATTTCAGCCGCCGGTCGTAGTAGAGCCGTCCCTGCAGGCGGCGCAGCAGCGACCACGCGCCGAGCAGCACCATCAGGACGCCGAGCCCGACCATGATGCGGAAGCTCCAGAACAGGATCGGGGAATTCGGCCGCTCGTCCGGCGGCCAGGACTTGAGGCCGCGGACCTCGCCGTCCCAGTCGTGGGTGAGGATCATCGAGCCGAGCTTCGGCACCGAAATCGCGTAACGGGTCACCTCCGCGTCCATGTCGGGCAGGCCGAACAGGATCAGCGGCGCGCCTTTCTGCGTCTCGAAATGGCCCTCCATCGCGGCGATCTTGGCCGGCTGGTAGCGCAGCGTGTTCAGCCCGTGCAGGTCGCCGGCAAGGATTTGCAGCGGCGCCACCAGCAGCGCCATCCACATCGCCATCGAGAACATCAGGCGGGCCGGCTGGTTGCCGGCGTCGCGCATCAGGTGCCAGGCGCCGACGGCGCCGACGACGAAGGCGGTGGTCAGGTAGCAGGCCAGCACCATGTGGACGAGGCGGTACGGGAAGGACGGGTTGAAGATCACCGCCCACCAGTCCGCCGGCACGAACTGCCCGGCCGCGTTCACCGCATAGCCCGCCGGCGTGTGCATCCAGCTGTTGACGCTGAGGATCCAGAACGCCGAGGCCAGCGTGCCGGCGGCGACGATGACCGTCGCGGCGAAGTGCAGCGCGCGCCCGACGCGCTTCTCGCCGAACAGCATGATGCCGAGGAAGCCGGCCTCGAGGAAGAAGGCCGACATCACCTCGTAACCCATCAGCGGCCCCAGTATTGGACCCGTGCGGTCGGAAAACACGCTCCAGTTGGTGCCGAACTGGTAGCTCATGACGAGGCCGGAGACGACGCCCATGCCGAAGGTGACGGCGAAGATCTTCAGCCAGTACCTGTATGTGTCGTGGAAGACCTGCTGGCGGGTCAGCAGCCACAGCCCCTCGAGCACCGCAAGATAGCTCGCCAGCCCGATGCTGAAGGCGGGGAAGACGATATGGAACGAGACGGTGAAGGCGAACTGCAGGCGCGCCGGCAGCTCGGCGCCGATCGCCGCGAACCCGTCCATCGCCGGCCCTCCCGCATCGCTGCTCGCACCCCGCACAGCATAGCCGCTTGCCCGGCGCAGGCAACCGTGGGGTGGTGCCGGGGCCGCGGCGGGCCGGACGCCGCCCGGCGAAATGGAGCGGCGCCGCCCCTTTATCCGAGGGACGGCGCCGGTGAGGAGGCTCTTGTGTGCCGGGCTATGCCCCCCCGGCGGGGCCTTGACCTGTTCCGGACGTGGCGGTCAGAAGCTGATCACCAACGAGCCGGCGACGACGTGTGCGTCGTACTCCGGTTCGCCGTTGCCGAGCGCGAACGCGGCTGGCGCAATGACCTCATCCACGTTCGCCAGGGCGAAGTCTTCGACTTCGAGCGTCTCGTACCGGTAGCCGAGGCGGACGATCATCCCTTCCCTCAGTTGGTAGTCGCCGCGAATACCGACCGAATGCAGCTCCGACGTAAGGTCCGGCGGCGGCAGCACACCGGCGAGCTGCGTTGCGAACTTGAACTCGGTTTCGATATTGGAGTAAGCGTAGTCGAGCACGATATCGAGCGAGTCCTCGATCGCGGACCACGCGACCTCGAACCCGGCCGTAATGCCCTGGTCGGTGATCGTCTCCTCCCACAAGGAGGCGGTGTCCACCGGGGTGGTGGGCAGAATGGTGACGAATCCCGGGCGCTGCCAACCCACCTGCACGCTTTCCATCATGTCGTAGGTGAGGAAACCGGACAGGGAGACCCTTCTCGACGCTGTGTAGCTCGCGTCGATGGTGGCGCTTCCGTAGCTCGAATCCGTGAGGCCCAGGACGCTGTCATCGTAATTGGCCAGCCTGTACGAGCCGTTCAGGCCCAGCACCAGACGGTCGCTCGGGAAGTAGGTGAGGCCGCCTTTGATGAGATGCTGCTGCCGGTCGGCCATATAGTATTTCCGCAGATAGGGGTTCTGCTCGTAGGCGTCGTCCGGCAATGTGGCCGTGTTGGTGAGATAGTCAGGGTCGTGGCTCACGAGGTACGGCAGCGTGGTATCGTAGGTCGAGCCGCTCCGCGTCGAGAAGGCATAGGAAAACGAGCCGCTCAAGGTCTGCGTGAGAGACGAGCGGACCTTGGCGCCCAAGGTGTGCTCGGTGGTATCATCCACCTCCTGGAGGTCGCGGTTGACCGCCTCGAATTCGTACTCCGCGGTCAGCTTGGTATCCTCCGTCAGACGATAGCCCGCCTCCAGCTCCACCTTGTGGGTCTGAATGCTGTACGGCCTGTTGCGCCGGGCCCTGGCGTCGGCCGTCGTCCCCTGATCGATCGAGTCGTTCGGGATCGTCAGATAGGTATCGACCGGCGTCTGGTTGTCCCGATTGTCATACGTGTAGGCCGCTTTCAGGTCTGCGTTCTGCGTCAGCCTGGTGGTCACGCCGAGGGTCGCATGGATGGTGTTGACTTCGCCGTCCAGACTGCTCCGGGGCAGGGCTAACGGCGGATTGAGCCCGGTCGAGTCCGTCAGGTTCGGGTTAACGGTGTACGGCAGGAAGTCGTCGTCCTGAATCATGCGGCCAAGGGAAACGGTGCCCGCAAGCCGGGTCTGCTCGCTCAGCATATAGCCGAGCGAGACACTGAGATTGTGGGCACTGTTGTTGGGCTCGAGCGCCATGCGTCCCTGGCCGCCGTTGTTGAAGTCCTGACTCGGATCCCATGCCGCGTTGGCGGTGTAGGGGTTGTCCCAGGTCAACGAGTCCTTGTTGTTGTCGAACAGCGACAGGTTGTAACGGATATCGGCCTGCAGCCGGTCGGTGCTGTAACCGACAGCCAATTCGGCCTGGTGGGTGGTGTAATCGACCGGCCTTGGCAGGACTGCGGCGCGCATGTTGCCGCCGGTCGACCCGAAGATACCGGCGATCGTGTCGATGCCCGTCTTCTCCTCGCTCCGGAACGCGGTCGAAAGCGTCCAGCTCGGATTGAGATTGAGCGAAAATCCGGCGCCGATGCGCTCCCGTTCGGTCTCGATTTCGAGACCCTGAAGACTGGCCGTTAGATTTGTCAGTCCCGAAGTATCGCCGCCCGGCACCCATCCGGGCGGGAGGCTCAGAATGGTGCTGCCGGCGCCCGAATACGGCGTTTGGCCGTCGTCGAAGCGCAGATGGGGGATCGCGTCGTATTCGCCGTAAACGCTGAAGCGGCCCTGTCTGCCACCCTCCACGTACACGGATCGCGAATCGAGCCCGAGATTGTTTCCCTGAAACTCGAAATAGGTCGTGCTGTCGCCATCGTATGGCGAACGCCTCAAGTACTCAATATTGCCGACGAAATATGCTCCGCTCTCCTCCAGGCCCGTATATTCCCCGAATTTAAACGAGTCTTCGGTGACCCAGCCGATTCCCACCTCGACCTCGCCGCTGGTGGTGACCGGTGACGCCTGCTGCGCCATGGCGCTCATCGGCCATGTGCTGAGCGCGAGCGAAACCAGCAGGAACTTCGATTTGCTGCTCTTCATAACCTTACCTCCTATCGCAAAGCGCGAATGGAAAACCGTGAATCGAGTGGCGCTAGCGGGTCAGCCGCGGGCCGGATGGATGATTTGTGCCGTGGATCGCCGGGTGGCAGTTCATGCATCCCTTGGCCAAGATCCGCGACGAGCTGTTCGAAAGTGCGTTCGGCGGCAGATGCTGCGCGCCATACGCCGTGCTCGGATGGAATCCTTCGGTGTGGCACTGCTGGCAGAGCATCGGCGCGCGCACCTTCAGCATGCGCGGCTGCGACGAGCCGTGCGGCACGTGGCAGTTCGCGCAGTTGTCGACGACCGGCGCGTGCTCCCACAGGAACGGGCCGCGTTTTTCCGCATGGCACTGGAAGCAGGTCTCGTTGACGCTGTTCTTCACGAGCTGGCTCGGCCCGAAGGAACCGTGCGGGTTGTGGCAGTCCGAGCACACCACCTTGCCTTCCTGGATCGGATGGTGTGAGCGCTTCAGCGACTGCGCCCTCTGCTCCCTGTGGCAGCCGAAGCAGACATCGGCCTGCTTTGCCTTGACCAGCATCCTGTCCTTCTTCGAATGCACGTTGTGGCAGGAAGCGCAGGTCCGGTCGGCCGAAGCGTGCTGGCTCATCTGCCAGTTGATGCGCTTGCCGCCCTGGTGGCAGGTCAGGCAGACCTCGTTCTGCGCCGCTGCCGTGGCCTCGGAACCGGCCCCGAACTTGACGCCGATCGGGACGCTCGGGTTGTCGGCGTGGTTGCCGCCCGGGCCGTGGCAGGTCTCGCAGCCGCCGCGCGCGAACGGGGTACGGCTGTCCGCCGTCTGGGCGTGCGGCGTGCGCAGGATCAGGTTGGTCGGCGCCTCGTCGTGGCATTCGAGGCAGACCTCGGAGCCCACGGTCGCTGCCTGGGCCAGTTGAAGCGGCTGGGCGGATTGCGCGACAGCGCCCTCCTGCGCCTGGACGCTTCCTGCAGACAGCAACGCGGCAAGCGGCAGCATTGCCGTAACCGCTGCAGTCAAGAACCTTGCTGGACCGGTCATGTGAACCTCTCCAAGTTGGGGTTGCTAACACGGGCGGCCGGGGGCGTCGGCCGCCGGCTCGTTCTCTCCTTGATGAAATCCGGATGTTTGCGGTCGCGTCGTCGTACGGGCGCTCGCCGATCCGGTCCGGGACCGGATCCGGCGCTGCTGCCAGACCGAAGAAATTCCGCAAGCCCAGCCGGCATGGCGCAAACTTTCGCGTGCAATACGAGAGCGGTAATAGAGAAAAGAATATTACTTTGTCTGTAACCGACAAAAAGCACACAAAATATGAGGTAGATCAATTCTTGCTGCCGGCCGATCACGACAATTGATCGACATTTCTTCCGCACTTTCGCAACCCGAACCGATTTTCCGGATGCAACGCCAACAGAGTCATGGAAAATTCGATGAATTGGTTCTGCGTCGCGGCGGCGTGAGCGATTCGCCCCGTGGCGATATGCCGCGACGGGTGTCGGCCCTCTCCGCATGTCGGACCGACTCTGCCGGCGCGCGGGCCGTCGTCCGGACAACCCCGCGGGCGCGTGCGCGCCCTCCGGCAATCGGCGGTTACAACAACTCGTTGCGGTCACGTCTACCTGCATGTCGGGGCCGAAGCGGTGGCGGAATCGGGTCGTGCGCCCCCGATAACTGGGGCTGCTCATGCGTACGCTAATAATTCTTACCGAATAATTAACCGGCGTTTGGGGCTGAGGAAATTTGATCTATGTCAAAATCCGGGATCGCTTCCCTTGCCCTTTTCATGGCCGGCCATGTAGACGCCAAGTATCCGGTCTCTTATTATATTAGCGTTCATTAATATTTGGCGGGTACCGCGTGCAGCGCCAAGCGCCGGATTTCGCCTTCCGGTTGCAACCGCAAACGCCCCGCGGTCCGGTCAGTCGGACGCGATCCGCCCGTAAGCGATGATGTCCTGCACCGCCGCATCCGGTGGCAGCGCGCCGTAAGCCTGGGCGCTGACGGTTGCGTCGTCGCCCAGGCGGCTGGCGCAGAACGCGCCGGCGAGGGCGGCGGGCGCGTGTTGCAGCAGCAGCGAAGCAGCGAGGGCCAGCGCGAGCCGCCCGGTCAGTTCCCGGGCCCGCGTTTCGAATCCCGCGCGATCGGCCAGCAGCGACTCGATGCCGGCGACGAAGGCGTCGAATCGGGGGTCGGCTCCCTTCGCCTGCGCGATGTCGGCGCGCAGCGAGTCGAGGGAGCCGGGCTCGCGCTCGATGGCGCGCAGGGCGTCGAGGCAGATCACGTTGCCGGACCCCTCCCACACGCTGTTGACCGGAGCCTCGCGGTACAGGCGGGCAACCACCGATTCCTCGACATAGCCGTTGCCGCCATGGCATTCGAGCGCCTCGAAGACGGCCGGCGGGGTGCGCTTGCAGACCCAGTACTTGACCACCGCGGCGCCGAGCCGGGCCAGCGCGGCCTCGCCCTCGTCGCCGCCATGGCCGCGGTCGAAGGCGCCGGCCAGGCGCATGACCAGCATCGTCGCCGCCGTCGAGTCGAGCACGAGGTCGGCGAGCACGGCGCGCATCAGCGGCTGGTCGACCAGGCGGCGCTGGAAGGCCGAGCGGTGGTCGCAATGATGGATCGCAAGGCCGACCGCCTGGCGCATGATCGCCGCCGCCGAGACCGCGGCATCGAGCCGGGTATGCTGCACCATGTCGAGAATCGTCGCAACGCCCCGCCCCTCCTCGCCGACCATCTGGGCCCAGGTGCCGCGGTACTCGATCTCGGCCGAGGCGTTGGAGCGGTTGCCCAGCTTGTCCTTGAGGCGCTGGATGAGGAACGGGTTGCGGGCGCCGTCCGGGCGGAAGCGCGGCACCAGGAAGCAGCTCAGCCCGCCGGGCGCCTGGGCCAGCGTGAGGAACGCGTCCGACATCGGCGCCGAGCAGAACCATTTGTGGCCGGTCAGGAGATACTCGGCGCCGGAGCCGCTCGCCTTGCCGGCCGGCTCCGCCGTCGTGGTGTTGGCGCGCACGTCCGAGCCGCCCTGCTTCTCGGTCATCGCCATGCCCATGGTGCACGCCGTCTTGTCCGCCGCCGGGATCTGCCGGCCGTCGTAGTCGCGGCCGGTGACGCGCGGCACCCAGGTCTCGGCGACGTCCCTCTGGCGGCGCAGCGCCGGCACCGCGGCGAAGGTCATGGCCAGCGGGCAGCACACGCCGTTCTCGGCCTGGTTCATCACGAAGGCGAGGGCGGCGCGGGCGACGTGGGCGCCGGGCCGCGCGTCGGTCCATGCCAGGGAATGAACGCCGGCCGCCATGCCGGCCGCCATCAGCGCATGCCAGGCCGGGTGGAATTCGACCGCATCGATGCGGTTGCCGGCGGCATCGTGCGTGCGCAGGACCGGCGGGAACGCATGCGCGAGGCGGGCCTGGTGCTGGGTCTCGGCGGCCCCGGCCACGGCGCCGAGCCGGACGAGGTCGTCGCGCGCCCAGGCGGCCCCTTCGCGCTCGATCGCGGCGGCAAGGCAGCGGTCGGTTTCGAAGACGTTGTGGCCGGCCAGCGGCGGCGACTGGTTGAAGACCTCGTGGGTCTCGTGACCCGGCGTTGCGGTCATGGCGGCCCTCCCCCGGTGGCTTGGAGCCAGTGTGGCACAAGCGGACGCCCGGTCAAGCCGGCACCGGGGCAGCACAGGGACCTTGCAATTTAGCGCGCGGGATGGCCTTCTCGGCGGCAGGGTTGCGAATTCAGGAGAGGCACTTCGCGATGCGTGCGATCAGGGTCGAAGCGTTCGGCGGGCCGGAAGCGGCACGCCTTGCAGAGGTACCGTCGCCGCAGCCGGGACCGGACGAGGTCCGCATCCGGGTCCGCGCCGCCGGAGTCAATTTCGCCGACACGCTGATGGTGCGCGGGCGCTACCAGGCGACGCCGCCGCTGCCGTTCACGCCGGGCATGGAAGTCGCCGGCGACGTCGTCGAGGCGGGCACCAACATCAAATGGTTCAAACCGGGCGACCGCGCCATCGCGGTGCTCGACCACGGCGCATTCGCCGAGGAGGTGCTGGCGCACCATTCGCGGATCATGCAGATGCCCGAGGGCATGAGCTACGAAGCGGCGGCGGCCTCGCCCATCGTCTACGGGACGAGCCACGTCGCCCTGACCCACCGCACGAAGCTCCTGCCCGGCGAAACCCTGCTCGTGCACGGGGCGGCCGGCGGGGCCGGACTTTCGGCCGTCGAAATCGGCAAGGCGCTGGGGGCCACCGTCATCGCCGTCGCCTCGACGCCGGAGAAGCGGCGCGTCGTGGCCGAGTACGGCGCCGACCACGCGCTCGACCCCGCGGCCGAGCCGATCCACGAGCGGGTCCGGGAGCTGACCGGCGGCGCCGGCGCCAACGTGATCTACGATCCGGTCGGCGGCGATGCCTTCACTGTCTCGCTGCGCTGCGCGGCGTTCGAGGCCCGCATCATCATCGTCGGCTTCGCCGGCGGCAAGATCCAGCGCATCCCGGCCAATATCCTGCTGGTCAAGAACATCTCGGCCATCGGCTACTACTGGGGCGCCTACGCGACGCACAGGATGCAGGTGCTGCGCGATTCGTTCGCGGGGCTGAAGGGCATGTACGAGGCGGGGCGGCTGAAGCCGCTGGTCGGCGCCACGTTTCCGCTGGAGCAGACGCCGGAGGCCCTGGCGAACCTGTCGGACCGCCGGGCGATCGGCAAGACGGTCATCACCATCGGAGGGTGAGGCGTGGCCGACCCCGTCCGCGCGCAGTACGAGGACCTGCCCTATCCGCCGCGCGATCCAGAGGACGAGCGCAAGCGGCTGATCACCGGCTCGCCGAGTCATATCCTGGAGATCGACCACTATATCTTCGCCGGCGCGCGCGACTGGTCGGCGCCGTTCCGGGTGCTGGTCGCTGGCGGCGGCACCGGCGACGGCCTGATCATGCTGGCGCAGCAGCTGGCCGACCGCGGCTGTCCGGCCGAGATCCATTACCTCGACCTGTCGGCCGCGAGTCGGGCCATCGCCGAGGCGCGGGCGCGCATTCGCGGCCTCGACGGCATCGCCTTCCATACCGGATCACTGCTCGACGCCGCGCAGTACGGATCGTTCGACTACATCGACTGCTGCGGCGTGCTGCACCACCTGCCGGACACCTCGGCCGGATTCCATGCGCTGGCCGGCGCGCTGAAGGCGGATGGCGGCATGGGTGCCATGGTCTATGGCGAGATCGGCCGGACCGGCGTGTACCACGCGCAGGACATGCTGCGGATGATCGCCGCCGCGGGCCCCAGCGCGGAGCGCGTCGCCGTGGCCCGCAAGCTGGTCGATGCGCTGCCGCCGAGCAACTGGCTGAAGCGGAATGCCGCGATCAGCGACTACAAGGGCGAGGACGCGGCGCTGTTCGACATGCTGCTGCATGCCCGCGACCGCGCCTACCGCGTGCCGGAGCTGGCGGACGAGCTGCAGGGAGCCGGCCTGCGGCCGGTCGCCTTCATCGAACCGGCGCTCTACGATCCCGACACGTTCGTCAGCGACCCGGAGCTGCGGCAGCGGCTGGCCGGCCTGTCGTGGATCGAGCGCTGCGCATTCGCGGAGCTGCTGAGCGGCCATTTGCGCAAGCACACCTTCTACTGCGTGCCGCGGGCACGGCCGGCGGACACGGTGGCCCGGCCGAGCGGGCGGGCGATACCGGTGTGCCGCGAGGTCGACGGCCCGGCCCTGGCGGCGGCGATCGGGGCCGACGGCGGGTTCAAGATCAGCGGCGCCGGGCTCACGATGAACCTGCGCCTGCCGCCGCTCGCCCCCGCCATCCTGCGCGCGGTCGACGGGCGCCGCAGCCTGCGCGAGATCCGCGCCCTCGCCGGAGCCGATGCGGCGGAGTTCCGGCGCCAGCTCGCGGCGCTGTACCGCGCGCTCAACGGCACCAACCAGATGCTGCTGCGCTATCCGGCCGGTTCCGCGGGCTGAGGCCGCGGCGCCGCGCGCTGTTTCGGCCGCGCGATGGCCAGCACGTTGCCGCCCAGGATCAGGATGACGCCGACCAGCGCCGTCGCCGTCCAGGCGTAATCCTCGAGGAAGGTCGAGATGACCAGCGCGACGATCGGGAACAGGGCCGCGGTGTAGGCCGCCCGGTCGGCGCCGATGCGCGCCAGCAGCGTCAGGTAGCAGCCGAAGGCGAGGATCGATCCGAGGAACACCAGCCACAGCAGCGAGCCGACGTAGCCGGGCGACCAGTCGAAGGTGAACGGCGCCCCGCGCAGCAGCGCGAGCAGCGTCGTCAGGGCGGCGCCGTAGGCCATGCCCAGCGCGTTCACCTGGATCACCGGCAGGCCGGCCCGCGAGTTGCGCAGCGACGCCATGTTGCCGAGCGACGCCGAATAGGTCGCGACGATCGACAGGATGAGGCCGAACACCGGCCCGCTGGTCAGGTTCACGGCGGCGAGTTCACGCCAGAACACCAGCACCAGGCCGGCGACGCCGAGCCCGGCCGCGGCCAGCACCCTGGCCTCTACGCGGATGCCGAACAGCACCGCCCCGTTGAGGATGTTCATCAGCATGATCAGCGAGAACACCACCGCGATCACGCCGGTCGTCAGGTGAAACGTCGCGTAATAGAAGATCAGGTAGTTGAGGCAGAACAGGAACAGCCCCTGCGCCGCGATATAGAGGTGGTGCCGGGCGGCGAACCGCAGGCTGCGGCGCGTCGCAACGCAGAACGCGATCAGTATGGCCGAGGCGAGGATGAAGCGCCACGCCACCGAGACGTTGGGGTCGACCGTGCCGAGCTGCAGCTTGACGGCATACCAGGTCGACCCCCAGATCAGGACCGTTGCGGCGTAGAGAAGGTGGTTGCCCAACGGGCCTCCCGTCGCTCTCAGGGCCGCCAGAACGGCTTCGCTATCTCCAGTTCGGCGGTGGCCCTGTCGATGCCGATGTCGCGCAACAGCCGGTCGTCCAGCCGGGCGAGGTACTGGCGCTGACGGTGCCGTTCATACCACAGGTCAATCATTGCGACAGCCCGCAAAAGCAGCTGGCCGAGGCCCGCACGGAGGCCGGTCGTCCCGGCCATCGTGTGCGAAAGACGGCTCTCGAAGATCTCATTCATATCGGCTCTCCTTATTCGTCACCGGCGCCCGCAGGGCTCGATGACATCGAAAATTGGTTTCGTTCCCAGTGAAAATACTGGTATCGCCCTGTCTCGACAAACGATCGTTTTTCATGTATCGGATAAGTAAATCTTATCCGAACAGAGGCCGCCCATGACCGTCCGCCTGCCGCCGATGAACACCTTGCGCGCCTTCGAGGCGGCGGCCCGGCACCTCAGCTTCACGCAGGCCGCCGCCGAGCTGCACATCACCCAGGCGGCGGTGAGCCACCAGATCCGCACGCTCGAGGAGGCGCTCGGCGTGCGCCTGTTCCGGCGCCTGAACCGGGCGATCCGGCTGACCGAGGAGGGCCAGCAGTTCGTCTCCGAGGTCCGCAAGGCCCTGTCCCACCTGGCGACCGCGATGGAGAAGCTGTCGGCGCCCGACGCCGGCGGGCCGCTGACGGTCAGCGTGCTGCCGTCCTTCGCCTCGAAATGGCTGGTGCCGCGTCTCGGCAGGTTCCGCGAGCGCCATCCGGAGATCGACGTGCGCATCAGCCCGTCGATCCAGCTCACCGATTTCCAGCGCGACGATGTCGACCTCGGGGTGCGTTACGGCAAGGGCCGCTACGAGGGCCTGCACAGCGTGCGCCTGATGACCGAGGACATTTTCCCGGTGTGCAGCCCGAAGCTGCTGTCGGGCGCGAAGGCGCTGCGCGTGCCGGGCGACCTGCGGCACCACACGCTGCTGCACGACGACGGCTACGTCGACTGGGCGATGTGGCTGCTGGTGGCCGGGGTCGTGGAAATCGGCCCGACCCAGGGCCCCTTCTTCACCGATTCGGCGCTGGTGATCCAGGCCGCCGCCGAGGGCCAGGGCGTGGCGCTGGCGCGCGGCGCACTGGCCGCCGACGACCTCGCGGCGGGCCGGCTGGTCAAGCCGTTCGACATCGCCATCCCCACCGAATACGCCTATTACGTCGTCTGCCCGAAGGCGACCGCCCAGCACCCGAAGATCGCCGCCTTCCGCGACTGGCTGCTGGACGAGGCGGGGGTCGCGCGGTCGCTGCCAAGGGATGGTTGACAGGCTACGTGCCGCGACCGGCAGGACATCGCCACGGTAAACGCAGCTGCGATTACTCATTTCTTAAAGCTTTGCGGCTAAGCCGGAAGGAACGGACCTCGATCCGGTCCTGCAGTCTTGCCCAACGACGGGAAGAGCAGCGAATCCGTGAAACCGGGCACGAACCATATCATCTGGGCCCTCGGTGCGTTCCTCGTCACCGGAACGGCGATCGTGCTTGCCGTGCGCTTTCACGGCTCCGATCCGGTGTTCCGCTACGGCGCATCGGCAACATTCTGGATGTTCCTGGGCGCCGGCGGGATCGTGGGACTGACCGGGCTGTACCTGCTGCTGATCGGGATCCGCGAGCGCAGCCAGTATGTGCGGACTCGGGCTTCGATCGCCACCGCGCCCGACCACAAGCCCGGGTCGCGCGACGAGCTCATCGTGCGAATCGTGGCGACGCTGGCGGCGACCGAGAGCGAGCCGGGCGACGAGTCGGCCCGGGTGGTGCGCGATGTTCTGGCACAGATCGACGCGGCGACGTTCGAGACGGCGCCGCTGCCGGAGCTGCTGCGCGAACACGTCAGCCGCGACATCGCGAGCGAGGTCCTCGCCGCGGAGGCCCTGCTCGATGCCGGCGACCGGGAGTTCATCCTGCAGTCGTGCTTCCTGCTGCTCGAGGCGATGGACGATCCGGGCCCGGTCCAGGAGGAGCTGATGGTCCGGATCGCCGCCGGCATGGGCATGTCGGAGCTCGCCCTGGCCACGCGCATGGACGGCTTCGAGCGATCGGCGGTCGCGCTCTCGCGGTTCGACACCACGGACCGTTAGCGCCGACCGTTCGCGAGTTTGACGGCGTCCGGGTGGGCCCGCAGCCGGGCCATGGCGATCACGCCGACCAGCGGGCCCGGCGCGAGGGCCGTGAAGGCATACCGCCAGCCGACGAGATCGACCAGCCAGGGGACCATGTGGATCGTCACTAGGGTCAGCAGGAATCCCATGCTCGTCTGGATCGTCAGCATGGTGCCGACGAGTCCGCGCTCCGACAGTTCGGCGATGCTGGCCGAGAACTGCGGCGAGTCCGCCACCACCGCGAAGCCCCAGACGAGGCAGAGAGCGACCAGCACGGCCGGGCTGCCGCCATACAGGAACCCGGCCGCGACCGCACAGCTGCCGCTGACCGCCATCGCCAGCATGGTGAGTGTCGTCCGGCCGAGGCGGTCGGCGAACAACCCTCCCGCAACGCAGCCGACCCCGCCGGCGGCGATGGTCGCGAAGGTCGCCAGGGCGGCCCATGCGCCCGCGGATTCCCCGGCATCCGCGCGTAGCGCGAAACTCGCGTTCAGGAACACGCCAATCCAGGCCCACATGGCGTAGAGCTCCCACATATGGCCGAGATAGCCGAGGTTGGCCAGGCGGAGCGATCGCACCTTCAACGCCGCCAGTGCGTGCCGCGGGTCGAACGGCGGCGCCTTCGCGGTGTTG
>JBFIFO010000017.1:0-38032 GCA_041602815.1 Alphaproteobacteria bacterium | reverse complement strand
TACGCTCCTGGATGACGCTGGCGCCGTCGCCGTAATCCTCACCGACGACGATCAGGGCGCCGCCCTGGACGCCCGCCGAGGCGAGGTTGGAGAGCGCGTCCGACGCGACGTTGCTGCCGACGATCGACTTCCAGGTGACGGCGCCGCGCACCGGGTAGTTGATCGAGGCGGCCAGCATCGCTGCGGCCGAGGCCTCGTTAGCGCAGGCCTCGACATGGACGCCGAGCTCGCCGAGATAGTCGCGCGCCGAGACCATGACGTCGAGCAGGTGCGAGACCGGCGCGCCCTGGTAGCCGCCGACATAGGTGACGCCCGACTGCAGCAGCGCCTTGGTGACGGCGAGGATGCCCTCGCCGTGGAAGGTCTCGCCGGCCGGCAGTTTGAGCTTGTCGATTTCCGATGCGAAGCTGCGTTCCATAGGCTACTCGCGGCTCGCGAAACGGTCCCTGATGTCGTCGGGCACCGGCACCGCGCGCAGCCCTTTCGGATGTTCCGGATCGCGGATCACCCAGACGCGGATCTCCTGGCCCTCGACCGACAGCACCTCGCCGTTGAAGATCTTGTGGCTGACGACGAAGGAGGTGTTGCGCCACTCGGCGATGCCGCTGGTCACGGTGACGACGTCGCCAAACCGCACCGGGGCGAGGAACGTCGCCTTTGCGTCGAGCAACGGCACGCCGACGGTGTCCCGCTCCTTGATCAGCCGATGGAACGGCAGGCCGACGGCGTCGAACAGCATGTGGGCGCCCTTGTTGAACCAGCGGAAATAGTTCGGGTAGTAAACGATGTCCGCCGGGTCGCATTCGCCCCATTCGATCTCGATCTCGATACTGTTGGTGAACATCGGCGTCCCTTCAGTTCAGGAGATGCGGCAGCCACAGGGTCAGCGCCGGGAACAGGATCAAGAGCGCGACCCGGACCGCATCGGAGGCAAGGAAGGGCAACACGCCCACGAAGGTCTCCTTCAGCCGGACATGCGGCGCCATCGAGTTGATCACGAAGACGTTGAGGCCGACGGGCGGGGTGATCAGCCCGACCTCGACGACGATCAGCACGATGATGCCGAACCACATTTTAAGGTCGGCCTCGGGCATGCCGAAGTCCAGCCCCGCGATGACCGGCCAGAACACCGGCACCGTCAGCAGGATCATCGCCAGGCTGTCCATCACGCAGCCGAGCACCAGGTAGATGGCGAGAATCACCAGCAGGATCGTGATCGGCCGCAGCGCGATCGCGCCGATCCACTCGGCGAGCTCCAGCGGCATGCGCGAGAAGCCGAGGAAGGCGTTGAAGAAATCGGCGCCCATCAGGATCATGAAGATCATGCCGGTCGAGATCGCGGCGCCCCTGACGCACTCGACGAATCCGGCGAGCCGCAGCCCGCCGCGCCAGACGGCGATGATCGCCGTGCCCAGGGCGCCGAAGGCCGCCCCCTCGGTCGGCGTGAACACGCCGGCGTAGATGCCACCGATCACCAGCACGAAGATCAGGATCACCGGCCAGGTCTTGAACAGCGCGCGATGGCGTTCCTCGCGTCCCGCGCGGTCGCCGACCGGACCAGCCTCAGGCCACACCCGTACGTAGACGGAAATCGCCAGCATGTAGCCGACGGCGGCGAGGATCCCGGGGATCAGCGCGGCCTGGAACATGGTGACGATGTTGGCCTCGACGGCGATGGCGAAGATCACCAGCACCACCGAGGGCGGAATGAGGATGCCGAGCGTGCCGCCGGCGGCCAGCGCGCCGGTCGCCAGCGCGCCGGAGTAGTTATATCGCTTGAGCTCGGGCAGCGCGACCTGGGCCATGGTCGCCGCGGTCGCCAGCGATGAGCCGCAGATCGCGCCGAAGCCGGCGCAGCCGCCGACCGCGGCCATGGCGACGCCGCCCCGTCGGTGGCCGAGATAGGTGTTCGCGGCCTCGAACAGGGCGCGGCTGAGGCCGGCCTTGCTGGCAAACTGGCTCATCAGCAGGAACATCGGCACGACCGACAGGTCGTAGTTGGAGAACGCGTAATAGACCGAGGACTTGGCGTAGCTGAGCAGCGGCAGCCAGCCGCTCAGCGAGACGTAGCCGCCGGCGCCGACGGCGATCATCGCCACCGCCACCGGCACCCGGATGACCAGCAGGACGAGCAGGACGCCGATGCCGAGAAGGGCGATCTCGAAGCTGCTCATCGCAGCATATCGCGGAAGTCGCGCACCGCCGTATACAGGCAGGACGCCGCCAGCAGGGCGAGGGCGACGACGGCGACCGGGAACACCGGCCAGATCGGCAGGGCGAGGATGTAGGAGACCTCACTGTAGCGGTACATATCGAAGCCGCCGAAGGCCATGCGCCACGACAGGACGCCGGCGATGGCCGCCAGCAGCAGCCCGCTGGCGCCGTCGAAGAACACCTGGACCCGGCGTGGCGCCCAGGACAGGAACAGGTCGACGACGACATTGCCGCGCTGCAGGTGGCAATACGGCAGGAACAGGAACACCGAGATCGCGGTTCCCATGGTGACCAGTTCGAAATCGCCGGGCACCGGCGCCGAGAACAGGTACCGGCCGAGCACGCTGATCACCGACATCACCGTCAGGGCGGCCATCAGGAAGCCGCCGACGAGGATCAGCGCATAGGCGCAGAAATGAAGCGCGCGGCCCACCGGATCGGCCGGCCGCGCGGTTTCGGTGTTGCTTTCAGCCATTCCCCTCCCTTGCCCGAGCGGATGTTGGGTGCCCGGCGCCGGTCGCTCACATCTTGTATTTGGCGATCAGCGCCCGTGCCTCGTCGACCAGCGCCTGCCCGTCGACACCCTTGGCCTTCATCTCGGCGATCCAGCGGTCGATCACCGGCTGCTCGATCCTGGCCCGGAGCTTCGCCACTTCGGCCGCCGGCATGGTGATGATCTCGCCCGATTCCTCGGCCTTCGCCTTGCCCGGGCCTTCGGCCTTATCCCAGATCTCGCCGAGCCACTGCGCCAGGGCCATGCCGGAATTGTCGTCGATGACCTTCTTCAGGTCGGCCGGCAGCGAGCTGTAACGCCCCTTGTTCATGGCGATGATGAAGGTCGAGGTGTTGACGCGCTCGACGTCGCCGGCCAGCACGGTGTGGTAGTCGACCATCTCGTGGACCTTAAGCGGCAGCGTGACCTCGTACGGGATCAGCACCGCGTCGACCACGCGCTTCGACAGCATCTCCGGGATCTTCGGCACCGGCGCGCCGACCGGCGTTGCGCCCATGGCCTCGATCATCCAGCCGCCGGTGCGGGTCGGCGTGCGGATCTTGATGCCCTCCAGGTCGGCGGCGGTGCGGATGGGCTTGGCCGAATGGATGACCTGTCCGGCATGTACGAACATGGCGATCACTTTGTAGTCCGAATATTCGTCGCCGTGCTTCTCGAGGAATTCAGTCAGCGCCTTGTTGGTGCTGACGATGTTCTTGTGCATGAAGGGCAGCTCGAACACCTCGGTCTTGGTGAAGCGGCCGGGCGTGTAGCCGGGCAGGGTCCAGACGATATCGACGATGCCGTCGCGCACCTGGTCGATCAGCTGCGGCGGTGCGCCGCCCAGCTGCATGGCCGGGTAGATGTCGATCTGGATGCGGCCGCCGGAGTCCTTGTTCACCTTTTCCGCCCACGGCACCAGCATGTTCTTGTGCGCGTGCGACACCGGCGGCAGCAGGTGATGCAGCTTCAGCGTGACCTCCTGGGCGCCGGCCGTCCCGCCGGCCAGTCCCAGCCCCATGACGGCGCCGACCGCCGCCAGAAACGTCCTTCGGATCATCGTTCTGTCTCCTCCCTCAAATTGGCTCAGGGCCGTCGCTTTACGGCGATCCTAGCCACCGGCTCGACGCGAAATCAATCTCCGATCGGATTTCGCCGGGGTGCGGACCCCCGGTCGAGCCACCCCGCAAGATCAGTTCCAGACCGCCGTGGCGACCTCGACGCAGCGCTCCAGCTTGCGCCACTGGTCGTCCTCGGCGATCTCGTTGCCGTGCGCCGTCGACGAAAACCCGCACTGGTGGCTGAGCGCGAGCTGGTCGATTGGCGCATAGGCCGCCGCCTCCTCGATGCGCTGCACGAGCTCGTCCTTCGACTCAACCTCTGGATATTTCGAGCTCATCAGCCCCAGGACCACCATCTTGCCCTTCGGCAGGAAGCGCAATGGCGCGAAGTCGCCGGACCGCTCGTCGTCGTATTCGAGGAAGAACGCGTCGATGTTCATCTCGTTGAGCAGGATGTCGGCGACGGGCTCGTAGCCGCCCTGCGCCACCCAGGCGCTCTTGAAATTGCCGCGGCACAGATGCACCGAAACGGTCATGTCGGCGGGCCGGCCGCGGATCGCATCGTTGACCATCCGGCAGTACAGGTGGGTCAGCGCGTCCGGATCGTCGCCGCGCTCGATGGTGCTCTGGCGGATCGCCGGATCGCAGAGATATGCGAGGTTGGTGTCGTCCATCTGCAGATAGCGGCAGCCGCGCGCCGCAAGGTCGGCGATCTCCTCGCGGTACGCGGCGGCGAGGTCGTCGTAGAATTGCCCGAGATCGGGGTAGACGTCTTCGGAGATCGCCTTTCGGCCGCCGCGGAAGTGCAGCATCGAGGGTGCCGGGATGCAGACCTTCGGCGTCCGCGTGACAACCGACTTGAGGAAATCGAAATCCGGCCCCTGGATCGGCGCGGCATGGCCGATCTTCGCATCGACGCGCATGGTCGGGGGCTTGAAGCCGACCTCGGAGCCGTCGTCCTTGCGGAACTTCGCGGTGAACTGGCCGTCGTAGTCGACCGTGACGCCGTCCAGATGCTCGAGGAAATCGACGTGGAAATAAGTGCGGCGGAACTCGCCATCGGTGATGCCCTGCAGGCCGACCTGTTCCTGCTTCGCCGTGACCTCGCGGATGCAGTCGTCCTCGACCGCGCGCAACGCGTCCGCCGGCAGGGTGCCGGCGAAGAACGTCTCGCGCGCCGCGGCCAGCCGGGCCGGACGCAGAAAGCTGCCGACATGGTCGGCACGGAACGGCGGGCTCGTCCTCAGCATGCCTCTTCCTCCTCGTCCTGTCCGGTGACCGCGTTCGGGCGCGCGGTTTCCCGTCAATGACCACAGGCATGCCCGCCGGTCAATAGCCGTACGTGGCCCGGCACCTGACGCTTCCGGCCGCGAGGCTTGAATTGCAACAGGTTTGTGCGATTCTTGCCAGTCCTGGCCGCCAATCGGGCGGGCTGGAGGGCACGACCGGATCGGGGAGGGACCATCATGCGCACCCAGGTAGGTATCGTCGGCGCCGGGCCGGCCGGGCTGCTGCTGGCCCACCTGCTGCAGCGCGACGGGATCGAGTCGATCATCCTGGAGAAGCGCACGCGCGCCTATATCGAGGCGCGAATCCGGGCCGGCGTGATGGAGCACTGGGTCGCCGAGCTGGTCGACGAGATCGGCATGGGCGGGCGCATGCGCCGCGAAGGGCTGGTGCACGAGGGCATCGAGATCAGCTTTTCCGGCCGGCGCCGCCGCATCGACCTGAAGGCGCTGACCGGCGGCAAGTCGATCATGGTGTACGGGCAGCAGGAGTTCGTGAAGGATTTCGTCGCCGCGCGCCTGGCCGCGGGCATGCCGATCCACTTCGAAATCGGCGAGGTCTCGGTGCACGACGTCGACGGCGACCGTCCGGAGATCCACTTTACCGACGGCGACGGGACGCCACAACGCATCGCCTGCGACTTCGTCGCCGGCTGCGACGGGTTTCACGGAGTCTGCCGACCGACCGTACCGGACCTTGTGGTCTTCGAGCGGACCTATCCCTTCGCCTGGCTCGGCATCCTCGCCGCGGCACCGCCGTCCTCGGACGAGCTGATCTATTCCAGCCACGACAACGGGTTCGCCTTGCACAGCATGCGCTCACCGGAGCTCACCCGGCTCTATCTCCAGGTGGCGCCGGACGAGGACATCGCGGAATGGCCGGACGACCGGATATGGGCGGAATTGCAGACGCGGCTCACCCAGGACGGCGACTGGCGGCTGAACGAGGGCAAAGTGCTGCAGAAGAGCATTACGCCGATGCGCAGCTTCGTGTGCGAGACGATGCGCCACGGCCGCCTGTTCCTCGCCGGCGATGCCGCGCACATCGTGCCGCCGACCGGGGCCAAGGGCATGAACCTCGCGGCGGCCGACGTGCTGGTGCTGTCGCGTGCGCTGGCCGCGTATTACAGGACTGGCGCGACAGCGGCGCTCGACGCGTATCCGGCCACCTGCCTTGCCCGGACATGGAAGGCGCAGCGGTTTTCCTGGTGGATGACCTCGATGCTGCACATCTTTCCCGACCAGGACGGATTCGGCCGGCGCATCCAGCTCGCCGAGATCGATTTTGTCACCGGGCACGAGGCCGGCGCACGGGCGCTGGCCGAGAACTATGTCGGCCTGCCGTTCGATGACGAGGCGACGGTCCGGTGACCGGCTCCCGGCGACAAGGATGCCAAATTGTCGCACGCGGCAGGGGCGACGTGCGCCTGCGCAACTGATATTCTGGATTGCATAACCGGTGGGTGCAGCAGTCCGGTCGGAACCGGGTGCGCAAGCGAGGGGCGCAGAAATTGGTACCGGCAGCCGGATCACGGCCCGAACCCTGCACGTTCCGGTCGAATGGGGGCACTGCGATGCGGACCACGACGGCACGATTTGTCAGCCTCCTGATGCAGAGCACCCTGGCCCTCGTCCTGGCGGGGGGGCGGGGCAGCCGACTCGGCGTGCTGACCGATTGGCGCACCAAGCCCGCCGTGCCGTTCGGCGGCAAGTTCCGCATCATCGACTTCAGCCTGTCGAACTGCCTCAACTCGGGCATCCGCCGCATCTGCGTGTTGACCCAGTACAAGTCGCACGCGCTGATCCGGCATATCCTGCAGGGCTGGAACCACCTCAACGTTGAGCACGGGGAGTTCATCGACATCGTGCCGGCCCAGCAGTGGCTGGACGATGAGTCCTGGTATCAGGGCACCGCGGATGCGGTCTACCAGACCCTCGACATCATCGAGAGCTACGGGCCGAAATACGTGCTGATCCTGGCCGGCGATCATGTGTACAACATGGACTACGGCGAAATGGTGGCCGCCCATGTCGAGGCGCTCGCCGACTTCACGATCGCATGCACGGCGGTTCCCCGGTCGCAGGCCTCGGGTTTTGGGATCATGCAGGTCGACGAGTCCGGCCGCATTATCGATTTCGAGGAGAAGCCGGCCGATCCCAAGCCGATTCCCGGCCAGCCGGACATGTCGCTGGTCAGCATGGGGATCTACGTGTTCTCGCTCGATTACCTGCGCATGCATCTCGAGCGGGACGCGGCGGACGCATCCTCCAGCCATGATTTCGGCAAGGACGTCATTCCCTATGCGATCGGTCACGGCGACAATGTGCGTGCCTACAGATTCGGGGAAAACGGGCACGACTACTGGCGCGACGTGGGAACCGCGGACGCCTATTACGCGGCCAATCTGGAGATCCTCTCGCCACAGCCGCCGCTCGATATGTACGATCCGTCATGGCCGGTCATGACCTATCAGCCGCAGCTGCCGCCGGCCCAGTTCGTCGGTGGCGAGTCGCGGTGCGAAGTGAATAATTCCATCGTGAGCGGCGGCTGCGTCATCGAGCGGTCTAATCTCGACACGACAATGCTGTTCTCCAACGTGAAAGTTCAGGACGGTTGTACCCTTCAGGGAGTCCTCGCCCTGCCCGGCTGCGAGATCGGCGCGGGATCGCGATTGCGGAACGTGATCCTGGACAATGAATGCCGGGTTCCCGAGGGCACGGTGATCGGTGAGGATACCCAAAACGACAGCCAGCGCTTCGATATCAGCGAAAGCGGCCTAGTCGTCGTCAACCGCAGGATGCTTGGTCAGGGATCGGGTTACCGGATCGCGATCCGTCCCGAGACCTGAGCTCCGGCGGTTCGCTCAGCTGTTTCTGAGATACTCGAGGATCCGCCGGCCGGCGTCGAGCGCGGGCGCCGCCTCGCCCCGATCATGGACGTTTTTGACGCCGTCTTCGATGACGGCGAGGTAGCCCTCGGCGGTCTTGCGCCACGTGTAGGTTTCGGAAACGCGACGGCGCGCCCGCGCCGCCAGGTCCGCCTGCTCGGCAAGGGCCCGTAACAGCCCCTGCGCGATGTCGCCGGCATCGAACGGATCGACGAGGATGCCGGAGCCGTCCGCGAAGATCTCCGACGGGCCGCCGTTGCGGGTGGCGACGCAGGCCAGGCCGCAGGCCGCGGCCTCGATGGGGGCAAGGCCGAAGGGTTCGTAGAAGGCGGTCAGGGCGAACACCGAGGCGTGCCGCGCGAAGAAGCGGTAGGTCGCCGCCAGCTGCAGCTGGGATCGGATATTGAGAAACCGGACCCGCGCACCGAGGTCGGCCTCGGTGATGGCCGACAGAATCGCCTGCAGGACCGGTCGTTCGGCCTCCGGCACCCGGTCGATCTCGGCGAAGGGATCGTCGATGCCGCGGATGCAGAGGACCAGCGCGGCACGCTCCCGCAGCTGCCTGTTTTCGGCGAACGCCCGGACCACGCCCAGCGTGTTCTTCTTCTCGTCCAGCCGGTTGGAGACCAGCACGAACGGGCCGGACAGGGCGTCCAGCCTGGCCTCCAACATGGCGTGGGTGTCTGCGTCGTGTGTGCCGTCCTCGACGGTGAAGATGCGGGTGTTGACGCCCGGCGGGATCACCGCGAACCGGTCGTCCGCGTTGACATCCACGGCGCCGGCGTAAAGCGGGTGCGCGTATTGCTCCCGCCGTTCCTGATCGGTCGAGGTGACGATGCGGAAGGCCCGGCGCATGCTCAGGCGTTCGGCCGCGATGCGCCGCGAGAAGCGGTAGCGCGCTTCCATCTGGTCCAGGTTGTCCGGAGTCGTGCCGAGCTTGTCGAGCTTCTGCGCGCCGAGCGAATGGCCGGTGAACGTGAAACCGATGCCGGCCAGGTGCCGGGTCAGGGCCGCGCAGTACCCGCCGTCCGCGTAATGCGCGGTCACAAAATCCGGCGGCCGGTTGTCGTAGAAGGCGAGCATGTTGCGCACGAATTCATCCAGATGGTCCCACAGCCGCTCCTTGTTCAGGAATTCGGGCCCGCCGCACCAAAATCGCAAGATTCGCAGATTGGCCTCGCAGCCAGGATAGTGGTCGATCTCCGAGGCGAATTCGGGCCAGGCGGGATCATCGATCCGGCGGGTCACGATGTCGACCGCGTGCCCCATCTCCGCCATGGCCATGGCGAGCTCCTTGACATAGACCAATTGACCGCCGAAATCCGGATGCTCGGTCAGATGGGAGTCGGCGGGATCGAAGTTGCCCTGCGGATTGAGGAATACGATGTGCATCGCGTGCCCTGCCAGGCGGATCTCGACGGGGACCGCCGCGATCAGCGCCCTGTTCCGACGGAATAGTCCTGGTTGATGATGATGTCCGCCCGGGATCGGTGCGACGAGATGATACCGTGCTCGATGCGCAGCACGTCATCGATGAACGGGTCGAGTTCGGCAGCGTCGCGTTTCCGTTTCTCGCGGTGGGCGCGGGTATCGCGGTAATCGCGATCGATGAAGATCTTCGTCTTGGCATGCGCCAGCAGCGTCGTATAGGTCCCTTCCGCAATGGCCACCCGCGCATCGCTTGTGGCCATGGTCTCGCTGGTGAAGCGATCCTCCTCGTAGATGGCCAGCGGCTTCTCGATTTCTGCCGCACCGCCGAGAAATTCCCGCAGGTGCCGGTCGAGCAGATCGAGTCTGACCTCCTGCGGCCCGACCCAGTTGATGTCCTTGCGGCGCACGCTGTCGTTGGTCTTCGGCGGGTGTACGAAGTAGTCGTCCTGCTGGAAGATGACGCTGGCCACATCAAGCCGCGCAAGCGACTCTGCGATCGCGGTGGCCGTTTCCGACTTGCCGCTGCCCGACTCGCCGGCGACGGCGATCGTGTACTTCCCTTGCGAGGCCTGAATCTCCGGCAGGATCAAAGGCAGGATCGCCTGCGCAGCGCTTCTGTGATGCGCTTCAACGATTATCTTGTCACCTCGCATTATGGTCGAATTCCTGCTGTTGCTTCGTCTTGGGACGTCTGGTTCGGGAATTGTCCGATGCGATCCGTCGTTGTCGGGGGTGAGTCGGACCTGCGATTGGGCGTGGCGCGCCTGGCCGATGTCCGGGAGCGCTTGTATTGCATTAATTTTTCTTCACTTATAATACAACGCTCTCGCGGTTGGAATGGCGGACAAGATCGGCCGTGGGCGGCACGGTCAGGGGCGGGATAGAAGATGTTGAGCGAATATGACGCGGCGTGGGCGGAGCTGAACGCCCGGTTGCGTGGCATCGAAGACGGCAGCGACCTGGCGAGCGCCCTGGCGGAACTGAAGATCCACCAGCAGGAATCCGGATTCATCAAGGACCACCTGGACGACGTCGAGCGTCGGACCCATCATCATCCGCAGGATCCGGACCGGTTCTTCCGAACGCAGTACAACCCGAAACGGGCGCTGCGGTTCAACGGCAGCGGCGTCACGGTACCGCCGGCCGGAACGACAGCAAGCAACGACGGGTGTTTCCTGTGCCGCGCCAATATCCAGTGGCAGCAGCGTGGCAGCCAGATGGGCTACGAAATCCGAATCGGCGATACCGGGTACTTCGCCTGGATGAATCCGTTTCCGCTGATGCCCACGCATGTCGTGATCGCCACCGAGGCACACACCTCCCAGGAGTGGGGATTCGGTTTCGATGCCCGGCGCGGCAGATCCAAGCTGCTCAACGATCTGGCCGCACTTGCCATGCGCCTGCCGGGCTATATCGGGTTCTACAACGGCGTCGATGCCGGCGCGTCGATTCCGGGCCACCTGCATCTGCATTTTTGCCAGCGTCCCGAGGACGCGCCAGAGTTCGCGCTGGAGCGGGCGGCCCGCGACGTCGTCGTCGGCGGCTCCGGCATGGGTTTCCTGTCGGACTATCCGGTCGTCGTCGCGGTCTGGCGGGGCTCGGCGTCGCAAGTCGTCGAGGCGGCGTCCGACTGGGTGTGGCAGTGGACGCAACGCAACCGTGCCCGTCTGAACAGCCTGACCGGGAACTTCATCGTTGCGGCCGATCAGGAGCGGGACGCCCTTGCCCTGTATTTCGTGCCACGCGATCGCAGCAAATCGCGCGCCGTCGGGCTGCACGGCCTGATCGGGGGGCTCGAAATCCTCGGAGAGGTCGTGTTTTCCCGCCCCGAGGACAAGGAATTGCTGGACAGCGGTGCAATCGATTATTTCACGCTGGAAAGCTACCTCGCGCGGATCCACACCCCGATGTTTCCGTCCTGAGGCACCGGCGCATTCGCAAATTTCGCGAGACGAACTGGCGAACCGCCGGAGATTTTGGCTAGATTGGGCCGGGCACGCCCGCCCCGGGGCGCCGGCCGGGTGTCCCACCACAGCAGTGCCGCCCATCCGGGAAGACGCTGGCATATCCCCGGCGCGCGGCGCCGGTTCCGCAGCAGTGAAGAGGAGACGGGCACATGCATCTGGCGGTTTTGACGGGCGGCGGCGACGTCCCCGGGCTCAACCCGGCGATCAAGGCGATCGTGACCGAGGCGACCGCCCGAGGCTGGACGGTGACCGGCTTCCGGCGCGGCTGGGCCGGGCCGCTGAACTACAATCCCGATGACCCGGACGGCTCGAGCGACTGGATCGCCACACTGCGGCCGAGCGTGGTCCGCCATATCGACCGCACCGGCGGCACGGTCCTGCACACCACGCGCACGAACCCGTCCAACGTTCGGCGCGCTGATCTGCCGGCCTTCCTGGAGCCGAAATACCCGATGCCCGACGGGACCGAGTCGGTGGACTGCACTGCGCACGTCCTGGCCGTCCTCTCCGCCCTGAAGATCGACGTGCTGATCGCCATCGGTGGCGACGATACGCTGTCCTATGCGGCCCGCCTGCACGACGAGGGCGTTCCGACGATGTGCATCCCCAAGACCATGGACAACGACGTGTTCGGCACCGATTACTGCATCGGCTTCTCGACCTGCGTCAACCGCTCGGTCGATTTCATCAACCGGCTGCGCACGCCGGCCGGCAGCCACGAGCGATTCCTGGTCGTCGAGATGTTCGGCCGCAACTCCGGGGAGTCGGCGCTCATCACCGGATATCTCGCCGACGTCGACCGGACCCTGATCGCCGAGGTGCCGGTCGACGTAGACAAGATTGCGCGACTGCTTTCCGAGGACCGGGCGCGCAACAGCTCGAGCTATGCCATCGTTGTGGTCTCGGAGGGCGCATCGCTTACCGGTGGCGACGTCATCGAGTCCGGCGAGGCCGACGCGTTCGGTCACCGCAAGCTGGGCGGAATCGGGCCGACAGTGGGCGATGCCCTCAAGAAGCGCACGGGTGTCGACGTGATGGTCCAGAACCTCGCGTACCTCGTGCGCGCCGGCAATCCGGACGCCATGGACCTCATGGTCGGGCGGAACTTCGGCACCATGGCGGTGCAGCTTATCACCAACGGCAAGATGGGGCTGATGACCGCAATCCAGGACGGCCGTTATACGACGGAGCCAGCCGACATCTGTACCAGAGGCGTGCGCAACGTCGACGTCCCGGCGATGTACGACGCCGAGGCATACCGCCCGCGCATCGCCGAAGTGTCGGGCATGCCGATGTTCCTGAAGTAGGGAGCCGCGGCGTAGCGGCCGCGGCCGCGTCTCGCTTCAGGCCTTCACGGCGCGGTGGATGGCCATGACCCCGCCGATGGCGTCCTCCGCCGTCACCGGCGAGAATCCGACATGCTCGAGGAGCTCGGTGAGTTCTCTCGACGAGTAGAACATTTCCACTGCCTCCACGAAATAGTCGCGGCAGCTCCACGCCTCCTTGCCGCTGCCGAAGATCAGCGCGGTCGCCGACACGCAAGCCTTCAGGTAGGTGCTGTAGAGCGCCTGCACGACCTCGTTCTCCGGACGCAGCATGTCGCAGTGGTAGAACCGCCCGCCGGGCTTGAGGACGCGCCGAACCTCGGAGAACACGTCGACGATCTGCAGATGGCGGGAGGCCCACTGCAGGGTGGCGACTTCGAACGAGTTGTCGGGATACGGCAGCTTGTGCGCGTCGCCCACGGTGCTCTCGATTGTCACGCCGTGTTTGTGCGCGAGTTCCTGGCCGACATCCTGCATCGCCTGGCTGCGGTCGATGGCGCAGACGCGGGCGGCGGGCTGCCGCTTCAACAGGCCGATTCCGACGGCGTTGGTTCCCGCACAGACGTCGAGGACGACGTCTCCTGGTTTCAAGTCTACGGCCGAGAGAAACCGGTGGCGCCAAGTCTTGCACATGCCGAGACTGGCCACATTGCTGGCAACATCGTAATAGGGTGCGACGTCCTTGAAGACGGCGTGCAATTCATTTCCCCAAATACGGGAGAATGCCTGTTTGCGTGCCAGTTCGCGCCCGGTAAAATAGTGTGTAGTGGTGTCCTCCGCGTGACTCATCGGGGTTCATCTCCAAAAAGTTGCGGTCGCAGTGACGGTAAAATCCATTTTCTGATTGCGCCAGGCTAGACCTGACAGCGGCGGATACCCGACCGCTTCAGAAAAACGCATCGTTTCGATGTTCCTGTCTCCGATCGGGGAATATTGCAACAGATTTCGTCGGATGTTTACGCCAATCGACGCGCTTGCGACTATATGTCTCGCGATGTCAGGTGGCTTTGACCGAGGTCAAGATTGACCGGGTTTCCCGGCCGATTGCGGGACGATTCGGGCAACCGTCCAACGGGCCGCGCTCGTGCTTCAGCTGATCCAGCGCACGATGCCCGCGACGCCGTCGACTCCGACCTGGGCGCCGTCCGGGATCTTCTGGGTTGCGTCGAGTACGCCGAGGACCATCGGGATTCCGCGCTCACGGGCCAGCGAGGCAAGGTGCGAGGTACTGCCGCCCAACTCGGCGACAACGCCGGACACCCGCGGCAGCACTTGTGCCAGCGCCGGCCCCGCCACCTTGGTGACCAGCACGTCGCCGGGCCCGACGCGGCCGAGCTCGCATTCGCAGCTGATCACGCAGGCGCGGCCGGCGCCCCAGCCGATCCCGCCGGGATGGCCGCGCACGCCCGGATGACGCAGCCAGATCTCGTCCGGGACGCGGGCCGGCTCGGTCTGCAGCGGCCTTGCCTGCAGCATCCTGATCCCGGCCTCGTCCATCGCCCATTCGATCTCGACCGGCCGCCCCATCATCTTCTCCGCCCGCCGCATCATGCCAGCGAGTTCGCGGACATGTGCCTCGTTCAGGCAGGGCTGGCCGGCCCTCTCCTGTGCGACCGCCCGGCTGCTCGGGCCGTGGCGGTGGCAGTGCACGCTGTGGTCCTTGCGGCCCATCGTCGACTCGATGAGCGCCCCGTCCCGGTCGAGGTCGTAGCGGTCGGGCACCACCTCGCCCTGGGCGATCGCCTCGCCGAGTCCCCAGGTCGCGCTGATCGTCATGCCGCCGTTCGCTGTCTGGCTCATGCCGCCGCCCGAGGCGCGCGCATCGACCAGCGTCTGCACGAGCACGCCCATGGCGGTGTCGCTGGGGCTCAGCTCCTGGCCCTCCATGTAGCGCATGGCGCGCGACGACCACAGCGCACCCCAGCAGGCGCGTACCGTGGTCAGGAAGTCGGTCTCGTTGTCAATGCCAAGATAGCTCTGGAACTGGCCGGCGAAGGACGTGCCGGCGCGGTCCTCCATGATCGAAGACGAGCGCACGGCAACCGGCGCGCCGCTGTGGCCGACCAGATCGCGGTAGGCGGCGAGCAGCTGCTCCTGGACCGGCGGCGCGATCGGCTCGTCGAACAGGGCGACCCGCACCTGCGAGAGATAGCGCCGGGCCGCCATGAAGTCGAGGCTCACCGCCTTTTCCGCCGCCTCGCGGAGGCCGAGCGCATCGATCTGTGCGCGATAGGCCGCCGCATCGAGACAGAATCCGTCCGGTATCGGCAGACCGGCGTGGCCCAGGGCGGCCTGGTTCGCCGCCTTGGGGCCGAATCGCTCGGGATCGGCCGCGGCAGGATCGCGCAAGGAGACGATGTACTGCGTCACCGACTTACAACGGATCGACGACGGTGATCTTCTCCACCGGGAAGTTGGAGATGATCTCGGTCTCGTTCTCGTGGACGATCAGCATCTCCTCGATCCGCACGCCGTATTTGTGCACCTTGCCATGCTGGGTCTCCAGCGCGAAGACCATGCCCGGCTTGATCTCGATCGGATGGTCGAGCGACCAGATGCGCGAGATCACGGGCGGGTCGTACTGGGCAAGGCCGAGCCCGTGGCCCCACAGGTTCGCCGCCGCCTGGTCCTCCTCCTCGTAGCCCCAGGTTTCCTTCGCCGACGGCCACTTCATCGCGATGTCGCGGGTCGTTGCCCCGACCTTGACCGCCTCGATCGAGTCGTACAGCCACTTGAGTGCGATCTCGTAGGTGTCCTTCATCTCCTGGGTCGGCTCGCGACCGACACAGTAGGTGCGGTAGTAGCACGACTTGTAGCCGTTCCAGGTCAGCGCCGCGAGGTCCATGAAGACGATGTCGCCGGGCTGGACGATGCGGTCGGAGAAGTTGCGCCAGTTCGGCCAGGTGTTCGGCCCCGACGAGACGATCACGTCCTCGACGTCCTCCATGCCCGGGATGTTGTACAGGAACTGCATGATATGGGCGGTGACCTGGTTCTCGGTGACGCCGGGCTTCAGGAACTTCATGGTCTCGTAATGCGCGGCATCGCCGATCGCGGCGACGATGCGCATGCATTCCTGCTCGTCCTCGTTCTTGATCGCCCGCGCCTCCATCATCGGCGTCATGCCGTCGGTCCAGGTGATGCCCTGGGATTCGAAGGCGCCGAGCATGTTGATGTCGATGAAGTCGACGCCGAGCTTCTCGCCGGCGACCCCGTGCCGCTTCATCTCCTCCTTGACCGCGTTGGTGAACTTGGTCACCTGCTGATCGGAGGCCGCGCCGGCCGCGCCCTTGATCCAGGCGTAGGAGTAGCGGATGTTCTCCTGCGGCAGCCACGGCGAGTGCCGCTCGATCTGGATGCCGATATCGCCCTGCTCGAACAGGACCGGGTCGCCGTCGCCGCACAACATCGCATAGCGCAGGCCCGGCTTCAGGCGGTTCCAGCCGGGCGTCAGCGTGCTGGTAACGTAACGCACGTTCTCGTCGTACATCAGCAGCAGGGCGCCCAGGCCGTGCGCCTTCATGCGCGCGCGGGCGCTCTCAAGCCGGTACTTGCGCAGCCGGTCCCAGTTGATGCGCTGTTGCCAGTCGACGCCGGTGATGCCGAAATTCGCGGTGCCCATCGTTCCCCCCGAGGTAAGCATATTTCAAACAGACCGGCGCGCCGGCGCAGGCGTCCGCACGCGCGGCCATCATCCGGGCGCCAGCATGTCCCCGATGGACGCGCAAAGTCAATCTGCGGAAAGGGAATACCGTCATGCCCTGCAGTCATGACGGTGCACGGTGCGAGCCGGCGGCCGGAATCCCGCAGCGATTGTGATCGCGGGTGAACGAAAGAAGGGCGCCTTGCGGCGCCCTGATTGCGTCAGTTTTCGCCGGTAAGATACCGGCGCATGACGAGGTGCGGAATTTCTTCGCGCTTGAGACCTCGGCGTGCCAGCTCAGCATTGCTCATCACGCTGTAACGGTCGAACGCGTCACGGGCGTCGAGGCCGGCACGCAGCGACCCAAGGAGCTGAGAAATGGAATTGCCGATACCGCCCAGGATCGAGGACATCCGGTTTTTGCGATGCGGCAGAGTGAAGTCGGTCATGAAAAATCCCCAAATATCTCTAAATCCAAAGAAAAGATAGTAACCGCGCGTCAGATATCAAGCGGTTTGTGCTGCATCGCAGCATTGCAGGGCGCGCATGGCTTGCGATCTGGTGGCCACCATGCTGTTGCAATTTTCGCGGCGCCGTCGATGATCGTCGCGGAGACGCCGCGGCCGGTGGCGGCACATGCAGGGAGGCGATTTTGACGGCTTACTGGCTTGCGCGGGCGCGCATCGTAGATCCGGTGGAATACAAGAAATACACCGACCTCGTGCCGGGCATCCTGGCGAAATACGGCGGCAGGGTGCTGGCCCGGGGCGGCCGCTACAAGATTCTCGAGGGGCCGGAGAATTTCGAGCGCCACGTGGTCATCGAGTTTGCCTCGCTGGAGCAGGCGGAGGCCTGTTTCAATTCGCCGGAATACCGCGAGGCCGCGGCGTTTCGCCGCGCCGGCGCCGGCATCAACGAGCTGGTGATCGTCGAGGGCGGCGACGCCACGGCATGATCAACGCGGCGGTCATCGGTCTCGGCTGGTGGGGCCGGCACCTGGTCGAAAGCGTGCAGGGGTCGAGCGCGCGCATCCGCTTCGTCCGCGCCGTCGACATCGCACCCGATTCGGCCCAGGAGTTCGCGGCGCGCCACTGGCTCCGCCTGTCCGCGGTGTATGCGGACGCGTTACAGGACCCGCACGTCGAGGCCGTCATCCTGACGACGCCGCATGCCTGGCACGTCGATCAGGCGATCGAGGCCGCCAAGGCCGGGAAGCATGTCTTCGTCGAAAAGCCGCTCGCCCTGACCGGGGCCGACGCGGAGCGCGTGGTCGCAGCGTGCCGCAAGGCCGGCGTGGTGCTCGGCGTCGGCCATGAGCGGCGGTTCGAGCCGGCGCTGATCGAGATCAAGCGAATGATCGCGGCCGGCGAGCTCGGCACCATCATGCACGCCGAGGCCCATTTCAGCCACGATTCGCTGGCCGGCCTCGACCCCGGCAACTGGCGGCTCGCGGCCGAGCACGCGCCGGCGGCCGGGATGACAGCGATGGGCATCCATCTCACCGATACGCTGATCGACATGCTGGGGCCGGTCGATCGCCTGTATGCGGAAACGGCGAGGCAGGCGATGGCGGCGCCGGGCGGCGACGTGGTCTCCGTCCTGCTCAGGTTCCGCTGCGGCGCCACTGCGTCCGTCACGGCGATCCTCAAGACGCCGTTCTTCATGCGGCTGCACATATTCGGGTCGGACGCGTGGGTCGAGGCGCGCGACCGGGTGCGGCCGGAGGCGGAAGGACTGGTCGATTTCACCCTATGCCGGTCGGGCGGTGCGCCCCGGACCCGCCAGATCCCGGCGATCGACGCCGCGCGGGCCAACCTCGAAGCCTTCGCCACGGCGGCGTCCGGCGATGCGCCATATCCGATTTCGGCCGAGGACATGATCCACAACGTGGCGGTCCTGGAGGCGATCTGCGTGTCGGCCGAACGCGGCGAGGCTGCCCGCGTGGTCCGCCCCTGAACCGCCGCATGCCCCGCAGGCATTCCGTCATGCCAATTTCGTATGGCCGCGCCCGGTGCATAACCGGTAAGCTCTGACGCGTGCCGGGTCATTCGAGGACGTGCCGGGTCATTCGAGGAAGAGAGGACATCATGGCGAAAGCGCAGATCATCAAGATCGACGAGGCGCCGGTCTTTGCCCGCGGCAACGGTGTCGAAACCACGCTGCTGGTTGGCGCCGAGCGCTGCGAAGGGGCGCGCATTACGACCGGCATCACCCGGTTCCCGGCCGGTCAGAAAGTGCCGATGCATTCGCACAATTGCGACGAGCAGGTCACGCTTCTCGAGGGAAGGGCGGAGGTCGAGATCGACGGCGAGCGGACGCCGGTCAAGCCGTACGATACGACTTTCATTCCCAGGGACAAGCCGCACCGGTTCATCAATGTCGGCGACGGGCCGCTGACCATCCTGTGGGTCTACGACACCGACACGGTCACCCGGACCTTCACGGAAACCGGCGAGACCGTGGCGCATCTGTCCGGCGGCGACGTCACCACCTGACCGCCGCCGCGGCACCGTCATGGTCGCAATCGATATGCGGTTCGGCGGGTACCAGGGACCCGCCTCGGTGCACAGTCGCGCCCTCGAGGTCGTAAAGCGCGAGGTCGAGTCGCCGCTCGGCGAGGCGGTGCGCATCGAGATCGAAGGCAATGTCGTTGCCGCGGGGCGTAAGGCAGCCGACCTGTTGACCATGGTCGGGAGCGGCGAGTTGACGCTGTGCTATTTTTCGACCAGCTATCTCGGCGCGCGCGTACCGGAGTTCGCGGTGCTCGACCTGCCGTTTCTGGTCGACGACCGTGCGAAGGCATACGCGGCCCTTGACGGCCGCCTCGGCACGTTACTGGCCGAAAGGCTGGCATCGTGCTCGGACTACCGCATCCTCGGCTTCTGGGACAACGGGTTCCGGCATGTCTCCAACCGGGTGGGACCGATCCGACGGCCGCAGGACTGCCGCGGCCTGCGTATCCGCACGTTATCGAGCGAACTGCACGTTCGGACGTTCGAGATGCTCGGCTTCGAGCCGGTCACGCTCGACGTGAGAGAGCTGGTTTCTGCAGTGCGGCGCGGCGCGGTCGACGCCCAGGACAATCCGCTGACCAACATCCGCAATTTCGGCATTCTCGATCACCATCGCTGGATCACGCTGACGGGCCATTTCCTGGGCTTCGCGGCATTGTTGTGCCACGCGCCAAGCTATGAGTCCTGGCCGCACGACGTTCGCATGGCGGTCGATGCCGCCGTCGCGACGGCGACCCAGGCGCAGCGCGAATTCGCGGCTGCCGAGGATGCGGCGGTGCTGGCGGAAATCGATCCGGCGCGTAACGAGATCATCCACCTGTCGGACGACGAGCGCGTGGCGTTCGCCGCCGCGGTCGCACCGCTGGTGCACGAATGGCGCGAGCGCGTCGGCACGGATCTCATCGGCTATCTGACAGGGGCTTGAGGGACCATCATGGCGGAACAGGACACGGGTATGCATCGGGTCTCCCATACGCGGCTGGCCGCGTTCGCGGCGCGCGCGCTCACGGCGGTCGGGTTGCTGCCGGACGACGCCAGGGCCGGCGCAGCGCTGATCGTCGAGCCGGATCTGAACGGCGCCGACGGGCACGGGATCTTCCGGCTGCCGCAATACGTCCGCCGCATCCAGGCCGGCGGCATCAACACCCGTCCCGACATCCGCATCGTTCGCGAGAATGCGGCGATGGCGCTGGTCGACGGCGACAACGGGCTGGGGCATCTGGTGGTCGGCCGCGCCGCCGAGGCAGCGATCGAGAAGGCGCAGGAACACGGTGTCGGCTGGGCCGGGGTGCGCAACGGCAACCACGCCGGTGCCGCCTCGACCTATGCACGGATCCCGCTCGAGCGCGGCATGATCGGCATCTATCTTGCGGTCGGCAGCGCCAACCACCTGCCGCCCTGGGGCGGCATCGACATGCTGCTCAGCACCAACCCGCTCGCCGTCGCCGTCCCGGCGTTGGACGAGCCGGCCATCGTCCTCGACATGGCGACCACGGTGGCCGCGTACGGCAAGGTCAAGACGGCGCTGCAGCGCGGCGAGATGATGCCGGAAGGCTGGATGATCGACCGCGAGGGCAAGCCGCTGACCGACCCGAAACGCGCGAACGAGGGGTTCCTGCTGCCGATCGGCGGCTACAAGGGCTACGGCCTGGCGCTGATCATCGGACTTCTGGCCGGAACCCTCAACGGCGCCGCCATGGGCCGGGACGTCATCGATTTCAACGCCGACGACGTCACCCCCACGAACACCGGCCAGGCGGTGCTGGCGATCTCGCTGGATGCGTTCGGGGAGCCGGACGACTTCCGGCGCCGCGTCGACGAAGTGATCCGCACGATGCGGGGTTCGGCCCGCATGCCGGGCGTGGACCGGATCCGCCTGCCGGGCGAGATGAGTCACGCCAAGCGCCGCGACCGTCTTGAGAACGGGGTGCCGATCCCGCAACCGCTCCTCGAGGCACTGGATGATCTCGCCGACAAGCTGGGAATCGCGGGGCCGACCTAGGCAGCGGGTATCGCCTTCCCCTATGCGGGCGGAACATATCGATAGGTTCAATAGGAATTTTCCTTCATACTTAGGCGTCCCTATCATCGATGGACTTACTTCCCTTAAGCCATGTCACAGCAATAAAACCGGGAGGCCAAAATGGGAAACGACACAGGTAAGAAGGGCGGCGGCGGTATCCTGTTGCCAAAACTTGACCGCAGGCAGTTCCTCGGCGGTGTCGGTGCCGCCGGCGCCGCGGCGATCACGCCGCTCGTCATCGCACCAAGGGGTGCCGGCGCCGCGGCGTGGCCGGAACGCGCCATCACAACGGTGGTGATGTACGGCGCCGGCGGTGGCACGGACACGGTATTGCGGACGATCACGGCTGAGATGGCCAAGACGACCGGCTGGGAGATCAACGTCATCAACAAGCCGGGCGCGGTCGGCGGGGTCGCCACCAAGTTCATGCTGGGCAAGCCGGCCGACGGCTACTGGTGGCTCGGCGCCGCCAACTACAACAAGTTCGTCCGCGTCATGGGCCATTCCGACTCGGTGGCGTGGGAGGACTGGCAATACTTCCAGGGCGGCAATTCGCTCGCGGCCTGGTCGGTCAAGCCCGACTCGCCCTTCCAGACCGTCGAGGACGTCTTCGAGGCCGCCAGGAAGAACCCCGGCAAGATCTCGATCTCGACGTCGGGCACCGGCGGCATCTGGCACGAGCTGGCGGCGATCGTCTCGGAGACCGCCGGCATCAAGCTGAAATTCGTGCCCTACAAGGGCGGCAAGCCGGCGACGCTGGCCGGTTTGCAGGGCGAGGTCGACATCGCCGGTGGCGGTGTGCACGAGCATATCGAGCATGTCCGGGCGGGCAATCTGCGCATGCTACAGCAGACCGGGGCGACCGATCTCGAGGTCGAGGGCGTCGGCACGCTGCGCTCGATCGGCGACGCCATCCCGTCGCTCAAGCCGCTGCTGCCGCTCGGCGGGATTTACAATCTCGCGCTCAAACGCGATACGCCGGTCGACATCCTCAAGCAGATCGCCGTCGCCTGGGAGAAGGCGTTCCAGTCGGACGCATGGAAAAAGACGGCGAGGCAGAAATTCTTCCAGACCGACGTGCGTATCGGCGAAGCGGCCGACCGTCGCGCGGCGCAGGTGGAATGCCTGACGGCGGATACCTTCACACGGGTGCAGGAGCATATCGGCAAGCCGGTCCGCGGCACCAAGGAGCTCGGCCTGCCTGAGCCGAACCAGTTCGACGCCTGGTGGCCGCCTAAAGGCTACACGCCGCGCATGGCCTGATCGCCCTGGCGACAGCAGGCTGAAACCCCGTACCCGCCGGCGCCGCTTTGCAGCTGCGAGGCGGTGCCGGTGGACGGGTAACCGCAACTTCGCATCCGGACGACATGTCGCGCGATCACGATGAGCCCGATCCCAGTGAGGGCCCCGGTTTTCACGGCGAGGAAGAGGTCGCCGAGCCGGTCTCGGCACGGCAGAACCTGATCGCCGCCATCGTCATCGGCGCAATCGCAATTCTCGCGATGGTGCTGGCCGTGCGCCTCGAGGTCCCGGGCCGGCTCGTTGCGGCGCCCGGCCTGCTGCCGTTCCTCGTCGGGTTCAGCCTGCTCCTGATGGCGGTGGCGCTTGGTGCGCTGGCCGTACGCGACGGCGGGGCAAAGAACCTGTTCGGCGGCCTGTCGGGGGCCGGCGAATGGCTGCGCGACGAAGAGCGACGGCGCACCCTGCTGCTGTTCGCGATCATCGTCGCCTACGTCGTGGTGGTCGACCAGGTGCCGTTCGAATGGCGCTGGCGCGTCGGCACGTTCGATCTGCGCTTCAGCGGTTACGAGCTGTTCTCGATCGCCTCGCTGACCGTCATCCTGCGGATCTTCTGGCGCCGTCCGCTCGTCCCCCATTGCTTCGGCGTCGCGTTCGTCGTGGTCATGGCGCTTGCCGCGGTGTTCCGGTACGGCTTCCGCACACTCCTGCCGGGGCTGGGATGAGGCGGGCGCGATGATCTGGGAGCAGATACTCGAGCAGGCGTTCCAGGCGTTCACGCCCTACATGCTGCTGATCTGCCTTCTCGGCACGACCCTCGGCATCCTGTGGGGCGCGATGCCGGGCCTGTCCACCACCATGGCCATGGCGCTTCTGATTGGCCTGTCGGCGGGCATGGGCCAGAACGTGGCGATCATGTTCATGCTCGGCGTGTACACCGGCAGCGTCTTCGGCGGCGCGATCTCCGCCGTGCTGATCAACATCCCGGGCACGCCGGACGCGGTGCCGACGATGATGGAGGGACACCCGCTGGCCAAGCGGGGCGAGGGCGGGCTCGCCCTCGGCACGGCGATCGCCTCGTCCTTCCTCGGCAACTGGGTCGGCATCATCCTGCTGATCGCCTTCATCCCGGCGTTGCTGGCGCTGGCCCTGAAATTCCGTTCCTGGGAGATGTTCCTGCTGGCGATCTGGGGGATCGCGATCTGCGGCACGATGTCGTCGGGGGAACGCCCGCTGAAGGGCTGGATCTCTGGCTGGATCGGCCTGCTGGTTGCCTTCGTCGGCCTCGACCGCATCGATGCGGTGCCGCGCTTCACCTTCGGGGTGTGGATTTTGGAGGACGGCATCAGCTATATCCCGATCCTGATCGGCCTGTTCGGTTTGACCGAGATCCTGCGCGTCCTGCCGCAGAAGAGCCCCTACGCGATCCCGGCCGAAGTCGGGCGCGTCGTGCCACCGATGTCGACGCTGTGGAAATACGCCCGCACCTCGATCCGCTCTGGCCTCATCGGGACGGTGATCGGGGCGATTCCCGGCGCCGGCGCCAACGTCGCCTCGTTCCTGTCCTACGACGTGGCGCGGCGGCGCGCCAGGCCGGAGGAGCGCCGCAAATGGGGCAAGGGCAGCTACGAGGCGATCGTCTCGGCCGAGGTCGCCAACAATGCCAATATCGGCGGCTCGATGCTCCCGACGCTGACGCTGGGCATCCCGGGCAACGCCGCGGCGGCAGCAATCCTGGCGGCGCTCGAGATGAAGAACGTGGTCGTCGGGCCGACCATCCAGACCCACAACCCGGGCCTCATCTATTTCATCTACATCGCGCTGATCATCGCCAATTTCCTGATGTACGGCATGGCGATCGCGCTGGTAAGGCCGTGCGTCAAGCTGTTCAGCCTGCCGCGCACGCTGCTGATGCCGCTGATCATCCCGATCTGCGTGATCGGCGCCTTCGCGGTCAGCCTGAACTATTTCGACGTCTATGTGATGCTCGCCGCGGGCGTCGTCGGCTACGTGATGCGGAAATACGGTTTCCCGCTGGCACCGATGGTGCTGGCCGTCATCCTCGGGCCGCTGGCCGACGAAAACCTGCGGCGCGCGCTGATCGTCTTCGAGGGGAAGTCCGTCGGTTACGTGCTGACCGAGCACTGGATCGGCACGATCCTCATCGTCGTTGTCCTGTACACCTTCTACGACGGCATCTTCGGGCGGACGAGGGGGAAGGCGAAGAAAACCAAGTGATCGTTGTTGTCCGGCCCGTCCCGGGCCCTCGCAAGGAGAGCTAGATGAGCGACAAGAAGGAAATCGGCCTGGCCGTCATCGGCTGCGGCGTGGTCGGGCGCATCCGCGCCATGTTCGCCCGCGAATACCCCGGCATTGGCTGGCTCGGGCTGTGCGACATCAAGGAGGATCTCGGCCGCCGGCTGGCCGAGGATGCGAACGCCGATTTCTTCACCACCGATTTCAATGAACTGGTCAGCCGGCCCGAGGTGAACGCGGTCATCATCGCCACCGACGAGAACCACCACGGGCCGCCGACGCTGGCCGCGGTCGAGCGCGGCCACAAGCACCTGTTCATCGAAAAGCCGCTCGCCACCGACGCGAAGGAGTCGAAGCGGGTGCTGGACGCCATCGAGGCGGCCGGCGCCGACGCCGTGATCGGCTACACACAGCGCTTCCGCCGGCGGTTCCTTGCCATCAAGGAGAAGCTGACCACCGGCCAGATCGGCGAGGTCACGGGCGTCGTCACCCGCGCCTTCATGAACCGCATGGTGCCGATCGCCACCGTGCAGCGCACCAACCAGCGCAAGACGCTGACGCCGATGGTGGTGTCCGGCACGCACAGCCTCGACATGAGCCTGTGGCTGATGGAGGGCAAGGAGCCGGTGTCGGTCTATGCCGGCTCCAACGACAAGGCGCTGTCGCAGTACGGCACGAAGGATTCGACCTTCGGCCTGTTCACCATGGACGACGGCACGCTGTTCAGCATGAATATCAGCTGGGCATTGCCGGTCGTGTGGCCCGGCTCGGTCTACGGGCTGGAGATCGGCATCGTCGGCACCCGCGGGGTGATCGATATCGAGGACACGCACCGCGATCTCGTGCTGGCCTCGGACGTGCCGCAGGGCGCCGGCTACGACCCGGAGGGCTTCGACAAGGGCATGGACCGGCACGTCGATTTCCTGACCAGCTACCCGCCCGGCGACATCTGGCAGGGGCAACTCTGGGGGCCGATGCGCGAGGAGACCAAGGAATGGTTCGGCCGCATCCATATGGGCCTGACGACGCCGCACGCCACGGCCCGCGACGGCCACCGCAACCTCGTGCTGACCATGGCCATGGACCTGTCGGCGGCGCGCGGCGAGGTGGTCCGGCTGCCGGTCGACCTCGATGAGCTCGCGTTCTGAGCACCGGCCCGGCGGCCGCCGGCCCGGTTCATGATCGCCCAGCTCTTCGCCATCGTCGCGCCGGTGATGATCGCCGTCGCGGTCGGCTACGTGATGGCGCGGATGGGCAAGAAGGAAGAGCCGGAATACGTCACCCTGCTGGTCACCCATGTCGGCACGCCGTGCCTCGTGTTCTCGACCCTGGCCAACATCACGCTCGATCTGTCGGCCGTTGGGCGGATCGCCGGGGCGGCGGCGCTCAGCCTCGTCATGGCCGCCGTCGCGGCGTATCCGCTGTTGCGGCTGACGGGACTCTCGGTGCGCGGCTATCTGCCGTCGCTGATGCACCCGAACACCGGCAACATGGGGCTGCCGCTGTGCCTGTTCGCGTTCGGCGAGGAAGGGCTGGCGCTCGGCATCGCATTCTACGTGGTGATCGCCTCGAACCATTTCGTGACCACGCCGGTCGTCGCTTCGGGCGAGCTGTCGCTGCGCCGGATCGCGCGCAGCCCAATCATCTACGCCGTCGTCATCGCGTTCAGCTTCCTCGTCACCCGGACCGCGGTGCCGGAGTGGATCAACAATGCAACCCGGCTGCTCGGCGGCATTACCATCCCGCTGCTGCTGATCACGCTGGGCTTTTCCCTCGCCCGCCTGAAGGTGCGCAACCTGCAGACCAGCCTGTTCCTCGCCTTGGCGCGGCTCGCCATCGGCTTTGCCGTCGGCCACGCCGTCGCCGCGCTGCTGGGCCTCGAGGGCGTGGGCCGCGGCGTCGCCATCCTGCAGGCCGCGATGCCGAACGCCGTGTTCAACTACCTGTTCGCCAAGCAGTACGGCGCCGAGCCGGAGGGCGTTGCCGGCATGGTCGTGGTCTCGACGCTGCTGACCTTTGCGGTGCTGCCCCTGCTCCTCTGGTATCTTCTTTAGGCGCGCGGCCTATGTGGGCGCCGCATAGCGGTAGATTGATTTGGAATTTTCGCTCATACTTGTAAGGTTCTAATATGATACCGGGGCCGCGACCGGGCGGGGAGCACGCACCCGGTCCGCCCTGCAAAGATGGAGATTCTGGACGCGGCGCAAGGTCGGGTTTGCCATCCTGCGGCCGGTTGCGGGCGTTGCGGTGTCCGGTTCGAGGACAGAGCTACTGGAGGAGCCACCGAAATGAGTGAACATCCCTGGCAATCCGATGACTGGTTCGTCAGTTCCTGGAACTTCGAGAAGGAAGTGACGAAGGACTTCGCCTTCCCGAAGCAAATCAAGATTCATGACGTGACGCTGCGCGACGGCGAACAGCAGACCGGAATCGCCTATACGATCGACGACAAGCTGCGCATCGCCGAAGCGCTGGCCGAGGCGGGGATCCACCGCATCGAGGCGGGCCTGCCCGCGGTGTCCAAGGACGACTTCAAAGCCATCTACGAGATCAACAAGCGCAACCTCGGCCCGGAGATCTACTCGTTCTGCCGCTGCATGAAGAATGACGTCGACGCCTCGGTCGATGCCGGGGTCAAGGGGCTGATCATGGAGGTACCGGCGAGCACGCATCTGATCGAGCATGCGTACAAATGGCCGCTGGAAAAGGCCATCGAGTTGTCCATCGAGGCGACCGGCTACGCCCACGAGAAGGGGCTCGAGGTCGTGTTCTTCCCGATCGACTTTTCGCGCTCGGACATCGACTGGGTGATGGACCTGATCAACCGTGTCGCCAAGGAAGGGCATATGGATGCGCTGGCGCTGGTCGACACCTTTGGCGTCGTCTCGCCGCACGCGATGAAGTATTTCGTCCAGGAGGTCAAGAAGCGGGTCAATACGCGCCTGGAAACGCATTTCCACCAGGATTTCGGCATGGGCGTCGCCAACACCATCATGGCGCTGGCCGAGGGTGCGGAGGTCGTTCACTCGACCGTGCTGGGGGTTGGCGAGCGCGCCGGCAACGCGCCGACGGAGGACGTCGTCATGGCGCTGCTGACGATGTACGGCATCGACATCGGCATCAATTACGACAAGCTTTATCCGCTGGCCAAGCTGGTCCAGGAGGTCTCGGGGATTGCCGTGCCGAGCAACCGCTCCGTCGTCGGCGACCAGCTGTTCCAGGTCGAATCCGGCATCATCGCCAACTGGTTCCGCAACTGTGGCAAGGAGTATCAGACCGAGTTGTTCCCGTTCCGGCCGGAATTCGTCGGTCAGCGTGAGGCGGATGTCGTCATGGGCAAGGGCAGCGGCATGGACTCGATCAAGGTCTGGCTCGAGAAGTTCCAGATGAAGGCGACCGACGAGCAGATGACCGAGATCCTGATGGGCGTCAAGCAGTTCGGCCTCGATCACAAGCGCCTGCTCACGGCCGAGGAATTCAAGAAGATCGCCAACGGCGTCCTGCAGGGCGCCGCGGCCTGACGATGAGCGACGCGGGGCGGTCGGCAGAGCGGCCGCCCCGCCGTCCGCTGGCCGGGCATCGCACGGAAGAGAGGCGGGAGTGAGACCGTTCGATTACCTGGCGCCGCAGTCCGTCGAGGACGCGGTGGCGGCGCTCGCGGAAAACGGCGCGAAGGCGCGGGCCCTGGCCGGCGGCACCGACCTGCTGGTCGACCTCAAGCACGAGACGGCCACCGCCGACCTGCTGGTCGACCTCACCCGCATCGCGGAGTGCAAGGGGATTGAGGAGACCGACGACGGGCTGCGCTTCGGGAGTCTGGTCAGTCACACCGAGATCATGGACTCCGAGCTGGTGCGCCGGCATGCGCCGTCGATGATCGATGCCGCGCGCACCATTGGCGCCGTCCAGACGCGTAATCTCGGCACGCTGGGCGGCAATCTTGTGACCTGCGTGCCGTCGCTCGACAGCGGGCCGGTGCTCGTGGCGCTCGATGCCGAGGTGACGGTTGCCGGCCCCGATGGCCGGCGGCGCATGACGCTCATCGAGTTCTTCGTCGGCCCGCGCAAGACCGCGTTGCAGGCAGGCGAGATCCTCGTCGACATCGTCATTCCTCGGGCCAACCTCGGCAAGCCGTGCAGCTTCCGCAAGTTCGGCCTGCGCAAGGGGCAGGCGCTGGCGCTGGTCAATGCGGCGGCGTCGCTATCGCTAACCGACGGCAAGATCGCGGCGCCGCGGATTGCGCTCGGCGCCGTCGCGCCGACAGTGATCCGCGCGGAAAAGGCCGAGGCGCTACTGGACGGCAGGGCCCCGGACGCTACCCTTATTGCCGAAGCCGCCGATATGGCGGTTATCGAGGCGAAGCCGATCGACGATTTCCGGGCGTCGGCGGCCTACCGGTGCGAGCTGATCCGGGCGCTCACGCGGCGGGTCCTCGACGAGGCGACCGAACAGGCCGCGGGCTGACGAACGGAGAGGCGGAGGGATCATGGACGTGACGATCACGGTGAACGGCAAGACGCGCGGCGCGGACGTTCCGCCGGAAACGACCCTGCTGACGCTGCTGCGGTCGAACCTGGGGCTGACCGGCGCCAAGCTGGGCTGCGACGTCGGCGACTGCGGCGCCTGCACGGTCCTCGTCGACGGCGAGCCGGTCAACGCCTGCCTGATGCTCGCGGCGCAGGCCGACGGCCGCGAGGTCCTGACCATCGAGGGGCTCAGCGATTTCCAGAAGCTCAGCCCGCTGCAGGAAATGTTCGAGCTGTTCTCGTCCTTCCAGTGCGGCTTCTGCGCGCCGGGCATGATCATCTCGGCCAAGGCACTGCTGGACAAGAATCCGACCCCGACCGTGGCGGATGTGCGCGAGGCGCTGTCGGGCAACCTGTGCCGGTGCACCGGCTATACCAAGATCATCGACGCGGTGATGGAAGTGGCGGCACGCGGCGGGGCCACGGCAGAGCGCGCCTAGGCGAAAGGAGACGGGCATGGTCATCAAGGTAGACGACGCGCTGCGGACGGACCGGTTGGCGGAGCTGAAGGAGGCCGACGCGACGGCGGTTCCCGCGGTGGCCCGCGAAGGCGGCCGGGCGCCGCAGATCGTCCCCGACGCGAACAAGCAGACCCCTGCGGTCGGCCAGCGCGTCACGCGGCCCGACAGCCGGCCGCACATCACCGGCCAGACCCGCTACATCGACGATCTTTCGTTCCCGAACATGCTGCACATGAAGATCCTGCGCAGTCGGTACGCGCACGCCAGGATCGCGAGCATCGACGTCAGCGAGGCGGAGAAGATGCCGGGGGTGGTCGCCACGCTCACCGGAAAGGAAATCCCGGTCAACTCCTTCGGTCCGTCCTACCAGGATCAGCCGGTGCTGGCGGACGAGAAGGTCCGCCATATGGGCGACGGCATCGTCGCGGTGGCGGCCGAGACCGAGCAGCAGGCGCAGGACGCCCTCGCCAGGATCAAGGTGGAGTACGAGCCGCTGCCGCTGGTCCTCGACCCGCTCGAGGCGATGAAGGAGGACTCGCCGAAGATTCACGGCGACAGCAACATCTACGCCACCAAGGTGATCCGCAAGGGCGACGTCGAGAAGGCGCTGGCCGGCGCTGACCTCGTCATGGAGGGGCGGTTCTCGACCCAGATGGTCGAGCACGTGCCGATGGAGCCGCACGCGACGATTGCCCTGTGGGAGCCCGACGGCCGCGTCAAGATCCTCTCGAGCCTTGGCCGCATCACGCTCGGCCGGGCCGACGTCGCGCGCACGCTCGACCTGCCGGTCAACCGGATCCAGATCGTCGGCACCATCGTCGGCGGCAATTTCGGCGGCAAGAACGAGATCACGACCGAGCCGGTGCTGGCTCTGCTGGCCCGCAAGGCCGGCCGCCCGGTCAAGGGCGTGTTCACGCGCAAGGACGAGTTCGTGTCCTCGACGACACGCCATCCCTTCATCATGGACTACAAGACCGGGGTCATGCGGGACGGCCGCATCGTCGCCCGTAAGGTGCGCATCGTCGCTGACGGGGGCGCTTATTGCTCGTGGAGCGAGACGACCCTCGGCAAGGGCGCGATCCTGTCGGTCGGCCCGTACCGGATCGATCATCTCGAAGTCAGGGCCTACGCCGTCTACACCAACAAGACGACGTGCGGGGCGATGCGCGGATTCGGCGCGCCGCAGGTCTGCTTCGGCTACGAGTCGCACATGGACGACATCGCCCGCGAGCTTGGCATCGATCCCCTGGAGATCCGCCTTCGCAACGTATTCGACGAGGGCTCGTCGAGCCCGACGGGCCAGGTGCTGCACAGCGTCGCGGTCAAGGAATCACTCGACACGGTGGCCGACCGCGTCGGCTGGCGGGAGCAGGCCGAATGAAACGACGCGGCCGCGGCATCGCCTGCATGTGGTATCCGATCGGATTCACCGTCGCGGCCAACCCCAGCGCCGCCCTGGTCAAGGTCAACGAGGACGGCACCGCGACAGTGCTGACCGGCACGGTGGAGACGGGGCAGGGGGCGCTGACCGTGCTCGGCCAGATCGCCGCCGAGGAGCTGGGCGTCGCTGCGGACGACGTGCATGTCGTGTCGGGCGATACAGACGCGACGCCGATGGACACCGGCGCCATCGCAAGCCGCACCACATACGTGACCGGCAATGCCATACAAATGGCCGCGGCGGAAGCGAAGAAGGTCCTGTTCGAGGTGGCGGCGCCGATGCTCGGCGTGCGGCCCGATCAGCTCGAGGCGCGCGACCGCAAGATCCAGGTCATCGGCTTTCCGCAGAAGTACTTGCCGATCGGCGACGTCGCCAACCATGCCCAGGTGGTGATGGGGCGGCCGCCGCTGGGCAGCGCCTCGTATAACCCGCCGACCGTGGCGATGGACCCCGAAACCGGCCAGGGCAAGCCGTTCAGCACCTATGTCTACGCCGCCCAGGTCGCCGAAGTCGAGGTCGACGACGAGACCGGCGAGGTCGAGGTGCTGCGCGTCGTCGCGGCGCATGATTGCGGCACGCCGATCAACCCGACGCTGGTCGAGGGCCAGGTCGAGGGCGGCATCTCGATGGGCATCGGCCTCGCATTGCAGGAGGAGATCCTGTTCGACGAGGAGGGGCGGCAGATCAATCCGAACCTGACCAACTACATCATGCCGACCAGCCTCGACATGCCGGAAATCGAGGTCGACATCGTCAAGAACTACGACCCGACCGGCCCGTTCGGCGCCAAGGGCGTCGGCGAGCCGACCTCGGTGCCGACCGCGGCCGCCATCGCCAACGCGATCTTCGATGCGGTCGGCGTGCGCATCCACTCGCTGCCGGCCACGTCCGAGAAGGTCCTGATGGCGCTGCGCGAGAAGCAGGGCAAGCAGAAGCAGATCCCGGCGGAGTAGTCAGAGGAACGACCGCGACGGCGCACGGCCGTCATTACCACCCGGTAAAGCCTTGCCGTCATTGCGAGGCGCGAAGCGCCGCGGCAATCCAGATGATCCGGGAGACTGGATTGCTTCGCTGCGCTCTCAATGACGACATTATGCAATGCACAGCGGACCACAGGATTTATGTGGGGCGACTTGCCGCCCTGGTTCGTTATGCCGCGTGGTCGAGGATGATCTTCATGTGGCGCGACGAGTCGCCGCCGGTCAGCAACGCCAGCGCCTCGTCGAGCTTGGGCAGCGGTAGCGTATGGCTGATCAGCGGCTCCAGGCGCACCTGTCCGCGCTGCACGAGGTCGATGCAGGCCGGGTAGTCCTCGCTCTTGGCGGCACGTGCATTGATGATTTGCAGTTCCTTGAAGTACCAGTCGTAGAACGGCAACTCGCCCTGCTTTTCGGTATAGGTGCTGTAGGCCAGCACACGCCCGCCGATCCGGGCGAGATTCATCGCCTGGGCGAGAACGGACACGCGGCTCGCGCATTCGATCACGAGGTCGGCACCGCGCCCGCCGGTGGCTTCGCGGATCGCCCTGGTTGCGTCGCCGCCGGGCGCCGCGGTGACATCCGCACCCAGTTCGGCCGCGAGCTCACGCTTCCATTCGCTGCGCGTGATGCCGATCACCGGATACGCCCCGCGCGCCTTGGCAAGCTGCACGTGGAGCTGGCCGGTCACGCCGAGGCCGATCACCGCGACCGCCTCGCCGGGGAAGATCTTCGCCAGCCGGTGCGCGTGCAGGCAGGTGGTCAGGACCTGGATCAACGGCGCCGCGCCGTCCGGGATCTCCACCGGCAGACCGTAGACGTTGCCCGCGGGCACCGCCACGTATTCGGCAAAGCCGCCGTCCCGGTCGCGGCCGACGAGGCCGCCGTTCGGACACAGATTGGTCTGCCCGGCCTGGCACTGGTAGCAACGGCCGCAGAAATAGACCGGATCGAGAATCACCCGCGCGCCCAGCGCCAGGCCGCCGGCGCCTTCGCCCTCGACGATCTCGCCGACCGCCTCGTGCCCCATGATCAGCGGGTAGGATACCGGTATGCCGCCGTAATAGATGCTCTGGTCCGTGCCGCAGATCCCGGTGTTGCGCACCCGGACCAGCACGTTGCCGTCTTCGAGCGGCGGGCGTGCCACTTTGCGCAGCGCCAAGCTGTTGGGCGCCTCAAGGACCATGGCCTTCATCGAATGTCGTCCTCCGCCGGCTGCCATGAAGATCATATCAGCAATACGCGCCCGGGCGCCGAAAATACAATGCCGCTCCCGCATATTATCATTCGAAAAAAAGATAACAGGGCCGGGCCGGTCGGCGCTATTGTTAGTCCGCATTGGAAAAAGGCGGCGCACCGGAGCGGGCCGGAATGCGACGCGGAAACGGGAGGAAAAGCATTTCGGGATGGTCCGTTCTCGACGAGTCGGCAACGTCCCGGGCGTCTTTGTGCAATTCTCCCGGATCATGTTCAACCGCGCGTCAAGGCGCGGACCACGGTGCGTGGTGGCTTGCGCTGCCCGTTCCGGCCAACCAGGGAGAAGAATGATGACATTCCTTGCCAAGAATATTGCCGCCCTGGCCGCCTCTGCGGTCGTCGCCGGCATGATCATCGCAGCCGCCGGCACGGTGCAGGCCAAGACCATCACCATCCGAATCGCCTCGGGTCATCCGCCGGCGGTGGTCTATGCCGGGCTGATGAAGGACTATTTCCAGACCGAGCTGAAGAAGCGCGTCGAGGAGCGGACCGAGCACAAGATCAATTTCGTCGAGGGCTACAGCGGCTCGATCGTCAAGGTCTACGAGACCTTCGAGGGTGTTCGCGACGGTATCGTCGATATCGGCGGCTTCTGCTTCTGTTTCGAGCCGTCGAACCTGAAGCTGCACGCCTTCCAGGTGATGCTGCCGTTCGGCACCATGGACCCGACCGTGAGCCTCAAGGTCGCGCAGGACGTCTACCGGCAGGTCCCTTACCTGACCAACGTCTTCGAGGAAAAGTTCAATCAGAGGCTCCTGGCGCGGATCGCCGACGGCGGTTACAACCTTGGCACCTCGTTCGACTGGAACAAGGTCTCCGATCTCAAGGGCGTCAAGATCGCCGGCGCCGGCCTCAATCTCAACTGGCTGAAGTATGCCGGTGTCACGCCGGTCCAGGGCTCGCTGCCGGAAGCCTATACCGGCATGAAGACCCATATCTACGAGGGCTGGATCATGTTCCCCAGCGCCTGGGTCAACCTCAAGCTCTACGAGCCCGGCCCCTATTACACGCTGATCGGGTTCGGTTCGATCACCTGGCACGGCCTGACGGCGAATCTCGACTTCTGGAACGGTCTGCCCAAGGAGGTCCAGGACATCATGCTCGAGGTCGCGGCCGACTTCGAGGAAAAGACCGGCTCCAACAACAAGGAGCGCTACGGCAGCGACATCGAGAAGCTGAAGGCCGGCCTCGCGACGGTCAAGGAGCTCGGCCCCGACGTGCGCCTCGAATGGGCGCAGTCGCTCAAGGACTGGCCGCAGGCCTACGCAAACGAGCTGGAGGCTGAAGGACTGCCGGCCAAGCAGGTTCTCAACCTCGCCCTCGAGAGCGCGGAGAAGCACGGCTACACGTGGCCGATCCGCTACGTCGTCAAATAGGCGTGGCCCCGGCGCGTCACGGTCACTGACCACCACCGGTTGGGTTCCGGCCCGGCAGCTTGGCCCAACCGGTGGGCCTTTTCGGGGTATCCCGGAGCACCGGATTCCGCCCTCCGGCCGAACCTGGACACGACAGGTCGCACGGCCGGCGCAGCGGCGCAGTGAGGGGAAACGACATGTCCTTCATCCGATGGAACGACCGCCTGACCCGGTTTCTCATGGTCCTGGCAGCGTTCTGGGCCTTCATGCTGACGTTCTTCATCATGGCCGACATCATCGGCCGCGGCATCTTCAACGCGCCGGTCTACGGCGTGCGCGAGATCGTGATGAATTCCATCGTCATCATCGTGTTCCTGCAGGCGGGCTTTGCGATCCGCAGCCGCTCGATGCTGCGGGCGGAGTTCGTCATCGACCGGTTCCCCGCCTGGCTGCGCCGCACCGCCCTGGCCGTCGGTTATCTGCTGGGCGTCGCCTTCTTCCTGACCATCGTCGTCGGCGGCTGGGACAACGCGGTCTATTCCTGGGTCGCCAACGAGTTCGAGGGCGAGGGCGCCCTGCGGGTGCCGAGCTGGCCGACCCGGTTCATGATCCTGTTCGGCGGCGCGCTGGCCGCCATCAACTACCTGATCATGGCGTATCTCGACGTTTTCCGGCCGGGGGAATTGGACTCCGAGGTCGACGAGGACGCCAGGTTCCACGGGTAACCACAGCAATGCGGCCGGGGGCCTCACGTGTTTGACGTCAATGTCGCAGTTGTTCTGATCATCAGCCTCCTGGTGCTGGTGGCGCTCGGCGTGCACATCGCCATCGCCCTGGGCGTGACCAGCGCGCTCGGCATCTTCCTGGTCACCGGCGGCAATTTCACCGTGGTCCAGAAGATGCTCGCCAACACCGCTTACGAGGCGCTGCGTGCCTACGAATTCGCGGTGATCCCGCTGTTCATGCTGATGGGTGAGTTCATCGGCAAGTCGGGCGCGGTGACCGACGTTTACAAGGGCATAAACCGGGGACTGCGCCGCATTCCGGGCCGCCTTGCGGTCGCCACCGTGCTCGGCAACGCCATCTTCTCGTTCGTCACCGGCGTTTCCATTGCATCGGCGGCGGCGTTTTCGCGCATCGCCTATCCCGAGATGAAGCGCTACGGCTACCATCAGGGATTCGCCCTCGGCGCGGTGGCCGGCAGCAGCTGTCTCGGCATGCTGATCCCGCCCAGCGTGCTGATGATCGTGTGGGGGTTGCTGACCGAAAGATCGATCGGGCAGATCTTCCTCGCCGGCGTGCTGCCGGGCTTCCTTCTGGTCGTCCTGTTCCTGGCCTACGTCCTGGGCACGGCGATCCTGCGGCCGCAAGTCGTGGGCGCAGCGCGGGCCGGCGCGCCGGCCGAACCGGACGACGGCGAGGAAGTCGACTTGAAGGCCGTCGTGACCAGCGCGGTCGGCATCGTCGCCGTCGTCGTCGTCGTGCTCGGCGGCATCTGGTTCGGGCTGCCGACACCGTTCGGCACGGTCACCTTCACGCCGACCGAGGGGGCCGGCGCCGGCGCCTTCATCGGCCTTGTCCTGGGGCTGGCAAAGGGCATGCGGTGGCGAGACATGTTCGACGCGATCCTGTCCGTCGGCCGCACCTCCGCCCCGATCCTCTTGCTGCTGGTGACGGCGGCGCTGTATTCGCGCACCCTCGCCATGACCGGCGTGACCAACGCCATCCAGGACGTGTTCCTCGGGTCCGGCATGGCGCCGTGGATGATCCTCGGCGTGATGGTGCTGATCTGGTTCGTGCTCGGCATGGTGATCGACTCGATCTCGATCATGCTGCTGACGGTGACGATCTTCGAGCCGATCGCCGTCAACCTCGGCTACGACCCGATTGCGTTTGCGATCGTCGGAATCATTGCCATCGAGGCCGGGCTGCTGACCCCGCCCTTCGGCCTGCTGGTCTATACGGTCAAGGCGGCGATCCAGGACGATGCGGTGTCGATCGTCGAGATCTTCCGGAGCTCGACGCCCTACTGGGTCGTCATGCTGATCGGCATGGCGCTGATCGCGGCCTTCCCGCAGATCGCGACCTACCTGCCAAGCCTGCTGTTCTAACCCTTGCCACGCTCGAGGCAGCCGATTTCCTCGAGCACGCCGCACACGGAGGCGGTGTCCTGCTTGGCACGGCCCTGCGCCATGCCCGCCTTGTAGACCTCCGCCGCGGCCGCGAAGAGTGGTGTCGGGCTCTTGAGCGCGCTGGCGAACTCGCCGATCACCTTCATGTCCTTCTGCCAGATCTCCATGCGCATGGTCGCCGGCTCGTAGGTGTCCGCCACCATCATCGGGCCGCGCAGCTGGAAGATCCGCGAGCCGCCGGCGCCGTCGGCGATGACGTCATAGATAATTTGCGGATCGAGGCCGGCCTTCATGCCCAGCACCATCGCCTCGGCGGAGGCGACATTGTGGATCGCGACCAGCAGGTTGGCGACGTACTTCATCTTGCTGCCGGCCCCGAACGTCCCGACGTAATGGTGGCCCCGGGCGAAGCCTTCGAGTACCGGAACGCAGCGCTCGTAGGCGTCGCGGTCGCCGCTGGCATAGACCAGCAGATCCCGGGTGATGGCCTGTGCGCCGGTGCCGCTGAGCGGGCAGTCGAGCAGGGTGATGCCGGCGCCGGCCAGAGCGTCGTGGGCGCGTTGCTTGTCCTCGATGGCAAAGGTGCTGGTCTCGATCACCGTGAGCTCCGTGTGGCCGGCGGCGATCAGCCCGTCGGCACCGTTCACCACCGCATCGAGCGCGGCCGGCGACGGCAGGCTGGTGATGATGGTCCCGGCCTGCGCGGCCACCGCGCCCGGCGATGCGGCGATCGCGCCACCCCTGTCCGCAAGGCGGTTGCGGGCGGTTTCGTCGATGTCGTATCCGGTGACCGAAAAACCGGCCTCGACCAGATTGGCGGACATCGCGCCGCCCATGATTCCCAGTCCGATCACGCCAACCGAATCCGTCATACCTGTCCTCCCTGAATCCTGCGTCGTGCTCAGAGCGTTATGATCGACGAGCCCGAGGTACGCCCGGACTCGAGGTCCTCATGGGCGCGGAGCGCCTCGTCGAGCCTGTAGCGCTGGCCGATCCCGACCTTGATCGCGCCCTTCGCCACCATGTCGAACACCGAGGCGGCCGAGGCCTCGAGATCCGCGCGGGCGGCGATGTAGGTCGCCAGCGTGGGCCGCGTGAAATAGAGCGAGCCGCGTTTCTGCAGCTCGGGTGCCATGACCGGCGGGACCGGACCGCCGGTCGTCCCGAAGGAGACGAAATAGCCGCGCGGGGCCAGGCAGTCCAGCGACTGCTCGAAGGTGCCGGCGCCGATCGAGTCGTAGACCACCGGCACGCCGGCGCCGCCGGTCAGCTCCTTGACCCGCTCGACGACGTCCTCGGTGCGGCGATCGATGCAGGCCTCGTATCCATTGGCCAAGGCCAGTTTGCATTTCTCCGGCCCGCCGGCGATGCCGATCATGCGGGCGCCGAGCGCCTTGCCCCACTGGCCGGCGATCAGGCCGACGCCACCGGCGGCGGCGTAGAACAGGACCCACTCGCCGGCCTTAACCGGATACGTGCGGTTCAGGAGGTATTCGACGGTCATGCCCTTCATCAGCACCGCCGCGGCCTGCTCGTCGCCGACC
>JBFIFO010000016.1:0-38131 GCA_041602815.1 Alphaproteobacteria bacterium | reverse complement strand
GATGGTCGCGTTCGCCGTGCCGGTGTCGCTGGCCGCCTGCGCGCCGCTCGACGCGAAGCCGGCCATCCCGATCGCCGTCAAACCGGCGGCCACTATGCCAATGCTCTTACCAAACTTCATGACTTGTCTCCGTTAATGCTGTTTCGTTCCAATCCAGCTCGCCAGTCTTTTGGCCTTGCTGGTTCGAACTCCGACCATCCGAATGGATGATGGTCATGGTTTTTTCAGCAAAATTCGTGCCAGAGACAATTAGTCGTATCAATTCAGTATCTTAGGACAGGCTTTCTCAGTAATTGACGACCACCGTGAACGCGCCGCTGTACGCCCCCGCCGGCTGGCTGGCCCCTACCTGCAGCGTTGCGCCGACGTAGAGGATACTGAAACCCAAACCATTCAAAGTGCCGACGCCCGACGGACTCGAAGAGAATGCGTTGAGCGTCATCGTATTGGGCCCGGACGTCACGGTCACCGACGAAGGCAGGATCACCGTGAACGCAACGTTGGGGTCTCCTGTCACCAGGAACGAGGCGCGCCTGTGCGCACCCCCGAAATCCGAGACCCCGCCACTCACGGTCTTGGCGTTCGTCGCGGGATCGATCGTAGCGGTTCCGGCTATCGTCGCGTCGCCGCCCAGCGTTCCAAATTCCAGGCCCAGTACGCTATTTATGGCAATGGGGGCGCCAAGTACCTCAGTCCGAGAGGCCACCGTCAGTGTTGCGATCAGGACCACCGCAACGGCGATCAAACCCGCCGCCAAGCGGCGCGGCCATACTTGACGCATGACGGAAGTGACGGCAGCTAGGTCTGGAAAGCTGCCCGAATTCTCGTGCTCAGGGGTACTGCCGCGCTCGTTCAATGTCTACACCGTCAATGAACTCGAGTCGGACGGTGATCCGGCCGACCTAATCATCGCGCCAAATCATCGCAGCTGCGCCATTCAAGGCACGCGTCGGTTAGATGGCCGCGATACTTCCCTCGAATACCATCTAAATGTTAAGAATTCTCTAAATAGCATTATGTTGCATTTTTATTTGCATAATGCGAAGTATATTTGAAGAAAGTAAAGTATACAACTAACGTAACTTTGTTTTTGCTTGTCATGGCGTAAATTCTTGTCACGCGGTCACAAAATTGCGCTGATGAATGCCGTGTCGGTCGGGCCGGGACATGCACCTTGATTCCTGCGTGCTTTATCCCTAGGAGTGCGCCACCATCCGTATTGACCGGCGCGCGCAATTCCCGGTGCGGCGCTTGTGTGCGGATATACTAACAGTGCAGGGCGGCTCGGCTTGTCATCGTCAGAAAGCACCATTGGTCCGCGCGCGGAGGCCGAAACGGGCGCGATCCTGTCGATCCGGAGCGTCGGCAAGCACTTCGGCGGGGTGCGAGCCGTCGACGAATGCGGTTTCGATGTTGGCCGTGGCACGATCACCGGGCTGATCGGGCCGAACGGCGCCGGCAAGACGACGCTGTTCAACATCATCGCGGGCTTCATCAGGCCGAACGCGGGGCGGATCCTGCTCGATGGCGACGATGTGACCGGACTGGCGCCGCACCTGCTGTTCCGGCGCGGTCTCGTGCGCACGTTCCAGATCCCGCACGAGTTCGAACGGCTGACCGTGCTCGACAACCTCATGCTGGTGCCGGGAGATCGATCCGGCGAGAGCATCGTTTCGTCATGGTTCCACTGGCGGCGCGTGTGCGGCGAGGAGCGGCGAATCCGCGACCGGGCGGAGGAGGTGCTCGAATTCCTGCAGCTCGACCATGTCCGCGACGAGTTCGCGGGCAACCTGTCGGGCGGGCAGAAGAAGCTTCTCGAGCTCGGGCGTACGATGATGACCGATGCCCGACTGGTGCTGCTGGACGAGCCGGGGGCCGGGGTCAACCCGACCCTGATGGCCCGGCTGGTCGCCGACATCCGCCGCCTGAATGCGGAGCGCGGCTATACGTTCTGCATCATCGAGCACGACATGGACCTGATCGCCGCCCTGTGCGACCCGGTGATCGTGATGGCCGAGGGTACGGTTCTCACGCAGGGCAGCATGGAGGCGGTGCGGCGCGACCAGCGCGTGATCGACGCGTATTTCGGAGGCGCCCGCGAAACGCGCGAGGCAGGCGCATGAGCCTCCTGGCGCTGACCGGTATCCGCGGCGGCTACGGCGGGGCCGACATCCTGAACGGTGTCGACCTCCACGTCGAGAGCGGGGAGATCGTGGTCATCGTCGGCCCCAACGGCGCCGGCAAGTCGACCGCGATGAAGGCGGTGTTCGGACTGGTCGATGTCCGGGAAGGGTCTCTCGTCTTCGACGGAGTCGATATCACACGTTATCGGTCCGACCGGCTGGCCCGCCTCGGCATTTCCTACGTGCCGCAAGAGAAGAACGTGTTCGCGTCGATGACGGTGCACGAGAACCTGGAGATGGGCGCGTTCATCCGGCGCGACGACTTCACGGCGCAGCTCGAGCGCGTCTATGATCTTTTTCCGCCGCTGAAGGAGAAGCGGAACACCCGTACCGGGGCATTGTCGGGCGGCCAGCGGCAGATGGTGGCCATGGGTCGGGCGTTGATGCTGGAACCCAAACTGCTGCTGCTCGATGAGCCGACGGCCGGACTGTCGCCGGCCTTTACCGATCTCATCTTCGAGAAGATCGTGGAGATCAACGCCGCAGGCGTCAGCATCCTGATGGTCGAGCAGAACGCGAAGCAGGCTTTGGGTTTCGCCCACCGTGGCTACGTGCTGGTTCTGGGTGCGAACCGGTTCGGGGATACCGGCGCCAACCTCCTCGCCAACCGTGAGGTCGCCGAAATGTTCCTGGGCGGGTAGTGGGACCATGCTGCTTGAGATTTCCCAGCTCACGGTCTACGGGATTGTGCTCGGCAGCATCATCGCGCTGGGCGCGATCGGCCTGTCGCTGCTCTACGGTATCCTTCGCTTTGCCCATTTCGCGCATGGCGACGTGATGACCGTCGGCGCCTATCTGGCGCTGGCCGGGGTCGCCGGGCTGGGCCTGCCGATGTGGGCGGCGTTCGGCCTGGCGCTCGCCGGCGGTATTGCCCTTGCGGTACTCATCGACCAGGCGCTGTACCGCAGGCTGCGTCGGACCGCGCCGGTGATCCTGCTGATCGCGTCGGTCGGCGTCGCCCTGATCCTCAGGAGCCTGGTCCAGCTCGTCTGGGGGCCGGACACGCAGGTCTATACCCAGGAGCTTCAGATGCCGATGCGGGTGCTGGACATACGGCTCAAGCCCAGCCAGCTGCAGATTCTGATCGGCACGGGCGTCCTGGTCGTGCTTCTGCATCTGTTCCTGACGCGGACCCGCACGGGAAAGGCGATGCGCGCGATGGCGGACAATCCGGACCTGGCGCGGGTCGTCGGCATCGATACCGAACAGGTGGTCATCTGGACCTGGGTCATTGGCGCCGGGCTGGCGGTCGCGGCGGGCATATTCCTCGGCATGGACACAAGGCTGCAGCCGACGATGGGCTGGCACATCCTGCTGCCTGTATTCGCGGCCACCATCCTCGGCGGCATCGGCAAGCCCTATGGCGCCATCATCGGCGGCATGGTGGTGGGGGTCGCCTCCGAGCTCTCGACCATGATCTTTCCGCCGGTCTACAAGCCGGCGGTCGCGTTTGCCCTCATGGTGGCCATGCTGCTGGTGCGGCCGACCGGGCTTTTCGGAACCCCGCGGTAGGACCTCGCAATGGACCTGTTCGAGCTGTTCACCTTCGCCGTGTTCTTCCTGACCCTCGTCGGCATTTACGGGATCCTGGCACTCGGCCTCAACGTCCAGTGGGGCATGACCGGACTTTTCAACATCGGAATCGCGGGGTTCTTCGCCATTGGCGCCTATACCAGCGCCATCCTGACGACTCCGGGCAGCGGCGTCCATGTCGGCGGGTTCGGCCTGCCGATGGCGGCGGGCCTTGCTGCGGGCGTCATCCTGAGCGGCGTCATCGCTCTGCTGATCGGGCTTATCACCCTCAAGCTGCGAGAGGACTACCTTGCGATCGCCACCATCGGCATAGCCGAGATCATCCGTCTCGTCCTCAAGAACGAGGAGTGGCTGACCAACGGCGTGCGGGGCATCGCCGGCATTCCCCGCCCGTTTGCCGGTTGGTTCGACGACCCGACCGGCGTGACCAACCTGCTCGTCGTCGCCCTGGCGATCGTGCTCGTCTACGCTGCATTGGAACGCGGTCGTCAGTCGCCTTGGGGGCGGGTCATGCGGGCGATCCGTGAACGCGAGGTCGCGGTCATGGCGGCGGGCAAGGACATCGTACGTTTCCGTCTCGAAAGCTTCGTGCTGGGCTCGGCGATCATGGGTCTCGGCGGCGGCCTCTATGCCCATTTCTTCGGTTTCGTCAGTCCGGAAGCTTTCGATCCGATGTACACCACTTTCCTGATCTGGGTGATGCTGATCGCCGGCGGCAGCGGCAACAACCGCGGAGCCCTGCTGGGCGCACTCGCCATATGGACGATCTGGGCCGGAACCGAATACCTGACCAACCGGTTCGCGCCGCCCGAGTTCCTGACCCGTGCCGCAACCGTGCGCATGCTGCTGGTCGGACTGTTGTTGGAGGTCATCCTGCTGATCCGGCCGCAGGGCCTGCTGCCGGAATCCCATTTCGTGGCCCGGGCCGACGGGCGTCGACGCAATGGAACCGGCGGTTCATCGAAGGCGCCGCCGGAAGATGCCTGAGCGACGGAAGCCCGCAGCTTGCCGCGGGCTTCCGACATTTCCTGATTGTGCAGACCGTCGCCTAGGGTTCGACGATCTTCAGGGTGGTGATCTCGCCGCCCTTGACCGTCCAGACGCCGAAGGTGCCCGGGACGTCACCGGCTGCATCGAAATTCTGGCTGCCGGAAGCGCCGACATAGTCAATGTCCTTGCCTTCGGCGATCAGCTGTTTGGCCTTGGCCCATTCGCCGGGCAGGATGGGTTCGCCCGGCGGGTTGGCGATCGGACGCAGGGCGTCGCGCACTTTCGCGCCGTCGGTCGTGCCGGCCTTTTCGATCGCCAGCGCCATGAGATAGGCGGCGTCGTAGGCGGTGTCGATGAAGGGCAGGGGCGGTTTCTTGCCGTATGCCGCTTCGTAGGCCACCTCGAACCGGCGCTTCGCCTCCGATTCCTGGGCCTCGGGCGACGTGCCGATCGAGCCCTCTAGGTATTTCGCGGGAATCGCCTTGGTCATGTCGAGCGACTTCATCCCGTCGGTGAAGATGAAGCGGCTAAACAGGCCTTCCTCGATCGCCTGTTTGAGCATCGGTACGCCGTCGCCCGGGTAACCGATCAGAGCCAGCGCCTCGGGCCCGCCCTTGGCGGCCTGGGTCAGCTCGCCGCGATAGCTGGCCTGTTTCTCCTCGTAGGCGATTGAGGTGGTCACGGCCCCGCCCAGCTTCGTGAAACTGTCCGCGAACGCATCGGCCAGCCCCTTGCCGTAGTCATTGTTCACGTAGATCACGGCGACCTTGTTATAGCCGGCCTCCTTGACGACGTCGCCGAGAACGATGCCCTGCAGCGCGTCGTGCGGGGTCGTCCGGAACAGGAAATCCTTGTCGTTGAGGGTCGTGATCGTGGGTGCGGTCGACGCGCTCGAAATCTGTGGGATCGCCGAGACGCTGGTGACGCTCTGCGCGACCGGTATGGTCACGCCGCTCGCCAGCGGGCCGATGATGCCCGCCACCTTGTTGGCGGCGATCAGCTGCTTGGCGGCGAGAACGCCGGCCTGCGGATTGGTCTGCGTATCGCCGACGGCGATGTTCAGCGAACCGCCCAGGATGCCGCCCGACTTGTTGATCTCGCTCGCCGCCAGCCTGACGCCGTTCAGCGAGCTCTCGCCGTATTCGCCGAGCGGGCCGGTCAGAGGCATCAGTGCGCCCACGGTGACATCCGCCTGCGCCGCCGGCGCCGCGAAGGCGACGAGTGCTGCGGCCAAAGCGCCTGCAAGACGCCTTCCAGTTAGATGATTCATTCTTGTCTCCCTGATTATTGCGCTGTCGGCTCTCTGCCCGAGTTTGCCCCGTGCAGGTCCGGTTTGCGGAGAGGGGTGTCATGTTCGCATATCAGCCAGTCCGATGCCACTGCCATCGTGCGGCCGAGAGCGTTGCCCCGGCGGGGCCGAGACTGGCTTTGGGGAATGGCAGGACGGCTGCGTGCGGGCCCGCCCGCGCCGCGTTCAGGACATCAGTCCTGGACGGTCCAGCCGTTTTTGATGGCCAACAGCTCCTGCTCGCCGCTCAGAACCGAATTCTCCCCCAGCGAAAAGATTTGCCTGACGGTCGGGAGCGCTGCGGCCGCCGGATTGCCGATCCCGTTGTCCGCCGGGTGACCGGCCTCGGCAACCGCATCTGCGAGCGAGGCCTCATCGGCGTCGCCGAATTCGCCAGCTCCGCCACCACCGCCATCGGGACGATCCTCGGATGCCCGCCCGGGCCGGCCCCCGTCATCGTCATCGCCATGGTCATCGTCGTCGTCGCCCTGATCGTCGTCATCGCCATCGTAGTCTTTCGGCGGCTTCCGACCGATACCGTTTTCATCGCCCCGGCCCTTGCCGTTGCCTTTGCCCTTGCCCTGGCCGTCGCCATTGCCGTTACCGTTACCGTTACCAGCCGCCTGGGCGGCGGCCAGTTCCGGCGTCAGCGATGCCGTGTCGACCGTAACCGGCAACGAAACGGCAGCGACAAACGCAAATGCCGAAAGGCCGCTCAGCAGTCGCCACCGCAATCCGGCATGCTGTGGCCGCGGACCGTGCGCCTTCCCTTCGTCAATCCTGATCTTTGCAACTTTTCCTGTCTTGGCCATATCGCCCTCCGGGCTTATTTCGGGCCGTTGCTTGCTTTGGCCTCGTTATTTTCGGATCGCTTTCATACCGGGTGGCATATGTTGAACGAGTGATCCAGGCGCCAATGAAGTTGCGGCTATCAACGAGCGGCGCGTTTGCCCATTTTTCACCCAGTGATCCGATCATCCCATGTTACGCCGCGAAATCTTTACGCTCTGTTAAGACCTATCCCTAACGAATCGCTAATGACTGATTCCGGCCAAAAAAAACCGGAGGCCGTCGTCCCGTGTTCAACATCCAGCTCTCGGCGCCATCGGTGTCCTTTCCGTTTCCCGCACTGCATGTCTGGCTCACTGTGCCAGTAAGGTTTCGGGGCCGTCCGCCGTCCGCCAGGTTCCCCATCCGCTGCGGATCGCCTCGCGCTCTTCGTCATCCGAGAGTTCTGCGTCCGCCGGCAGTCCGGACAGTTCCCTGATAACGCTCGTCGTCGCTGGCTGACTCTTGGCCGTCGGTGCCGTCGCAGGCTGCGTCGGCAGTTCGCCGGACTCCGCAACTGTCGATTCCGCATCGTCGTTGATGGCATCGTCGGCATCGAGACGGGTGCCGGACTTCGGACGAATGGTCTCTCCATCATCGCCGATCGCAGGGGCGTCCGCAGCGGCCGCGCCGGCCAGGCCAAGGTGAGGGCCGGTGCCGTGCAGGCTTACCGGCAGAGCAAGGGCCAGCAGGGCAAGGCCGCCTGCGGTCGCCAGAACGGCGATACGCCGCATGCCGATGGCGGCACTCACCTGTCGGTCGTTCCTTTGAGCTGCACTCTGCATCGCAGTTGCTCCGGACCTCGCACCCCGAGAATCGATCCCCCGATCGCACGGATTTTTCCATGCATTTGAACCAATAACGATCCACGCGCGCGAATATTCCCGGGGGACCGGCGGATTCTTCGCGACCCGTCCCAAGACGGGTGAACCAACGTCAGACTAGCGCCGCTGCCGCTAAAGATTGGTAAATGCCAGAGGATTCGTATCCGGCGCGGCACAGCTTGGGTGCCGGGGACGGATCAGGACCATGATCGCGCGACATGATGCCGCGGCCCGATTGCGAAGTTGTCGCCGGGTCATCCGTTCTGCGCACCTGCGCCCATTTACGGATTCTTTAAATTGCGGGGAATAAACTCGTGGCCTGTTCGTTAGGAACTAAAGACTGTCACAACGGGGACTATCCCTTTTGGACAAGCGAACGAAGGCCGAAATGATCGCGCTGCTGCCCAGATTGCGGCGGTTTGCGCGTGGCTTGACCGGCTCGGAGGAGGAGGCTGACGATCTCGTGCAGGGCGCCTGCGAGAGGGCGATCCAGCGCATCGGTCAGTGGCAGCCGGGAACACGGCTCGACAGCTGGATGTTCCGTATCATGCAGAACCTGTGGATCGACGCGATCCGGGTCGGCAAGTTGCGGGGCAGCCATCTTTCGCTCGTGGAACCGGATGACGACAAGACGCCGGGCATGGACGGCGAGCAGGCCACCATGAACCGGTTGACTCTGGAGGCGGTGCGTCGCGGTGTGCAGCGGCTGCCGCCGGATCAGCGATCGGTCCTGCTGCTCGTTTGTGTCGAGGGGTGCTCCTACAAGGAAACCGCGGAAACCCTCGGCATTCCGGTGGGGACGGTCATGAGCCGGCTGTCTCGTGCACGGCTTGCGCTCAACCGGATGGTCGGCGGATCGGAGTCGCCGATCGCCGCCGCAAAGGGTGGCGAGGCGTGAGGACGTCTGCGGGCGATGCAACGTGACGGCAATGACATAAGGAATGGGCAGAAGGAAGAGGCCACCATGAAACAGCTCGATGCAAATACCCTGGTCGCCTATGTCGACGGCGAGCTCGACGTGGAATCGGCGACCTTTGTCGAGACGCTTCTGGCTGACGATGTCGGAGCGTCGCGTACCGCCAGGCAGCTCCAGGATGGCGCGCGAATGATCCGGGCGGCCCACAATCATGTGATCTACGAGACGGTGCCGGACCGGCTGATCGATACGGTGATGATGGCGGTGGAGAGCGAAACGCGGTCCACCGAAGCCATGGTGCCGCAGCATCTCGTCGACATGATCCTCGAGGCCCCGGAGAACGACGACGCAGTGGCGAGCCTTGTCGGCCGGACCATTGTCGGCTCCGAACGCAAAGGCCCGGCGATTTCGATGGCGCGCCGCGGTTCGGTCGTGGCGATGGCATCCGCGGCGGTACTCACCGCGGTCATGCTGGGCGGCGGTTTCCTTCTCGGGCAATATCAGGCGTTCGACTCCAGGCAGTCAGCAGGCGGGCAACAGGCGACCGTGGCAGCCGCGATCGACAACCCGTGGCGCGAGGCCGCGTTCCAGGAGGCGCTGGAAACCAAGACGAGCGATACGGCGGTGATCTGGACGAATCCGGAAACCGGATTCGGTGGCGCCATCATTCCGGTGAAGACGTACCGACGTGATGACGGGACGTTCTGCCGGGCATTCCGGACCGTGGAAACCAGCGGTGTTCCACAGCAGCCCAACTTTGGCGTGGCCTGCCGGGAGCAGGGCCCACAGGGCCGTTGGGTCAAGACAGTCGAAGCCGTGGCGGAGGTTGGTGCGGTTCCGAAGTTGAGCTTCTGACGCAGTCGACGGGCTCGACGTGCCTGCCGGCCGTGCGCAGTGGCGACACGGTGGGTCGGGGCTCCCGCAGGGGAGCCCCACATATATAGGGCGGAGCGCGAAACCGCGCGAGGCGGAGACTTTGGCTGACCAGCTGGCCCGTGCCTTGTTTCTGTGTGGATCGATCGCGGCAACACTTGCGGCGGGCGGGTGCACCGCGTCCTCCGACTTGCAGAACGCTCGGGATCTTCTGGGTGACCTCGGGTCGGCCCTGAACGAGCGGATTTCAGCCGACTACGACCCCGTCGACTATGACGGGCCTCCGTTGGGCGAGCTGCCGCAATACCATCTCGGAGACGCCTATACCTACTCCAGCGGTCGCACGGAGACCGTCGCCGAATTCCGCAACGAGCGGGTCCTGTGGCGCAACGACCTGGAGTCGGAGTTCGAGCGGTATCCGAATTTCATCCTGCCGACCGCCGTGGCGCGGACCAGCAAAGGGATCATCACGCGCACGGCCGACGTGGCGCCGGACGTAATGTGGCCTCTCATTCCCGGAACCCGGCGCCAGTTCAACAGCACGGTCAACGTGCATCTCGAGGGGCAGAAAGGGGCACGGCAGTTTCGACGGGACTGGATCTGCACGGTTGTCGGTCCGGAGCGCATAACCGTGCAGTTCGGTGACTTCGATGCGGTCAAGATTTCCTGCGATCGGTATGGTCGCGGCAGGTGGCGGCAGACGCGCACGTGGTATTACGTATCCGAAGTCGGGCACTATGTGCGCCGTGTCGACCGGTTTCGCGGCCGGGAGTCGCAAGACATCGAATTGCTGTCGGTCCAGCAGGGGCTGAACGGGATGAACCGTACCGAACGGCGTGCGATCTACGATCTCGAGCAGCAGACGCTCGAGCGCATGCCTTCGGGCAAACCTGCGAGCTGGCGGTCTTCGGCCGGCGACGTATCGGTCACCATGACCGTGACCAAAACGATGCAGACCGATGCAGGCCAGTTCTGCAGGGCGTTTCGGCAGAAAATCGAGGACAATGGAGCCGCCCGGCTGGTACCCGGCCTGGCGTGCCGGACCTGGAACGGCCGCTGGGTGCGCCTCTGACGCCCGAGCCCACCAGCGTGGCCAACGATACCTGCGCCGTCAATACGACCGCGGCATCCCCATGACGTGCTGGGCCAGAAAGGCCAGAATCATGTTGGTCGAAATCGGTGCCGTCTGAAAGAGTCTGGTCTCCCGCCATTTTCTCTCGATGTCGTACTCTCGCGCGAAGGCGAATCCGCCGAAGGTCTGGAAGCACCGGTCCGCTGCATGCCACCCGGCATCGGCCGCGAGCAGCTTGGCCATGTTTGCTTCCGCACCGCACGGCAGCTGCGCATCGAACAGGGCCGCCGCCTTGCGTGCCATCAGATCGGCGGCCTCGGTTTCGGCATAGCACCGGGCGAGGGGAAACTGGATGCCCTGATTCTCGCCGATCAGTCTGTCGAAGACCCGGCGCTCGCTCGCATACTCCGTGGCCCGGCGCAGGAAGAACCGGGCGTCGCCCAGGGCTTCTGCGGCGATCAGGATTCGCTCCGCGTTCATGCCGTCGAGGATGTGGCGAAACCCCCTCCCTTCGACACCGACCAGCGATTCGGCGGGCACGCGCAGGCCGTCGATGAACACTTCCGTGGTGTTGTGGTTGATCATCGTATCAACGGGGTGGATCTCGATGCCGTTGCCGAGCTTCTCGCGCAGATCGACGAGAAAGACCGACAGGCCGTCGCCGCGCCGGACCGCCCTACCGGGCTGCGCCGTGCGGGCCAGCAACAGCATGAGGTCGGACTGCAGCGCCCTGCTGGTCCACAGTTTTTGCCCGTCGATGACGTATTCGTCACCGTCCCGTACCGCGCGGGTCCCGATCTGGGTCGTGTCGGTGCCGGTCGACGGTTCGGTGACCGCGAACGCCTGCAGGCGGAGTTCGCCCGATGCGATGGCGGGCAGGTAGCGCTGCTTCTGCTGCGCACTGCCGTGCCGGAGCAGCGTGCCCATGATGTACATCTGGGCGTGGCAGGCGCCGGCATTGCAGCCGCTCGCATGGATCGTCTCGAGGATCACGGCGGCGGCGCGCAGCGGCAGGCCGGCGCCGCCGTATTCCTCTGGGATCAGCGCGGCGAGGTAGCCGTCCTTTGTCAGCGCCGTCACGAATGCCTCGGGATATCCGCGCTCATCTTCCAGCCGGCGCCAGTATTCGCCCGGGAAATCTGCGCAGATGCGGGCCACCGCGTCGCGGATTTCGGGATAGTCGTTGCCCAGCTCCATGCTTACGTGGCTGTCGCTCATTGTCTCCGATCCTATTGTCCGCGGAAGACCGGGCGTCGCTTCTCGTTGAAGGCAAGCATTCCCTCGCGCCGGTCGTCGGTGGTTACGGTGCGGTCGTAGCACTCGATCTCGATGGCAAGTCCCGCCTTGATGTCGGTGCCGGTGGCGGCGGTCAATGCGCGCTTCGCCGCACGGACCGCGATCGGGGCGTTGCCGGCGATCCGCGTGGCCACGGCGATTGTTTCATCCATCAGCGCGGCCCGCGGCACCACCCGGTTCAAGATGCCCCATTCCAACGCTTCCGCCGCCCCGAACGGTGCGCCGGTCATGATGATCTCCTTGGCCCGGCGCACGCCGCAGGCACGCGGCAGGTTCTGCGTACCGCCGACGCCGGGGATGATCCCGAGCGTGGTCTCCGTCAGGGCAAACCGCGCGTCGTCGGCGGCATAGGCGAAGTCCGCGGCGAGGACGACCTCGAAGCCGCCACCGAAGGCGGCGCCGTTGACGGCGGCGATGACGGGGATGGGGCAGTCCATCATGGCGTAGAACGCTTCTTCGAAGATCACGTGTTGCCGGCGCCACGCATCATCCGGCATTTCGCGCCGCTCCTTGAGGTCGGCTCCGGCGCAGAACGCCGTGTCGCCGGACCCCGTAACGACGATGCAGCGCAAATCTTCGGCATCTTCGATGAGCGACGTCCAGAATTCCCGCAACTCCTCACCCATGCGGGTGTTGAAGGCGTTGGCTGCCTGCGGTCGGTTGAACGTCAGAACCAGCAGATGCGGCGCGGGCCGTGCGATATCGAGGGTTTCATAGTCGCGACGTGTCGGCATGTTATTCCATTCGTGTTCGGTTGTGTTTGAAATTCAGCGCTTTGTGCCCATTGAAAGGGGTGGCCAAATCGGTCAATCTCCCATAGTTTAGCGAACCTATCGCGAAGGCGATGCGAAAACCAATGGCCCGGACTACCGGGCGCCAACGGGAGGAAGCAATGGTGTTCGACATCCACAAATATGCCCGGCGCGGGGCGCTCGCCATCACAGGCTTGGCGGCGGCGGGCCTGCTGGCGGCTACCGCAACGCAGGCCAAGGTCGAGGGCGACACGATCATCCTCGGTTCGGCGATCTCGCTGACCGGCAAGTATTCGTCCAACGGTGTCGACAGCCAGAACGGATACGATCTGGCGGTCAAGCGGATCAACGAAATGGGTGGCGTCAAGGTCGGCGGCAAATCTTACAAGCTGGCGGTCCAGTATTACGACGATGAGTCGACGCCGGCCCGTACCGCGCAGCTGCTGGAGCGTCTGATCAAGCAGGACGGCGTCCAGTACATCCTAGGTCCGTACAGCTCTCCGACGACCATCGCCGCTGCGCCGGTGACCGAGAAATACAAGATCCCCATGGTCGAGGCGGAAGGCGCGTCGCGGGCGTTGTTCAACAAGGGCTACAAGTATCTTTTCGCGGTGCTGTCGACCTCCGAGCAGTATCTGGCCAGTGCGATCTCGCTTGCGGCCGAGATTGCCGAGAAGAACGGCAAGAAACCTTCCGATCTCCGGGTGGCGATGATATTCGAGAATGACGCTTTCTCGCTCGACGTCCGAGCCGGCGTGGTCGACGATATGAAGAAATTCGGCATGCAGACTGTCCTCGACGACAGAATGCCGCCCGACCTTTCGGACATTTCCGCCTCGCTGACGAAGGTCAAGGCCCTCAAGCCGGACCTGCTGGTGATCTCGGGCCATAACAAGGGCGCGGTCACTGCGGCGCGGCAGATCAAGGAACTGCAGGTCGACGTACCCATGATCGCGATGACCCATTGCGAGGGCGCTAAAGTCACAGATCAGTTCGGCGCGGCGGCAGACGGCTATCTCTGCCCGACTCAATGGGCCGAGACGCTCAGCTACAGCGACAAGTATTTCGGCTCCGCAGCCGATTACGACAAGCTGTTCAAGGAGACGTTCGAGGGCTACTCGACCGTCCCCTACCAGTCGGCCCAGGCCTCGGCCGCGGTGCTGGTGTGGAAGGACGCGTTCGAGCGCGCCAATTCCTTCGATACGGAGAAGCTGCGCGATGCGATTGCTGCGACGGACATGATGACCTTCTACGGTGCCATCAAATTCGCGCCGGAGGGCAACAATATCGCCAAGCCGATGGTGCTGCGGCAGATCCAGAATGGCGAATACAACGTCGTGGCGCCGTCCAAATGGGCATCGCACGCGGTCCAGTGGCCGCGCATGGCGAACTACTGAGGCAGCGTCGTAGCCCGGTCTAGCCCCCGCCAATTAAGGGCGGGGGCAAACGGGCACGCGTCCGTTTCAGCTGAAAAGTCGGAGGGGTAATGCTCAGCAACATCGATTTATTGGTGCTGGCGCCCGTTCTTAACGTGCAGTTGCTGCTGGACGGCCTGTTCATTGGCGCGGTCTTCGTACTCGCGGCGTATGGTCTGGCGCTCGTCTGGGGCGTGATGAACGTCAAGAACCTGGCCCAGGGCGAGTTCGTCATCATGGGCGGATATTTCGCTTGGCATCTGGGAACGTTGGGCCTGCATCCGATCTTCGCCCTGCCCCTGATCATCGCCCTGATGTTCGGGTTCGGTTGGGTCCTGTACGTAACGATCATTCGGTGGGTCGTCACGCGCGATCTGTTCACGTCGCTGCTTGCCACGTTCGGCATCGCGCTGGTCGTGCAGCAGGCATTGAACCTGGCCTACGGGCCGGAGGTCCGGACCGCCGAGTCCGGCTTCACAACGCTGTCCTTCTTCGGCGGGCTGGTGACCATCGCGGAGATCAAGTTCGTCTCGTTCGTCCTCTGCATCGCGCTCGCCGCCGCGGTTGTGGTCTTCATGAAGAAGAGTCGCATGGGTCAGGCGATCCGGGCGACGGCCCAGGATGCGCGAGCCGCCAAGGTGATGGGGATCGACACGGAACGTGTCTATGCCTTCACCTATGCGCTCAACGCGGCGATCTGCGGGGCTGCGGGCGTGTTGGTTGCGATGATCTGGGTGATCCAGCCCTATTACGGCGTCGTGCATTCGATCCGCGCGTTCGTGATTGTTACCGCAGCGGGTCTCGGTAACCTGCCGGGCGTGATCATTACGGGTCTGGGGCTCGGCATGGCGGAACAGTATTCCGGATTCGTCCTCGGGCTGCAATTCCAGCAGGCCACCGTGGTGGGCCTGCTGGTGATCGTTCTCGTCGCGCGCATGCTTCAGTACGCCCGTCACCGCCAGGTGGTCCAGTAAGCCATGGCAACAGCACGCAACTCCGGGCTCCTCTATGGTGCGATCCTGATCGCAGGGATTGCCGCGCCATTCGTGTTCGAGGGCTATACGACCCAGATCGCCATCCTGTGGATGATGATCCTGTTCGCGCTGACCTGGGACATCGTCGGTGGGCAGATGGGCTACAATTCGCTTGGCAACATCTTCTTCTTCGGCGCGGGCATGTATATCTCCGCGGTTACCCAGGTGGGCCTGTTCACGGATGTCGCAACCTACACCTCGGCCCGCGGCGGCGAACAGCTTGTCCTCGATTACGGCGATTACTTCTACGGCCTGGGGTTGGGACTGGTGTTCGCCGCCATCGGATGCGTGATCCTGGCCGTCATCATCGGCTGGGTGGTGTTCGGCCTGCGCGGTCCGTATTTCGCCATCGGCACTCTTGGCATTGCGTTGTCGGCGCGGGAGCTGTTCGCCACGTGGGAGTGGGTCGGCGGCGGCAGCGGGATCGCGATGCCCGTCTACCCGGGCTATCCGGACGAAAAATCACTCGTTTTCTACGCCATCCTGTTCGTCCTTGCGATCATGACGTTCCTGTGCGCGCGATGGCTTTATTCGACCCGCTTCGGCCTCGCGATCAACGCGATCCGCGACGACGAGGAAAAAGCCGAGGCAATGGGCGTCCATACGACGCGACACAAGGTCCTCGCCTGGTCGGTCTCCGCGTTCTTCCTCGGCATGTCCGGCGCCGTGTTCGGCAATATGACCGGCTTTGTCGAACCTTCGGAGGTGGCTTTCCCGACGATCACGTTCGGCATCTTCATGGTCGTGATGTCGCTCCTTGGCGGCAAGGGAACGCTATGGGGGCCGGTCATCGGCGCCACCGTCTTCCACATCATCAAAGAGGTGACGTGGACATATCTGTTGGGCTGGCAGTGGGTGGCCCTCGGTGTCCTTATCGTCGTCAACGTCGTGTTCTTCCAGCAGGGAATTCTCGGCTGGGTGCAGGAAAAATGGCCCGAGAAGTTCGGCATCGTCGTCGAGGAAGTTCCCGCGGCACGCGAAGAGGAGGCGGCGTGATGGACGCGATGATCGAAGTCGTCAACGTTTCGAAGTCCTTCGGCGGCGTGCAGGCGAACAAGGACATCAGTATGCGTGTCGAGGAAGGCAAGATCACCGGTCTGATCGGCCCGAACGGTTCCGGCAAGACGACCCTGTTCAATTCGATCGTCGGCTACCATCCCATCGATACCGGATCGATCAAGTTCCAGGGGCGCGAAATATCGGACCTGAAGGTCCCGCAGATCGCCCGCCTCGGCATGCTGCGCACGTTCCAGCAGACGCGCATCTACGGAAACATGAACTGCGTGAAAAACATGCTGATTTCGATACCCCACCGGGCCATGGGCTATCGCGACATGTTCGGCAAGTATTCGGGCGCGGACATGGACAAGGCGGAGCGTCTGCTCGAATTCGTCGGCCTGTATGCGAAGCGCAAGCTGCTGGCGGGCGATCTGTCGTTTGGCCAGCAGAAGCTGCTGGAATTCGCCATGGCCTTGATGAACGATCCGAAGGTCCTGTTGCTGGACGAGCCGACCGCCGGCATCAATCCGACCCTGATCAACGGGCTGATCGATCGACTGAAGCGGGCCAACGAGGAATTCGGGATCACCCTGTTCGTTATCGAGCACAATATGCGCGTTATCATGAATCTGGCCGAACATATTTACTGTCTTGCCCATGGCCAGATGCTGGCAGACGGCGAGCCCGGGGAGATCAAGACTGACCAGCGGGTCATCGATGCCTATCTCGGGGCGCACTGATGGCGGGGCCGGACAAAGAAAAGACCGCGGGCGCAACCGGATATCACCAAGGTTCCGTCGACACGGTGATATCGGTCGAGGACGTAAACCGCCAGGCGGCGGCGCTTGCAAAGGAAGGTGTGCGGCCTGAGCGTATCGCGCAGCTCGCCAACAACGAACCCTATGTCACGATCGAGAATCTGCGGGCCGGCTACGGCAAGATGGAGATTCTGCACAATTTCAACCTGCAGGTGGCTAAAGGTCAGTCGCTGTGCCTGATCGGACCGAATGGCGCCGGCAAGTCGACGATCCTGCATTCTATCTTCGGGTTTACCCGCATTTTCGACGGCCGCATTCTGGTCGGGGAAAAGGGCAAACAGACGGATGTCACGGCCCTGAGTTCCAAGGACAAGCTGCGACGTGCCGGGATCGCGTACATCCTGCAGGATAAGTCGGTCTTTCCGGGTATGACCGTCGAGGAAAATCTGTGGATGGGCGGCTACCTGATGAACAGCCCGAAACAGGCAAAGGCGGCGGCGGAACGGGTATTCGACAAATACACGCGCCTTGCCGAGCGGCGCAAACATCCGGCCCGTGTGCTGTCCGGCGGCGAGCGGCGCCTCCTCGAAATTTCACGCGCGCTGGTGATGAATCCGGAGGTTCTTCTGGTCGATGAGCCGTCGATCGGGCTGGAGCCGCGATTCATCGACATGGTTTTCGACATTCTTGATGATCTTCAGCACGTCGATGGCAAAACCATCATCATGGTCGAGCAGAATGCCAAGAAAGGGCTGGAGTTCGCCGATATCGGCTACGTCCTCGTCGCTGGCACCACAGCGATGGCCGGTCCGGGGAACGAACTGCTCAAGGATCCGGAGGTCGGGAAGCTGTTTCTCGGCGGTTAGCGTCCAACACGCCTGCCGTCGTGACTGCGGCGGAAAATGCGCACATCAGCCTTGCGTTAACCATACCGTAAGGCCTATTCCGTTATTGAATCGATCCAGGAAGACCGGTGTTGCCACGAAACCGGCGACGCGGGCGGAACTGTCAAGGTCTTGCGGTTGCGCACGGCGTAGCCACAAGATATGTTGGCAACCGTATGGTCGGCTGCGCGACGGCGACGGCCTGAGTCTGGAGGACGATGCGCATGAGTCGGTGGTCGGGTTTTGCAGGCGCGCTGTTCGGTGCCCTGCTCGTCGCCGGATGCACCTCCGACCGATCGACGGGCGATCAAGAGGGATATGGCATAGAAGCACCCGGCCGCTACATGGTCGGCGACTCTTTCACCTTCGACAATCCGCAGGAAACATGGACGGTCGTCTCGATCGAGGGGGACCGTGTCTACTGGCGCAGCGACCGTGGCGACGAACATGTCACCGGGCACGATCCGCTGATGCCGGCTCTGGAATGGAAATTCGTCGGCAAGGGCGGCGGTCGCCGCCAATTCAGCGATATCAAAGGGTCGCTGTTTCCGCTGAAGAGAGGCAATTTGCTGACCTATACCTCGAACGTTGAGAACTGGACGGCCAAGGATGGCGTGCGACAGCAGCCGCAAAGCTGGCAGTACAACTGGTCATGCAATGTCGCCGGCACCGAGCGGATGGAAGTGCCGGCGGGCAGCTTCGACACGTACAAGGTCGTCTGCGGCCGCTACAAGCCGAGCGAGATCGAATTCTTTTATGCGCCGCGCATCGGTTACTTCGTGGTGATGCGGATCGACGATCCGGCGAATGACGGGACCGTCGTGCGCAACCTGCTGTCGTTCAGCCGTGTTGCGCTTGGCGGCGAACCGGTCGCGGTCGCGGCACCGCCCCCGCCGCCGCCTCCACCGCCGCCGCCGCCTCCTCCCGAGCCGACGCAAGCGGCACCGCCGCCGGTCAAGCCGCTCGGGCCGGAAACGGGTAGCGGGCCGCGCGTCGTGCTGGGAGCGTTCAGTTCGGAGGAAAACGCGGAGCGTGGCTGGCGGATCTATATGGAGGCCAATGACGACCTGTTGGGCGGGTTGAATCCGGTCATCTCGCCGGTTAGGTTCCGGGGCCAGGGCACCTTGTTCCGCCTCGCGACCGAGCGGCTGGAAAGCGGCAGCGTTGCACAGTCGCTGTGCAGCAAATTGAAGGCGCGCGGGATGGAATGCTTGGTTTCCAACAAATAGGGGGCCGCGCGACGGCCTTGTAGGAATGGACATGGGCGGACTGGGGCGGAAGTTATTGATTCTTCCGCCCGTTCTGGTTGGCATCGCTGTTCTCGTGTGGTTCGCCCGCAGCGGCGAGCCTCCCGCACAGGTTCCTCCCGACGAAATCGTCCGGCCCGTCCGCGTGATCGCGGTACCCGCCGTGGATTTCGTGCCGCGCACTCTGGGGTACGGCCAGGTGCAGCCTGGCCGGATCTGGGAGGCGGTGGCCGAGGTCGGCGGCCGCATCATCGAAAAACACCCGCGCCTCGAGCCGGGCGAACTACTGGCGTCCGGCGAGGTGATTCTGCGCATCGATCCAACGGACTACGAGCTTGCCCTGGAAAGCGCGCGATCGAGGATCCGCGGCGCCGAGGCCGAGATCGCCGAACTCGCGGTCCGCGAGGCGAACACGAAGCGTTCACTGGAAATTGAGCAGCGCGGGCTGGCCCTTGCGGAGACGGATCTGGCGCGCAAGCAAACCCTTGTCGCGCGCGGCAGCATTTCCCAGGCGGCGGTCGACGAGGCCGAACGCACCGTTCTGTCGCTGCGTCAGGCGGTGCAGAGCCAGCGCAGCGCATTGGCCCTGATCCCGGCGGAGCGAGAGGTTCTGACCGCCAATCTTGCGCTCTATCAGTCGGAACTGCGGCAAGCGGAACGCAATCTCGAACGCACTGAAATCGTCACGCCGTTCGAAGGGCGGGTGGCGGCGGTCAATGTCGAGGAGCGCCAGTTCGCGGGCGCGGGGCAGATTCTGGCCGTGCTCGACGGAGTGGACCTGGCGGAGGTCGCGGCACAGATCCCGCTCGATCGGGTGCGGCCGCTTGTGGCCGGATCGCGCATCGATCTGCAGGACGTCGGTGCCGAGAATCTCAGCAATATCTTCGAACGGCTTGGCCTCACGGCCACTGTGCGACTCAGCGCCGGGGACTTCGAGGCGTCATGGCCGGCCCGATTTGCGCGCATGCGGGAATCGGTCGACCCCAGCACCCGCACCGTCGGCATCGTCGTGGCGGTGGACGAGCCCTACAAGCTGGTCGAGGTCGGCCGCAGGCCGCCGCTGGCCAAGAACATGTTCGTCGAGGTAGAGCTGCAGGGCAGACCGGTGCCGGACAGTCTCGTGGTGCCGCGGACGGCGCTCCATGACGGCATGGTCTATGTGGTCGGCGACGACAGGCGGCTGCAGCGCCGGCCGGTCACGGTTGGCGTACGTCAGTCGGGCTTCGTCGTGATCGACAAGGGCCTCGCCGAGGGGGACATTGTCGTCGTCACCGACCTCATTCCTGCCGTCGACGGCATGCTGCTCGAGCCGATCGAGGATACAGGCCTGCGCGAGCGTCTGGTCGCCGCGGCCACCGGCAGGGGATCGGTTCGGTGATCCGGCTGTTCGCCGGCCATCCGACGGCGGCTAACCTGCTGATGATCGGGATCCTGGCGCTTGGCCTGTCAACGGCGCCGGAGCTCGAGCGCGAAACCTTCCCCGACTTGCCGCTCAGCGACGTACAGGTCAGCGTCGCCTATCCGGGCGCCAGCGCAGAGGAGATCGAAAACGCGATCTGTCGCCGGATCGAGGATGCGGTGGACGGAATCAACAACGTCGCCGAGCTCCGCTGCGAGGCCCGGGAAGGCATAGCGACCGCAGTCGTCGAGATGGACCACGACGGCGATATCGATCGCTTCCTCGAGGACGTTAAAAGCGAGGTCGAGGCGATCGACGATTTCCCGGACCGGGCCGAACGCGCCAACATCCAGCTTCTCGGCCGCAATGATTTCGTGGCCGCGGTCTCGGTATCGGGTCCGATGTCCGAGCCGGACCTCAAGGCCTACGCCGAAGACATGAAGGAGCGGCTGCAACGGATCCCGCAGGTCACCCAGGTGAAAATTACCGGGTTCTCCGACCATCAGATCCGCATCGAAATACCGGCCCGGACATTGCTGCAATACGGGCTCAGCGTCTCCGATATCGCCGCCGTGATCGGCCGCCAGAGCGTCGACCTGCCGGCCGGCAGCATCGAGACCGACGAGCGCGACGTGCTGATCCGGTTTGCGGACGAACGCCGGCGGACGGCGGATTTCAGCGATTTGATCGTGGTCGGCGCAGAGAGTGGAGCGGAGATCCGCCTTGGCGAGATCGCCGAGATCAGGGACCGCTTCGAGCTTGCCGAGCAGACGGTCTACTATGGCGGCCAGCGGGCGGCACTGCTCGAAATCAGCAAGGCGCGGTCCGGCGACACGCTCGTCGTGGTCGACGCGATCAATGCGTTTCTCGAGCGCGAGCGTGCGACGGCGCCGCCGACCATGCAGTTCGGGCTGACGCGCGATGTCTCGACCGTCGTGCGGGACCGGCTGAACATGGTGCTGAAGAACGGGGCGCAGGGCCTGGTGCTGGTTGCGCTCGCCCTGTGGCTGTTCTTCGGAATGCGGTTTGCGTTCTGGGTCGCGATGGGACTTCCCGTGTCGTTTCTCGGCACGCTGTTCGTCATGGCCATCGGCGGCTATTCGATCAACATGATCACGCTGGTCGGGTTGCTGATCGCGACCGGCCTCTTGATGGACGATGCCATCGTGATCTCGGAGAACATCGCCCGGCACCGCCGCGAGGGTAAGGCCGCGCTGGACGCAGCGGTCGCCGGGGTCCACGAGGTCGGCCCCGGGGTCCTGGCTTCGTATCTGACGACGATCTGTGTGTTCGGCCCGCTGACCATCCTGAAGGGCGACATCGGCAACGTTCTCAAGTTCATCCCGATCATTCTGATCATGACGCTGACCGTCAGCATGATCGAGGCATTCCTGATCCTGCCCAATCATCTGCGGCATTCGCTGGCGCGCGAGGGCGAGGTGCGGGGATTGCGGCTCCATGTCGAGAACGCGGTCGCGTGGGCGCGAGAGCATGTCGCCGGGCGTGTCGCCCACCTCGCGGTCGAATGGCGGTACGCCGCCGTCGGGCTGATCCTGTTCGCCCTGCTCGGGTCCGTGGCGATGATCGCCGGCGGCATTCTCAAGTTCCAGGCGTTCCCCAAGCTCGACGGCGACGTGGTGCAGGCCCGACTGCTGCTGCCGCAGGGTACCCCGCTTGCCCGCACCGAGGCCATCGTCGGCCGGCTCGTTGCGGCGCTGGAGGAGGTGAACCGGGACTTCACGCCCCGGCAGCCGGGCGAGCAAGAGCTCGTCCGCCAGGTCGGGATCGAATACGGCGTCAACAGCGATGCGTTCGAATCGGGGCCGCACCTGGCTACCGTGACGGCAGATCTGCTCGCCGCCGAGAGCCGCAACACGAGCGTTGCCGAAATCATCCAGGCCTGGCGCACGGCGATGGGGGCGGTGCCAGACGTCATCGCCCTCAAATTTGCCGAATTCCAGATCGGCATCGCCGGTCGGCCAATCGACATCCGGTTGAAGGGCAACGATCTCGGCGAGCTGAAGGCGGCGTCGTTGGAGTTGCAGGCCTGGCTCGGCGGTTATCCGGCGGTCTTCGATCTGTCGGATGATCTGCGGCCGGGAAAGCCCGAGATCCGGCTGCGCTTGCGTGAAGGTGCACTGGGCCTTGGCCTCGATGCCTCGCAGATCGCATCGCAACTGCGTGCGGCGTATTTCGGCGAAGTCGTCAGCGAAATCCAGGTCGGCCCGGAGTCCTATGAGATCGACGTCCGGCTGTCCGCCGCGGACCGGGACAACCTCGCCGACCTCGACTATTTCCTGGTGACGGGGCCCAACCGCGCCCAGGTGCCGCTCGGCGCCGTTGCAATCGTCGAAAGCGGACGCGGCTTCGCCCGGATCCACCGCATCGACCGTCAGCGCACGGTTTCCGTGCAGGGCGATGTCGACACCGAACGAATGAATGTGTCCGAGGTTCTGGCCGATACCGAGCGGCGGTTCCTGCCGGGTCTTCGCGACAGCTTCCCCGGTGTTTCAATCGCTTTCGAAGGCGAGGTGAAGACAGGCGAGGAGGGCGCCTCGTCGGTCCGCCGGGCATTCGCCATCGGTGTCGTCGGGATATTCCTGCTACTCAGCTTCCTGTTTCGCAGCTATGTTGAATCGCTGATCGTCATCGCCGCGATTCCGCTTTCGCTGATCGGCGTGGTTTGGGGCCATCTGTTCATGGGACTCGACCTGTCGATGCCCAGCATGGTGGGGTTCGCGGCGCTGTCCGGTGTGGTCGTCAACAACGCCATCCTCCTGGTCGATTTCATCAAGCGTCGGGCCGTCGACGGCGCGACGGTCGAGGACGCCGCCCGCAGGGCCGTGCTGGTCCGCTTCCGCCCGGTGTTGCTGACGTCGCTGACGACGGTGCTCGGGCTGCTGCCGATGCTGCTGGAGCGCAGTCTCCAGGCTCAGATCGTTGTACCACTCGTGACCAGCCTGGCGTTCGGCCTGTTCACGGCGACCGTGCTCGTCCTGATCGTCGTGCCGGCGCTTTACGCAATACTGCACGATTTCGGCGTGACGACGGTCGCGCGCGAACGCGCGGCCGCGCCGGCGGTTGAACCGGACGTTAACCTGACCACGTCATAATGGCCGCACGACCGTAAAGAGACCCAAGACAGGCATCGGGAAGAGAACGCCGTGACGACATTCCTGGCTTTGGCCGCGGCCGGCTACGTGACGCTGGTCACGGTCCTGTACCTGGGCCAGCGCATGCTGCTGTACCGTCGCGACGAGACAGTGCCCGAGCCGCGTGACCACGGCGTGGCCGAGATGTCGGCGGTGCGCATTCCGGTCGGCGAGGGGATCGAGATCCTCTCCTGGTGGCACCCGCCGCGCGAGCGAGGCCGGCCCGTCGTCGTCTATTTTCACGGCAATGCGGGCCATATCGGCGAACGAGGCTACAAGGCGCGAAGGCTGATCGATGCCGGGTTCGGCGTGCTGCTGGCGGGCTACAGGTACAACGCGGGTGCCGGCGGTGTGCCGAGCGAGCCGGCGTTGCTCGCCGACGGACAGACGGCAATCGGAAATGTGATTGACCGGGGCTACGCGATCAGCCAGCTCGTGCTGTACGGCGAGTCGCTGGGCTCAGGCATCGCCGTGGCGTTGGCGGCGGATAACGACGTGGGCGGGCTGATCCTGGAGACGCCGTACAGCAGCATCGCCGAGGTGGCGCAGGCCCACTACTGGTATGTGCCCGCGAAGTGGCTGATCCGGGACCGCTACGATTCGATGGTCCGGATCGGCCGGGTACGGGCGCCGATCCTGATGTTCCACGGCGAAGCGGACATCACGATCCCCGTCCGTTTCGCCCGCCGCCTCCTCGAGGCTGCGCCTGTGCCGACGGAGGCTCATTTCCTGTCCGGCGGCGGCCACACGGATCTGTACGATTTCGGTGCCGGCGATCTTGTGGTCGATTTTCTGGAACGGCGCGCCGCCGCCGCAGCGGCGGAGTGAGCGCTGATGGCCGGAATGGCGAGTTGGGTCAAGCGTATCGCGGCAAGCCTCATCGGAGTCGGGGTCGCGCTCTACCTCGCCGGCCTTGCCATGCTCTACACCTATCAGCGCGATATCCAATACCACCCGAACCCGATTGTGCCCGATCCCGCGGTTTCCATTGTGCCCGAGATGGCGGCGCTGCGCATCGGCACCCTGGACGGCCCGCGTCCCCTCGCGTGGTGGGCCCCACCGCCCGACCGCGACAGCGCGGTGATTGTCTATTTCCACGGCAATGGCGGCACGGTGGCGTCGCGCGCGCCGCAGGCCAAGCTGTTGATCGACGCCGGCTACGGCGTGTTGCTGGCGGGATACCGCTATAACGCCGGAGCCGGAGGCGAACCCAGCGAGAAGGGGTTGATCGCCGACGGCCTTGCCGCTGTCGACTTCGTTCGCGCGCAGGGCGTTCCAAACGAGCGGATCGTTCTATACGGCGAATCGATGGGTACCGGCGTCGCCGTCGCCATTGCCGCCGACCAGCCGGTCGCGGCGGTCATACTGGCGATGCCGTTCACCAGCATTGCCGACGTGGCGCAGGACCACTACTGGTACTTCCCGGCGCGCTGGCTGGTGCGCGACACCTTTGATTCGCTGTCCCGGATCGGCCGGATTCGTGCGCCCCTGCTCATTTTCCATGGCGAGGACGACCGGCTGATCCCGGTCAAGTTCGCCCGCGCATTGTTCGCTGCGGCGCCCGAGCCGAAGGAGGGCCATTTCGTCCCCGGCGGCCGGCACGGCGGCCTCTACAGCCTCGGCGCCGGCAAAATCGTGCTCGACTTTCTCGAACGGCATGTCGGCCCACGTCTCGGCAAGGAGCCGCAGCCATGATCCGTATTCTGAAGAAGGTCGCAGCTGCGCTGCTGTTGACTGCGTTGGCGGTCTATCTGCTTCTTCTCGGCGCGCTGTTCATCTTTCAGCGTGACATCATGTACCATCCGAAGCAGCAGACCGTCGATCCGGCCCGCACCGCGGCGCCCGAAATGCAGGTGGTGCGGGTCGATACCGCGGATGGGTTCCGGCCGCTCGCCTGGTATGCCCCACCGCCCGTAAAGGGGCGACCGGTCGTCCTGCTGTTCCATGGCAACGCCGGAGCCGTGCATTTCCATGCGCGCCGCGCCCGCATGCTCCTCGATGCCGGCTACGGCGTAATGCTGGCCGGCTATCGCTACAACGCCGGCGCCGGGGGAATGCCGAGCGAGCAGGGGTTGCTGGCCGATGGCCGGGCCGCGATCGAATTTCTTCGCCGGCGGGGTGTGCCGGAGAATCGCATCGTCGTCTACGGGGAGTCTCTGGGCACTGGCGTCGCCGTGGCCATGGCCGCCGAATTCAGCGTTGGAGGCGTGATCCTCGATATGCCCTTCAGCAGCATCACCGACCTGGCGCAGGACAGGTACTGGATGTTTCCGGTCCGCTGGCTGGTACTCGACAACTTCGAGTCCGAGGCGCGCATCGGCAAGGTGCGTGCGCCGATCATGATAATACATGGCCAGGCCGATACGCTGATCCCGGTCAAGTTCGCGCGCAAGCTCTACGAGGCCGCACCGGATCCGAAGGAGGGCCACTTCATACCCGGTGGCACACACGGCAATCTCTACCGGCTCGGCGCCGGTCGGCTGGTGCTGAATTTTCTCGAGCGGCGTGTCGGCCGCGGATCGGCCGGTTAGCGATCCGTGTCCATCGGCTTCCTGGGCGGCAGGAACGCGCGGGCCTCCTTCTCATAAAGACCCGCGATATTGCGAATATAGCCGCGCGCCTCGTCGTGCTGCGGCTCGTAGTCCCACAGGGTGCGCTCGCCGCTCATCAGGGCCTGGAAGACCAGACGTCGGCGCCACTGGCTCGCGACGACGTCGCGATACAGCCGTTCGGCATCCCAGGTGGCGTGTACGATGTCGGCGAGCGCCTGTTCCGCTTCGGCGTGCTCCGTCGCGCCGGCAATGTTGGCCAGCTCCTGGGGATCGGCGACGAGATCGAACAGCTGCGCCGGGTCGGCGGGGCAGGAAACGTATTTGTAGCGGCCCCGTCGCACCATGAAAAGCGGCGCCACGGACCCCTCGGCACAATACTCGCCGAGCACGGTGTCCGGCCAGTCCGGAACGGAACCTTGAATAAGCGGCACGAGGCTGCGGCCATCGAGTTCGGCCGTTTCCGGCACCGCCGTGCCGGCCAGCTCGAGAAGGGTCGGCAGCAGGTCGAGGAGGGCGACGTTCTGGGTGCGGCGTGCCGGTGCGATACGGCCAGGTGCATGGAAGATCAGCGGAATGCGGCTGGCCCATTCGAAGAATGTCATCTTGAACCACATGCCGCGCTCGCCGAGCATGTCGCCGTGATCGGAAGTCATGACGACGATCGTGTCGTCGCGCTGCCCGGTCTCGTCCAGGGTGCGCAGCAGTTCGCCGATCCGGGCGTCCACATACGAGATCGCGCCGTAATAGGCATGTCGCGCATTGCGGACGTGGTCATCGGTGATGTCGAATTCTGCCCGGTCGTAGTTGTCGTAGAGGCGCCGGCTGTGCGGATCCCGGTCCTCGGGAGCGATCGGCGGCACGGCCGGCAGGTCGATGGCCGCGTGGTCGTAGCGATCCCAGTATTGCCGCGGGATGTTGTAGGGGTCGTGCGGGTGCGTGAAGCTGACGAGCAGGAAAAACGGCCGCTCGTCGGCATCCCTTGCACGGTCGTAGAGCCAACGTTGCGAGCGGAACCCGACCTCGTCGTCGAAATCGATCTGGAGGGTCCGAGCGGACGGTCCCGCCGCGATGACGTTGACGAGGTTGTGAAACCATTCGAGCCGCTCGCCGGGCCGCTGCCAGTCCGGGGTCCAGCCGAAGTCGGCCGGGTATATATCGGTGGTCAACCGCTCCTCGAACCCATGCTGCTGATCGGCGCCGATGAAGTGCATCTTGCCGGCCGTACAGGTCCGGTAGCCCGCCAGCCGCAGGTAATGCGCCATCGTCGGCACGGCGGAGGGAAACTCGGCGGCATTGTCGTAGGCCCCGATCCGCGTGGCCAGCCGTCCCGACAGCATGGAGAAGCGCGACGGCGCGCACAGCGGAGAATTGCAGTAGGCGTTCTCGAAGACGACGCCGTCCGACGCCAGGCGCTCGATATTGGGCGCCTCGACCAGCGGGTGCCCATAGACGGGGAGGGCCGGCGCCGCCATCTGGTCGGCCATGACCAGCAGGATGTTGGGATGCGTTCCGCTCATGACGACACTCCTGGCACGGCCCGTATCTGGCGGGTCGATGCGAATCGGATTCCAGACGAATCTATTGCCCGGCGCAGGCCGCGTCGAGCGCCCGTCGCAAGGCGGTGAACGGCAGCAGCACACAGTGGTGCCGGTTGCGGTGGGCGGCGACCGGCGCGAACATGGCGAGCTCCGCCCACCGGTCGCCGGGCATCTCGCCGGACCCCGCGAGCATCGCCGCCACCGCGGCGCAAACCGCCTCGATTTCGGCGCGGCTGCAGCCCGGAGCATGGCTGCCGATGATGGCCGCGGACGCCTGGCTCAACACGCAGCCGCGGACATTATGGGCGACGTCCGTGACCCTGCCGCCGGCGCAGCGAATTTCGAGCGTCACGCGGTCGCCGCAGACCGGGTTGTCGACGACCACGCGGGCATCGGGATTGTCCAGTTCGCCTGCGCCCGTGGCGTCATGTGCGCGGGCGAGGACCGCCTCACGATTCCGGGCTGTGCTCATTGCGCAGCTCATTCGCGGATTTGGGCGAGGGTCTGCGGCGTGTCGACGTCCAGCAGCACACCATCGCCCGACATCTCGACCTCGCACACCACGTCGGCCGACTCGCCGATCAGGTGGCGGGCGCCAACATCTCCCGTGACCGTCGCCATCTCCGCGAAGAACCGACGCGCGAACAACACCGGGTTGCCGCGCTTGCCATGCACAGTGGGAACGCAGATCGCCCGGCCTTCGACCGGGTTGAACGCGGCGATCAGCCGGTCGACCTGTTCGGTCGAAACGCGCGGCATGTCGCCGAGGCAGATCAGCGCCCCGTCGATACCGTCGGGCAGGGCCTGCAAGCCACGTCGCAGAGACGTGCTGATGCCGTCCGCATATTCCGGATTATCGACGAACTGGACGTCGCGCCCGGCCAGCGCGGAGCGGATCCGGTTCGCCTCGTGGCCGACCACGACGACGACCGGATGCGCCCGTGACGCGAGCACCGCCTCGACCGCCCGCACGATCATCGGCTTGCCGCCGACCTCCGCCAGGAGCTTGTTGACCATGCCCATGCGGCGCGACTGACCGGCGGCGAGAACGACGGCGCCGACCCCCTTTGCGCGCGGAGGTGGGGCGGGTGCGCAGGCTACGGCGCGAGGCAGGGGGCGGGTGGGAATTTCCGTCAGCAGGCCACCGGCGCCCATTGCCATGACATCGCCGGGAGTCACGGCCAGCCCCGCGGCCAGACGCTGCAGGACCCAGTCGAAGCCGTTGAGCTTCGGCGAGCGGACGCAACCCGGCAACCCGACGACGGGAGCATCCCCGTCATGGCCGAGCAGCATCAGGTTGCCGGGATCGACGGGCATGCCGAAATGGTCGACGGTTCCTCCCGCAGCCTCGATGGCCGCCGGGACCACGTCGCGGCGGTCGGTGATCGCGGAGGCACCCATCACCAGCACCGTGTCGCACCCGCGGTCGCGCCACGCGCGGATTGCCCGGGCGACATCCGGGATCGTATGCGCGCATCGGGTTTCGCCCAGCAATCTGCCGCCGAGCATCTCGACCCGGTCGCGAATGACACCGACTGTCTTGTCGAGCAGCTTGCTGCGGGTGCCCGGCAGCGTGCTTTGCACGAGGCCAACCGTGCGCGACGCGAACGCAGCCACGGAAAACAAGCCACCGGCCGTACGTATCGTCTTCAGGCAGCGCTTCAGCACGTTACCCGGCACGGCAAAGGGAATGATCTTGATGGTCGCGACCATCTGGCGCGGTTCGACCATTGCATAGGGTGGCAGCGCTGCGATCGTGATCGACTCGTCGAGGCGGTTGATCCGGTTGAGAAGGTCGGAATCGTAGACCGCAAGTCCTCGCGCGGCAGTAAACAGGTTGACGCGGCCGGTGAACGCGTCGGTCACCGTGAGGTTCGGCCCCGCGACCGCCGTTCCGATCGCGTGTGCGGCCTCGTCCTCGCCCACATCGCCGCGCTCGAGGCGCGCCGCGACGAGGGTTGCGATCCCGGCCGCCTGCAGCGCCGCAATGTCTTCGTCCGACAGGATGCGCCCCTTCTTGAAGGTCCGCCCGGCGCAGGCAAGGCCATGCGCGAGGATCGCGCCGACAGCCAGTTCGACCGGAGTTTCGCCGAATTTCATGGCGTTGTCCTCGACGGCTTGCGGTGCAGCGTCTGCGTCATTTCCGCCAGGATCGACAGGGCGATCTCCGCCGGGGACACGGCGCCGATGTCGAGGCCGACCGGGGCGTGGATACGCGCGATGTCGGACTCCTCGAAGCCGGCCTCGCGCAGCCGCGCGACCCGTTTGGCGTGCGTGCGCTTGCTGCCCAGCGCGCCGATATAGAACGGCATTCTGCGGAGCGCGGTTTCGAGGGCCGGATCGTCCAGCTTGGGATCGTGAGTCAAGGTTACGACGGCGGTGCGGCGGTCGATGTCGATGGCCTCGAGGGCGTCGTCGGGCCAACCGGTGTTCAGCTCGACGCCGGGAAACCGGGCTTCGGTCGCGAAGGCGCGGCGCGGGTCGATCACCGTCACCGCGTAGCCGGCGAGCGCCGCCATCGGCGCCAGCACTTGGCCGATATGCACGGCGCCGACGATGATGATGCGTCGCGGCGGGTTGAAGACATGGATGAAATAATGGCGTTCGCCGATCTCGGCCGACATCGAGCGGTCGGCGGTCAGGGCGTTGTCGACGAACCGGCGCAGCGCCTCACTGAGCGGCAGGTCGCCGGCCGGTGCGTTCGGTGCCATCAGCGTCTGCGCGCCGCTTTCCAGATCGGTGACCAGCGCCGCCGGGGCTTTGCCGGCCTGCGCCTCGAGAAGGGCGGAAAGCATAGCCGCCTTCATTCCAGTGCCTCGACATAGACTTCTATGGTCCCGCCGCAGGCGAGCCCGACCTCCCAGGCCTGCTCGTCGCTGACGCTGAATTCCAGGAGGCGCGGTTTGCCGTCGGCCATCGATTCGCGGGCTGCATCCACCACTGCACCCTCGACGCACCCCCCCGAGACCGAGCCGACCATGGCGCCGCTCTCGTCGACCGCCAGCTGGCTGCCGACCGGCCGCGGCGACGATCCCCAGGTGCGGACGACCGTCGCCAGCCCGACCTTCCGGCCATCCGCGTGCCATGCGGCAACCTGTTCGAGTACATTGTCGGCGGCGCCGAGAGTCGGCGGCACCGTGATCGTCGAGTCGGTCATGCGGCCATCTCCCGCCAGCGGGCCATGCCGTCCATGCGGCGCGGGCCCGGCCGTTTGAGGGCCTCGATCAGCGTCTGCAAGCTGTCGAGGTTATGCACCGGCCGAAATTCGTCGACATGGGGCAGGATCGCCCGGATCCCTATAGATTTGGGCTCGAACGCCTCGTAACGCAACAGCGGATTCAGCCAGACCAGGCGCCGGCAGGACAGATGCAGGCGCTGCACTTCCAGCGCCAGCCCCGCGCCGGCATCGCGGTCCAGCCCGTCCGACATGAACAGGACGACCGCGCCCTGGCCGAGCACCCGGCGCGACCAGTCGCGATTGAAGTCGTGCAGGCAGCGCCCGATGCGTGTACCGCCGGCCCAGTCTTCGACGACGTTGGATACCTTGTCGAGCGCAACGTCGATGTCACGATGACGCAGATGGCGGGTGACATTGGTGAGCCGCGTCCCGAACAGGAACGTGTGCACGCGGTCCCGGTCGTTCGTGATTGCGTGCATGAAATGCAGGAACATGCGCGAATAGCGGTCCATCGAGCCGGAGATGTCGCACAGGATGACAAGCGGCGGGTGGCGGCGCTGGCGTCGGCGTTTGCGCAGCGGGATGATCGCCCCGCCCGCCCGCAGGGCCGCCCGCAGGCTCGCCCGCAGGTCGGCGCGCGCGCCCGCAGCGTCAGGCCGCCACCGCCGGGTCGGCACGGACATGATCGGCAGGCGCAGGCGCCTTACGTGTTCACGGGCAGCACGGATCTCGTCCGCGGACATGTCCTCGAAGTCCTTCGTCTGCAGGATCTCGCGGCGACTCCATGTCAGGGCCGCGTCCGCCGCGACCGGCGCGTCGCGGTCTTTGCGGCCGTCGGTCGGTGCGGATCGGCGCAGCGCCTGCATTGCCTCCGCGACGCGGCGCGCGACACTGTCATGGTCGCTGGCCAATGCGGGAAGGGGCAGTTCCACCGTACCCTCCGAAAGACCGGGGCCACGCCAGAAGATCGCAAACGCCTGGTCGAACACGGCGCGCTGTTCGCGGCGGCTGACGAGCACGGCGTGGAGGGTCCAGTACAAATCGTCGCGGTTTTCGATGCCGACCCGGGCAACCGCATCGATGGCCCCGAGGATGCGGCCGGGGCCGATGGGCAGACCGGCGGCACGCAGCACCCGTGCGAAGTGCATCATGTTGGCGGCAAGAAGTCCGCCGTTTCGACGCGCGGTCATGTCCCCGGCCCCGCGACACCGAGTTCGGATCTGACCTCGGACAGGATGCGGCTCGCCTCGCTGCCCTGTATCCGGGCGACATCGTCCTGGTACTTCAGAACAATGCCCAAGGTATCGTCCACCGTCGCGGAATCGAGCTCGGCCCGGTCGAGCTGGACCAGCGCCTCCGCCCAGTCGATGGTCTCGGCCACCCCGGGAAGTTTGAACAGGTCGATCTGCCGCAGCTTCTGAACGAACCCGACCAGCTGTGCGGACAACGCCTCCGGCAGTCCCGGTGCCCGGACGCGCAGGATCTCGAGCTCGCGGTCGGCCGTCGGGTAGTCCACCCAGTAATAGAAACAGCGGCGCTTGAGGGCGTCGTGGATCTCCCGCGTCCGGTTGGAGGTGATGATAACGATGGGACGGTGAACCGCCTTGATGGTGCCGATTTCCGGGATGGTGATCTGGAAATCCGACAGGACCTCCAGAAGATAGGCCTCGAAGGGCTCATCGGTGCGGTCGATCTCGTCGATCAGCAGCACCGGCGGCCCGTCGACATGCGGCTGCAGCGCCTGCAGCAGCGGCCGCTTGATCAGGAAGCGCTCCGAAAAGACGTCTTCGGTGAGGGTATCGCGGTCGCGGTCTCCGGCCGCCTCGGCGAGGCGAATCTCGATCATCTGCCGCGGGTAGTCCCATTCGTACACCGCCGACGCCACATCCAACCCCTCATAGCATTGCAGGCGCAAGAGATTGCGGTCGAGTGTACGCGCCAGCACCTTCGCGATCTCCGTCTTGCCGACGCCGGCCTCGCCCTCGACAAACAGCGGCCGCCCCAGGCTCAGGGCGAGGTAGAGGGCCGTGGCAAGGCTGCGGTCAGCGACGTAATCGCCCTTGCGCAGGAGCTCCAGCGTCTGGTCCAGCGAAGCGGGAATCTGCTCTGTCATGTGCGAACGGGGTCCCATCGCCCAGTTGGGTATTCGATCACGTGACCGACCATAAGCGATCGGCAGCGCAATCAAAACACCCAATGACATCAAGGCTGTCTGTGGCCGTGCGGCGATCGTTGGGCAACGCAGGTTCCGGTGGTGCCAGGAGAGCGCAATGCCGACACGTTGTGCAACCGTGGTTAACCTTCCCTTAGCCAGGGAATCGGTATTGTGGCGGCCGAGGGGCGGCCGGCTGCGCGCAATTCCGGGATATCGGCGTAAACCCGTCATGATCTCGCCGGCTTTCCCCTGAATGGTTTCCGATGCCGACCCGTTGCCGGCTCTCCATCGCGGGTCGCGCTGAAAAGGGGGTCCGCCATGACTTTCGTCCGCCGTGCCTTTCTCGCCGCCGTTGCGATCCTGTACCTTGCGCCGGTTGCGGCCGACGCCGCGCGCGACGACATGCGCTTCGGCAACGTCGACGTCGAATCGGAAACCGATTCGCCGCGCGCCTGTTTCGTGTTCACGCGCAAGCTGGCGGAACGGAGCGGTGTCCGGTACGACGACTATCTGCGCTTCGAGCCGGATATCAAGGCCGAAGTGTCGGCCCGCGGCAAACGACTGTGCGTTGCGGGTCTCGAGCACGGCAAGGTCTATGCGGTCACGCTGCTCAAGGGCCTGCCGTCCGGCGACGGGCAGAAGACCAACGACACCGAGCAGTTCAACATCACTGTCCCGGATCGTCAGCCGAACGTCAGCTTCAAAGGGGCATCCTACATCCTGCCGAGCCGCGGTAAACGCGCGTTGCCCATCGACGCGGTCAATGTGCGCGAGGCGGACCTCCAGATCCTGCGCATCAACGACCGCAACCTGATCGCCGAGATCAACAAGGGCAGCATCAGCTCGTTGATGTCGCGCTGGGACGCGAACCGCGTTTCCGGGCTGGACGGCGAGCTGGTCTGGGAGGGGACGATCGCGTTCGACATGGTGCGCAACAAGCGCGTCGAGAGTGCCATTCCCGTCGATGAGATCCTCGAGAAACCCGAGCCCGGAATCTATGTCGTCATGGCGGTTCCGCGCGAAGAGCGCCAGGGCTACGTCTATTACGAGGCGACGCAGTGGATGGTGGTCACCGACATCGGCCTCGGCACGATGACCGGCGGCGACGGCATGCACGTCTTCCTGCGCTCGCTGCAGGACGCAACACCGCTGTCCGGCCATGAGGTCCGCCTGATCTCGGTCAGCAACGAGGTACTCGGCACCGCGACCACCGATGCGAAGGGCATGACTCGCTTCGACCCTGGCCTGCTGCGCGGCAGCGGCGGCGCCCGGCCGGGTGCCGTCATGGCGTTCGGTCCGAACGGCGCCTTCAATTTTCTCGACCTGACGGCGCCCGCCTTCGATCTGACCGACCGCGGCGTCGGCGGCCGCCCCGACGCGGGGCCGGTGGACGCGTTCATCTATACCGATCGCGGCGTCTACCGCCCGGGCGAGACGGTGAACGTCGTCGTGCTGGCGCGCGACGAGGTGGCCACGGCGCTGACCGACCTGCCTCTGAAGTTGCGGATCCTGAAGCCTGACGGCACGCAGCACAACCTCGTCGACCTGTCCGGCGAGGCCTCCGCCGGCGGTTACCATCTGGAGATTCCGCTGTCGCGTTCGGCCCGCACCGGCGAATGGTCGGTGCAGGCCGTGCTCGACCCCAAGGCGGCGCCGGTCGGGATCGGCACCTTCCAGGTCGAGGACTTCGTGCCCGAGCGCATGGCGGTCTCCCTCGAGCCGCGAAGCGCGGTCCTCGAGCCAGGCACCGACAACGCGATCGACGTTGCGGCCCGGTTCCTCTACGGCGCACCGGCGGCGGGGCTCGGCGTGGAGAGCGAGCTCGTCCTCATGCAGGATGTGAACCCGTACCCGGAGTTTGCCGGCTACAAGTTCGGACTCGTCCAGGAGGAATGGCGGCCGCGCCGCGAAACGCTTGACGACGGGAAGACGGACGCCGAGGGCAGGGTGTCGGTCCCCGTCTATCTGGACGAGGCGCCGGACAGCACGCGCCCGCTCAAGGCGATGGTCCGCGTTTCGGTGTCGGAAAGCGGCGGCCGGGCGGTGTCGCGTACCGCCAGCCTGCCGGTGCGCACCGGGCGCCCCGCGATCGGTATCAAGCCGCGCTTCGGCGACGGCTGGCTCGAGGAAGGGCAGCCCGCGACGTTCGACATCGTCACGCTCGACGACGCGGGTACGCCGGTGGCGGCGCCGGGTCTGAAATACGAGCTGTTCTACGAGGACCACCGCTACCACTGGTACGTCGTCGACAGGTCCTGGCAGTACCGCGTGATCATCGAGGATTCCCCGGTCGACTCCGGGGACCTGTCGGTCGCCGCCGCGGCGCCCGCGACCCTCGCGTTCCAGAAGGGCTGGGGCCGCTATCGGCTCGAGGTGAGCGACCCGCGCACCGGTGCCGCGACCAGCGTGCGCTTTCGCGTCGGCTGGTTCTCCTCGACAGCTTCGGCGGACCGGCCGGACAAGCTCGAGGTGACCCTGGACAAGGAGAAATACCGGGACGGCGACATCGCGCGGGTCTTCATCAAGCCGCCGTTCGCGGGCCGGGTCCTGATGGCGGTCGCGGGCAGCCGCGTTTACGAGACGCGCCAGCTCGACGTGCCGCGCGACGGGCTGGTCGTCGAGCTGCCGGTCCGCGCCGAATGGGATGCCGGCGCGTACGTCACCGCCACGGCTTTCCGTGCTGCCGAGACGGACGCGCCGCACCGGCCGTCGCGTGCCGTGGGCGTGGCCTGGCTGGCGCGGGATTTCTCGGCCCGGACACTGCAGGTTTCCATCGAGACGCCGGAGCGCATCACGCCGCGGCGGTCACTCGATGTGAGCCTTTCGATCGCCGGGCTCGACAAGGGCGAGCGGACGTTCGTGACCCTGGCAGCCGTCGACCAGGGCATCCTGCAGCTCACCCGGTTCGAGACTCCGGATCCCGCCGACTGGTACTACGGCAAGCGCCAGCTCGGCGTCGCGCTGCGCGACGGCTATGGGCACCTGATCGAAGCCGCCGAAGGGCCGCCCGGGAGAATCCGGCAGGGCGGCGACGAGGCGGCAGAAGGCCGCCATCTCGGCGGGCTGGACGCCAGCAGCGTGAAGACGGTTTCGCTGTTCTCCGGCATCGTCGAGGTCGGGCCGGAGGGCCGCGTGACCGTCCCACTCGAGGTCCCGGATTTTAACGGACAGCTGCGGCTGATGGCGGTCGCCTGGAGCATCGACAAGGTCGGCTCCGCCGACTCCAGCATCATCGTCCGCGACCCGGTCGTCAGCCAGGTGACGCTGCCTCGGTTCCTCGCCCCCGGCGACGAGAGCGCGGTCACCGTGACGGTTCATAACGTGGACGGTCCGGCAGGCGCCTACAACATCGTATTCGACGCCGACGGCCCGGTCGAGATGCGCGAAGGCGGGGGTGTCGCAACGAGTCTTTTGAGCGATGCGCGCAAGGACCTTGCCTTCACGCTGCACGGCCGTGAGGCTGGGGTCGGCGCCATCACCCTGGTGATCGAGGGACCGGGCGGGCTGCGCCTCGAGCGGGACTGGGAGATCGCCGTCCGGCCCGCGCAGACTGTGGTGACCCGGCGCATGACGTCGCGGCTGCAGCCGGGCCAGAGCCACGAGCTGACGGCCGATATCCTGCACGAATTCGTACCCGGGACCGGCGAGGCGCTCGTCACGCTCGGCAACCGTCCCGACATGGGGCTGGCAGACCTGCTGAAGTCGCTCGACCGGTACCCCTACGGCTGCGCCGAGCAGACCACCAGCCGCGCCCTGCCGCTCCTTTACGTGGCGGAGATCGCGGCGTCCCTGGGGATCGCGGAGGACGCGTTCGCGCTGCGCAGCAAGGTCGAGGGCGCCGTGCGCCGCGTGCTGACCATGCAGCGCGCCGACGGCTCGTTCGGCCTGTGGAGCCCGAACAGCCCGCGCGAGGAGTGGCTGACCGCATATGTCATGGACTTCCTCACCCAGGCCAAGGAGCTCGGCTATCCGGTTCCCGAATACCAGTACCGGCGAGGCCTCGCCTGGCTCCAGGGGAACGCCAGTGCGGCCGATTACAGCGGCGCGAACCTGCCGGCCCGGGTCTATGGGCTGCATGTGCTGGCGCGCGCCGGCATCGCGCGTCCCCGCGACCTGCGCTACGTGCACGATGTCTATTTGCATCGCATCCCGACGGCCCTCGGCCGGGCCCAGTTGGCCGCAGCCCTGGCCAGTGCCGGCGACCGAACCCGGGCCGAGAACGCCTTCGCCGCCGCCAGCCGGTCCTGGGACCGCAAGAAGCGGTTTTGGGAGGATTGGTGGTTCTGGGACTACGGCACCACCCTGCGCGACATGGCCGGGACCGTCTATCTCGCCAGCCTGAGCGGCCTCAGCGAAGGCGACTGGCCCTCCTACGCCGAACAGCTGGCCGAACGCACGTCGCGGACCCGGTATATGAGCACGCAGGAAAAGGCGTGGCTCGTGCTCGCAGCGCGCGAACTTGGATCCGCGGGAACGGTCAAGGGCGCGGTCAACGGCCTCAGCCTGCCCGACAAGACGGGCACCGTTTATCTCCGGTTCGACGAATCCAAGCTCGCCGAGGGCGTCTCGGTGTCGAACCGGGGCGACGAGGCGCTGTGGCAGGGCATCACCTACAGCGGCGTGCCGCGCGACGAAATGCCGGCCGAACGCGAAGGATTCGCGATCACCCGCGCCTTCTATACGCTGGAGGGCAAGCAGGTAAACCTCGGCCGCATCCGCCAGGGCGACACGCTCGTCGCGGTGATCAGCGGCGAGGGGACGCTGCAGCGCGACTACCAGGCGATGGTCGTCGACCTGCTGCCGGCCGGGTTCGAGATCGAAAACGCCAGCCTCGAGGGCGGCCGCGATACCGGCGAGCTGAGCTGGCTGGGCGATCTCACCGAGACGCGCCATACCGAGTTGCGGGACGACCGTTATGTCGCCGCGCTGCAGCTCGATCGCTGGAACGATCGCTCGTTCCGCCTCGCCTACACCGTTCGCGCCGTATCGCCGGGCACGTTTACGCTGCCGGCCGTCTACGTCGAGGACATGTACGAGCCGGTGTACTTCGCCCGCAGCCGGATGGGCAAGGTGACGATCCGGCCGCAGAACTAGCCGGAAGCCGATCCGTGACCCCCGAGCGTCGGTGGCGCAGGGTCCGCACCAACTCGTCGACCTGATCCGGTGCCAGCCCGAAGACCTTGGCACTTTCGCGCAGGGCGAGCTTGCCGCGATAGCAGATGACATTGCAGACCATGGCCGCGTGCTGGCGCCCGTAGCGGTGGT
>JBFIFO010000015.1:0-38268 GCA_041602815.1 Alphaproteobacteria bacterium | reverse complement strand
CCGATGCGCGTGAAGTGCGCGACGTTGGCCTGGCACACGATGAACGCCGCGACCAAAGGCATAGAAGAAGTTTCCACCGATGACGGGTTGGGAGCAGGCTGATGACACAACATGCATCGACGATCCGCGATTTCATGCCGCTTTCGTCGCCCGCAGACGGCAAGGCGCGCGCCGGCGCGCCGCTGGCACCGGGTACCGCGGTCGCCGGCCGCGCGGCAGTGATCGAGGCGCTGAAGACCGTGCACGACCCGGAGATCCCGGTGAACATCTACGATCTCGGGCTGATCTACGAGCTGGAGGTCGCGGACGACGGCACGGTGCGGATCGGCATGACGCTGACCGCGCCGGCCTGTCCGGTTGCCGGCGAGATGCCGCAGTGGGTGGCCGATGCGGTGGCCGCGGTCGACGGCGTCGGCGAGGTCGAGGTATCGATGGTCTGGGACCCGCCCTGGTCGCCCGAGCGGATGTCCGACGATGCCAAGATGCTACTGGATTTCGGCTGACGGCGTAACGACATAATGGATGGCCGGGTGCGCAAGCATCCACGGAGTAGAAAAGCATGGACAAACCCAAGGCGATGACCCTGACGGACGCGGCCGCGGCACGCGTCAAGCAGCTGATGGCGCAGGCCAACGGGGCCGTCATCGGCTTGCGCGTCGGCGTGACGACGCAGGGCTGCTCGGGCATGAGCTACAAGATGGAATACGCCGAGGAGGAGCGGCCGTTCGAGGAGGTCGTCGAGGACAAGGGCGTAAAGATCTTCATCGATCCCGCGGCGACGATGTTCCTGCTCGGCTCCGAGATGGACTGGTTGGAGGACAAGCTCGCCTCGCGGTTCGTCTTCAACAATCCGAACGTGAAGGGGACGTGCGGCTGCGGCGAGTCGTTCCACACCTGACCGCGGCGGCAATAACAAAGGGCCGGGCCCGGGCAGGCCGTGGCCTATGAGTGGGCGGGAAGACCGAGGCATATGCCCAAGATGACGTTCATAGAACCGGACGGCACCCGCAGGGAGGTCGACGCTCCGCTGGGCTTGTCGATCATGGAGATCGCGCACAAGCACGATATCGACATCGAGGGCGCCTGCGGCGGCTCGCTGTCCTGCTCGACCTGCCACGTCATCGTCGATCCCGCCTGGTTCGGCAAGCTGCCGGAGCCGGACGAGGAGGAGGAGGATATGCTCGACCTCGCCTTCGGCCTCACCCGCACGTCGCGGCTCTGCTGCCAGCTGATCATGACCGACGACCTGGACGGCATTACCGTCACGCTTCCGGAAGAGACGCACAATTTCCTCTTGGATTGATCCGAGACGGCTCGGCTCTTTGTGCCGCGACGGACGTGGTCGCGCCTGACGCTGTGTTCCGGATCAGCCATGCGGCGCGTCGGAAAATGCCCGTGACCGGAACGCTGAAGATAGGTCCGGTCCGTCAGGGCGAAGATCCGTAGCGATGCATCGCGTCGGGTCCGGTCCGTGCAATACGTCCCGCGATATCTGCCGTTTCCGCGGCAATCGCATCAACCTCGTCGGATGTGAATTCCGGCCGATAATAACCCGGCCGCTTGAGCCGCCCCGCGAACCGTTCCAGCACCGCCTCGTCGGTATCAAGGCGGCAATGTTCCATCATCCGCCGCATCGTCTCCTCCGGGCGGTCGCACAGGTCCTCGTAGCGCAGGATCATCGTCGCCTCGCGCAGCGCCTCGTCGCGGTCCAGCAACTCGGCCACATATCCATAAATCATCGCCCAGTATCGGGCCCAGCCACGGACATCTTCGCCGGAATCCCAGAGAGCCTGGATCTTCCGGACCCTGTCGACGTCGCCGCAGTTGATCGGCCGCAGGTCGAGCCCGAACTCGAAGTGGCCGACGCGCCGCATATAGTCGACCGCCCGCGGGTTGCCGCGCTCGCCCGCGCAGAACAGTTCGTGCTGCTTAATCAGCGACGCGACGTGCCAGACGGGATCACGCACGGGGACGACGAACCGCGCGTCGGGAAACAGCTTGTGCAGATAGCCGATGCGCGTGACGTTGTAGTTTCCCTTCGACAGGTACCGTCGTTTGCGGCGTGCCGCGAGCAGCTTTCGGATGTGCTCGCTGTAGAATTTCTCGAACGCTGCGTTCTCGGCCGTTCGGTCCAGCACATGCGATCGGCCGGTATCGTGGGCGTGCGGGAAGAACGCCATCCAGATTGCCTCTTCCCGCGCCTCGGGGCTGTCCGCGGTGACCATGAGGCCGTCCTTGTGGGCGCGCTCCGCCGCGACGAGGGGGCCGCGGCGGCTCCTCTCGACGAACCAGTTCCACCACCACGGCGTGAAGACCGGCGGAAAGTCGCGATAGAGGTGCGTTGCAACGTCGCCATGCGATGCCAGTATCTCGAGCGCGATCGTCGTGCCGGCGCGGGCCAGCCCCGTCACGTAAATCGGTGCCGTGATCGGGACGGACGCAATCGCATCCGCCAGCACCCGTGTTTCAAGATTGCCAAGTCCGATCCATAGACGGGGAAATCGTTCGATCAGGCCGCCGACGACGTGGTCGAAGCCGGAAACCCGGAACGCACCGCCGATGTCCTGGCTTGTTGTCATTAGTCCGCCTGTCCCCGGTCTCGCTCAGCGGATTCGGAACAGCAGCTTGACGGCAACCGACGCGGCGAGGACGACGAGGATAAACGGGGCTTCCCAGCCGCGCATCCAGCCCGGACCGAATGAAAGAAATTCCTTGGGCCGCAGTTCGACGCCGATCAGGTCGACCGGTGCATCGTCCGGCAGCGAACCGAGCGGATTGGCAAAGAAGATGTTCCACCACAGGCGCTTGTGGATGACCGGGACGGGTCGTGCCAGCGGCAGGGTCAGCATCGGTTGACCGGAGATGTCGGTCACCTCGACCGTTCGGTCCGCAGCGGGCCACAGCAGGGTCCACGGGCCGTCGCCTGAGACCGGCGCGGTGCCCGGCCAGGCAAGCGCACGGCCGGTCGGCTCGCCATAGACGCGAACGGGCTCGCCAGTCTGCGGCAGCTCGTAGCCGTAGTTTCCGGCGAGCCATCCCATCGTCACGAGAACGGGCAGGGAGCCAACGAGAGCGGGGCCCAGCGCGAGCCCGAGATTCCGCAGAGACGTCGACAATGATCGGCCCATGAGCGCCCATATGCCGGTGAAGGCACCGTCATACGCGGCGAGTGCCTGACGTGCCTCGGCGGCATCGCGCCGGGCGGTCTCCAGTTTCCGCTGCGGCGAGGCGAGCCAATACAGTGCCATCGACAGCGCACCGGCGATCACGCCCCACAGGACCAGCCGCGCCCAGTCGGTTAGCAGGTGTGCCAGTGCAAGGTCTGCCGAGCTCAGCAGCGGCGCGGGAATATCGAAGATGCCGGTTTCCATCGGCCCCGCCGGTCGCTCCTATTCGGCGGCGCCGGGAGACGTCGTGTGCTGGTTGTCCTCGGCGGTTGCCATGTCCTTTGTTGTGGCCTGCCTGCCGGCCCTGAACTTCCGGTACAAGAGCCGAAGCGGCCAGAACAGGACGATGGCGATAGCGGTTGCGATCGCGGCCAGCACGGCCAGAAGAGATCCGGCAAGGCTTGCACCGGCGCCCGGTCCGATGTAGGCCTGCGCCGCCACGGGCAACAGAACGATGCAGGCGGCGCCCATGAGCGCGATAACACGAATGATCATGGCGATTCGTCCGTTTCCGATATCCGCGGACCGCACCTCCTCGCCAGGGCCTCCCAGCGGTGCGGAACAGGGTGCCGATCCCCCGCGTGAAGGGGGACTCACCGTCGACAGGATTTCATGTCTGCGTAAAGAAAGCTTTAAGGGGGATCTCGACGACACGCCCGCGGACGACCGCCCGAACGGGCGGCCCTGTGCACGGAGCAGGACGATGTTAACGTCTGGCGACTACGACACGATCGGTGGTATGCAGATCACGAGGTCCCCGTTCGCTTCGGGGTACGGGAATTTTCGGGAAGGGTGCCAGCGGTGTCGATTCTTGTAACGGGTGGCGCGGGTTTCATCGGCTCTGCCGTGGTTCGGCAACTGATTGCGGAAACCGGGGAATCCGTCATCAACGTCGATGCCCTGACCTATGCCGGGAATCTCGAGTCGCTGGGCCCGGCGCGCGAAGATGACCGTCATGTGTTCGAGCGGGTGGACATCCGCGACGCGGCGGCGGTGGCGCGCGTGTTCGCCCGGCACAGACCGCGTGCCGTGATGCACCTGGCTGCCGAATCGCATGTCGATCGTTCGATCGACGGGCCGGTGGACTTCATACAGACCAATATCGTCGGCACGTATACGCTCCTCGAAGCTGCACGCGCCTATATCGATACGCTTGATGAGGCGGAGCGCCGGATGTTCCGGTTCCATCACGTGTCGACCGACGAGGTGTACGGGACGCTGGGTGCCGACGGGCGGTTTACGGAGGAAACGGCGTACCGGCCGAACTCTCCCTATTCGGCCAGCAAGGCATCGTCGGATCATCTCGTCCGGGCCTGGGGCGAAACCTTCGGATTGCCGATCGTCATCACCAACTGTTCGAACAACTATGGCCCCTATCAGTTCCCCGAAAAGCTGATCCCGGTGCTGATCCTCAAGGCCCTGAACGGCGAACAGCTGCCGATCTACGGCAAGGGAGAAAACGTGCGCGACTGGCTCTATGTCGAGGATCATGCCGCGGCACTTCGCCTGGTTCTGGAACGGGGCGAGCTTGGCGAGACCTACAACATCGGCGGGTCGGCCGAACGCCGGAATATCGATGTTGCGCGCGCGGTGTGTGCGATCCTGGACGAGCTGCAGCCGGAGTCGCCGCACCGCCCCCATGAGAACCTCATTACCTTCGTTGCCGACCGGCCGGGGCACGACTTGCGCTATGCCATCGACAGTTCGAAAATCGAAAAGGAACTGGGATGGGCCCCTGTCGAGACGTTCGAAACCGGCCTGAAGAGAACCGTCGCCTGGTATCTCGACAACAGGGCGTGGTGGGAGCGAATTCTTTCCGGCGCATACCGGGTCGAGCGCCTGGGGCTCGGGCGGGGGCGTGCGTGATGGGTGCACAGGCGGTGAAAAAGGGCATCATCCTCGCAGGCGGATCAGGCACGCGCCTCTATCCGATCACCACGTCGGTCAGCAAGCAGCTGCTTCCCGTCTACGACAAACCGATGATCTATTATCCGTTGTCGGTGCTGCTGCTGACCGGAATCCGACAGATACTGGTGATCACGACACCGGACGATTCAGCGGCGTTCCAGCGGCTGCTGGGAGACGGATCGCAATGGGGAATCGCGATTACCTATGCCGTTCAACCCCGACCCGAGGGGCTCGCCCAGGCGTTCATCATCGGCCGCGATTTCGTCGGATCGGACCCTGTGTGCCTCATCCTCGGCGACAACATCTTCTACGGCCACGGATTGGCAGGACAGCTGCAGTCCGCCGCCGCCCGGGGCAACGGCGCCACGGTTTTCGCCTACTGGGTGCGTGATCCCGAACGATACGGCGTGGTCTCGTTCGACAAGGGTGGCCGCGCCATCGATATCCAGGAAAAACCTGCTGAACCGAAGTCAAACTTTGCGGTGACCGGACTTTATTTCTACGATGCCGACGTCGTGGATATTGCTGCTGGTCTCAACCCGTCGGCACGCGGCGAGCTGGAGATCAGCGATGTCAACCTTGCCTATCTCAAACGCGGTGACTTGCACGTCGAGATGCTCGGCCGCGGTGCCGCCTGGCTGGACACCGGCACCCACGAGTCGCTGCTGCAGGCCGCGCAGTTCGTGGAAGTCGTGGAAGCGCGCCAGGGCCTGAAGATTTCGTGTGTCGAGGAGATCGCGTGGCGGATGGGCTTCATCGACAGCAGTGCCTTGCGTGCCTTGGCGGAACCGTTGGCGAAGAACGGCTACGGGCAGTATCTCCTCGATCTATTGAAACAGGACACCGGATGAAGGTCACGAAGACGGTATTGCCCGGCGTCCTGCTTGTCGAGCCGGACCGGTTCGGCGATGACCGCGGTTTCTTTCAGGAAACGTGGCACGCCCGCCGCTACCGTGACGCCGGGATCTCCGACGCCTTCGTGCAGGACAACCTGTCGATGTCGAGCCGCGGCGTGTTGCGCGGGCTGCATTTCCAGCAGCCGAATGCGCAGGGCAAGCTCGTCTTTGTGCTCGAGGGCGAAGTGTTCGATGTCGCGGTCGACGTCCGGGTCGGATCTCCACATTTCGGCAAATGGACCGGCACGATGCTCTCTGCGGAGAACGGGCGTCAACTGTTCGTTCCGGCCGGCTTTGCCCACGGGTTCTGCGTTACCGGGAAGACGGCACTGTTCGCCTACAAGTGCACCGAATTCTATGACCGCGAGTCGGAGCACACGATCCGCTGGGACGATCCCCAGATCGGGATCGAATGGCCGATATCAGCGCCGCTTGTGTCGGACAAGGACGCGGCTGCACCATCCCTGACCGACATAGCCAGGGAATGCCTGCCGCGTTACCGGGACCGCGAATGACGGCTCCGATCCTGCTGCTCGGGGGCAACGGCCAGATCGGCTGGGAGCTTCGTCGCACGCTTGCGCCGTTGGGTCCGGTCACGGCGCTTGAACGCACCGATGTCGATCTCGCCGATGGCAAGGCCTTGCGCAGGGTCGTACGGGACGCGGCGCCGGCCCTTATCGTCAACGCTGCCGCCTACACGCAGGTCGACCGGGCCGAGAAGGATGCCGCGCTTGCTCAGGCGGTAAACGGCACGGCACCGGGCATTCTTGGGGAGGAGGCAAAGCGCCTCAACGCGGGTCTGGTGCATTTTTCGACGGATTACGTCTTCGACGGGGCGGCGGCGCGCCCCTACCGCGAAGAGGACGCCGCCGCGCCGATCAGCGTTTACGGCAAGAGCAAGCTTGCGGGCGAAGCGGCGGTCACCGGTTCGGGCTGCGCCCATCTGATCCTGCGCACGAGCTGGGTCTATTCGATGCGCGGGGCGAATTTTCTGCTGACGATTCGACGCCTGGCGGGCGAGCTCGACGAACTCCGGATCGTTGAGGATCAGCATGGCGCCCCGAGTTGGGCGCGCATGATCGCCGAGGCGACGACCGCAATCCTGGCCCGCTGCGGTGCCCCTTCGGAAACCGGCCTGTTGGCCGAGAAGGGCGGGTTGTACCACCTGACCGCGTCGGGCCAAACGAGCTGGCACGGCTTCGCCCAGGCGATCGTCGACTGGCTGCGCGCATCCGGCCAGCCGGTCCGCTGCCGCCGTGTCCTTGCGATTCCGACGACCCAATATCCGACCCCGGCGAAGCGACCGGCCAACTCCCTGCTGGATTGTACGAAGCTGTGCGATGCCTTCGGGATCGCACTGCCCAACTGGCGCAACCAGTTGTCGTTATGCACCGAGACAGGGTCTTGCCGCTGAGGGTCGCGAAACACGTAGTCGCTGCTCGGTCGAACAATTGACCGCTTCCGGTCCTTCCGTCACGGTCCCGTATTCAAGAACGGGAGTTCGTCGAAGCCGAAACGCATGGCGCTTGGAACCACCGCGACGTAATCGGTGCCATCCTTATGCCGCCGTCCAGGAGTTCGGTATTGCCAGACGACCTCTTTGTCCCGTGTCACTTCGATGATCCGTCCGTTTTCCGACTCGACGATGAGGATGTTGTCGTTCGGCAGCCGTTGCTGCGCGCCATAACCCAGCGTAAAGAGCGGGTCGTCCGGACGGCCGGCGTAAAGCCATTCGGTCCGCTGCGTCACCGGGTCGAACTCGATGACACGCGATCCCAATTCGGGCCCGATATGGCCCAGGTTGTCGAAGATCAGCATGTTGCCGTTCGGCAGGATCCCCGGCTCATGCTGGCGGAACCACATGCCCGCCATGGACCAGACGATCTTCTCCTGTGCGGGGTCGAGCACGGCGATCGTGTTCATCTCACGCATCGAGATGAGAAGCTGGCCTGGATCTGCGAAGGGCAGGCGATCCGCTTGACGTTGGTCGATCAGCTTGATCGTGTTGCTATGGGTATAATCGCCCAGGAGCGAATCGAAGTGCATCGCCGTCAGGCTCGGCCAGTGCACCGAATTGTAGAACGCGTCGATGATATAGATCTTCTTCCTGATTTCTCCCGTGTCCGAGATGACGGCGACGTAGTCCCTGATGTAGGGCGTGTGCAGTCGCGGCAGGCCGAGATAGCTCTTGGTGCTGATCTCGTGGCCGAGCGCGTAAATCGTCCCGTCCTCTTGGACCGCAAGGTCGTGATGCAGGGACTCGCTTATCCGCCAGATCAGGTGCGAATTCCTGTCCAACTTGACGAGACCCATTCCGTACGGCGTTACGTCCGGCGATTCGACGACGATTATGATGTCGCCGTTCGCAAAGACGACGGCTCGGCGCGGATATACCGTCGGCGCGCTTTCGGAACCTTGCCCTTGCTGAGCGGTGGTCCAGTCGATCTCGCCCGGCAGCGTCCAGCGATGAGCGATTTCCCCTTCCATGGTCACAAGATCGACGGCCGATTCGTCGCTTCGCAGCACCATGGTCAGGCCATGGAACGCCCGGGTCCGATCATAGCGGCTGATGACAGGATCATCGTCGGAAATCGGCGTAACGACTGGTCGCCAGAGATTTCCGTACGGCCCGGCATCGGACAGCGGTACGACCAGGGTGCTCAGGACGGCCGCATCCCGCAGCACTTTGTCAAATGGGCTGTTCCCTCGCAATGCCACGACGGCACCGGCGACAACCAGGAGAAAGACCAAGGCGATTGCCGCGAGTGCCATGGGCACGGCTGCTCGGACGGAACGGAACGATGTGAGGCGCTGCGGCAAACTCTTCTGCATTCGATCTGTTGGGGCAGATGGATGTGGATGCTGTGCAAATGGACTAAGAAACGGCGGTTACTCTCTGGTGCGGCTTGTTGGCGGATCTCCGGACCGGCGGCATTACCGGACTGCGCGCCAATCGTCGATTCGCCAGACGCTCGGAACAGCGCGAAATTGCGGCCAGTAACGTGAGAGGAAACCGGCAGCCAGGATGAGGAATCCCCAGCCATAAAGGGACGCGAAGAAGAAGTGGGTCGCCGGGAAGTCCTCGGCGCCGATGGCCTCCATCAGTTGGTACAACAGCCCCACCAGCGCGAAATGAAACAGTATCGGCATGGCGAGCACAGCGCCTCCTATCTTCATCGCCGAATTCCACCTGAATGAGAGAAATATTGGGAAAAGGAACAACACATAATGAATCCAGCCGATCGGCGACACCAGGACTGTCGCCACCAGCGCCACGGCGCTGGCATCTTCGATGCGCGGTTTGAACCGCCAGGCCCACAACGCGATACCGGCCAGAATCAGAAAGCCGAGAGCAACTCCGATCCAGAAAACGCCCAAACGCGCCGCCAATGCGGCAAGCGACAAATTGGTTCCGAATAGAATTCGTCCCGGATCGCTTGTCATCCATGCGTCTAGCCACTGTACATAGACCCCCGGTCCGAAAACGATGGCCGGCACGATGCTCAGGGTTACGGCACCCGCAAGCGCCGCCAGAGCGGCCCGCCTGTATCCGGCAATGAACAGGACCACCGGCCAGACCAGGAAATTGGGTTTCACGGCGACAAGAAAGCCCATCATGATGCCGGCCGATACGGGGCGCGCTCGCTCCAGCAGAATCCAGGCGCCAACCGAACAGACCAGCAGCAGGATGTATATTTGGCCAAGATCCAGCGTGTCCCAGAAGCCCGGGAAGCACACGGCCCACAGAACCACCCATTTGCTCGGGTTCTCACGGCGCGTCGAAGACAGCACGATCATCGTGGCGATGAACAGTGACAAGGACAGCCACCAGGTAATCTGGAAGGCCAGTCCAGGTTCGATGATCGACAAAGGCGCGAATATCAGGAGGGAAGCCGGCGGGTTCAGGTTCGGGTTAAACCCGTTGAAAAAGCGCGTTTTGACGAAGAAGCTCAGCTGGTACTCGGCATACGGGTTCAATCCGCGACGCGCGGCGGCCCCGGATTCGTAAAACGTGCCGAAATCGCGGAGCTGTTGACGAACCTCGGGCAGTTCGCGCTGTAGCGACGACAGATCTTCGTGGAAGGTATGTATATGCGCGGTAAGGACACGGAGATTGTCCTCGGGCTTCGTAACGAAGTATTGGAAGAGGATAAAGAACACCAATAATAAGCCCGCTGTTGCACGGGCAGCCGGATGGTTCCACAAACGAACGGGAATTGACTCCAGGGATGCCGATTTCGGTGTTCGTTCCGGGTCGAGGGCCTCTGCATCGGACATGGATTCGTGGTCCCAGATTCTGACGCGGCGATGCCATGGGCACCACCGAACTCCGAGTCGATCGGCGATCTGCCGGCCAATGATTCAACGCAGGCGGCGACCGGTGCGGACCAGATACGAGGTTCTGACCGCGCATACCCCCGACAGCACAATTGTTAGAAGTTCCGTATTAACAACCAGTTAATTAATATCAAGGTAAGAAGACCAGACAGATACTTGGTGTAAAGGCGGGAATATTTTTCGTTCTGGGTGAATACATTTGGCCATTGGTCGCACAAGGCACATTGACGGCCCACATCGGTCGTGACATCGGATATACGTGCGGCGGCAATCGCAAGACAACCTGGATACGAGACTCCTCGTGGAGCGCCTCAGTCCCGCTGACGAATGGCGTAAAGCGTGAAGTACGAGCCTTCGTGCAATGCCGTCAGCCGGCCCGGAAGCGGATTTTCCGCGACTCCGAAATGGGTCAGAAGAACGTAATCGAATCGGCTTGGCCAGTCTGTCCAGAAGTCCTGTACTGCAATGACACCGGCGGGCGGTGTGCCCGCGTTTCTATCGCCTGCCGATCGCACCAGCAATTCGACGTCGATCGGTGCACCGAATGCCGTGTCCATGTCCAGCCGTGCCGCTGCGGCGCGAACCGGCTGCTTGGTCGGATCGGTAAACAAGGTTGGAACGAAGGCGCCCCGGTCGATGACTGCAAGCGCTGACAGATGCCAGTACGCGTAGTCGAACCGTGAGTCGCCGGCCATGACCGGCGCATTGCGCCGCTGCACGGGCAGGATCGCGGTGCCGCGCTCGATCACTCGGGCGGCAGTTCGAAATTCTGCGAAGTCCCGGTCAATGCGGCGCCATTCGAGTGCGACGTCGAATAGGCGGGCGCCGAGCAGCACGGCACCGGCAAACAGGACCACAATGGCGATGCGGGGGCTGACGGTCCGTGGGCGCAGTCCGGCGACGAGAAGCAGCGCCACGACAGTCGGCAGGCGCAGATCGGCATACCAGATACTGCCCCAGGTGCCCTGAATCCAGAATGGCATCGCCAGTGCGCCCACGGTCAGCGCCGCCAGCGGCAGTCGGAGCGGGTACGCCAGGCGAAGCCGGCCGGTGGCGACGCCGGCAAGCGGCACCGCCACCGAGAACAGGAACACCGCGGCGTCGACCGGCTTCAGATAGGTCAGGGTCGGTGACCACACGGCGCGAACCTTCGCAAGGAATGGGCCGTACAGGAAGCCGTGCTCGGTGGCGTCCGGCATTGTGCCGAGAACGAGCAATGCTGCGGGCAGGAACTGCCAGGCGACGACAAAGGCCTGCCGGGCCGCAATGCGCCGGTCGCGGCGCCCTGCGGCGAGCAGGCGGGGAAACTCGTATCCGGCAACGCAGACGCCGTACACCGCCAGCGCGAACAGGTGAGCGAAAAACAGCCCGACCAGTGCGGCCGGGAACAGGGTCCAGCGGATCCAGGGCGGCCCGCGTTCGGTGGCAATCCAGCCGGCGAACAGGGCCAGTGCAAGGCCGGTGGCAAACAGGTAGTTGAGGAACCCCATGATCAGGAGGTGGTTGTAAAGCAGCATGAAGACCGCCGTCGGCCAAAGCCCGATGTCGCCGTGCAGAACCCGGTGCAGGGCAAGCGTGCCTATGACCAGCGCCAGCATGGTCAGCACGACAAACGCCCGACCGGCTTTCTCGAGGGGCAGGACGGCCGCGAGCGGCTGCATGACGAGGTCCATCGCAAGATTCGGCATGGCGCCCCAGGCGACCTGGTAATTCTCCGCGAGCGCGGGGTCCGAATCGATGGTGGTGAGGATGTGCAGGCGCGCGAGGTGATTCGGATAGTCGACGAGGCCCGGGATATCTACGAGGGCCAGCGGCAGGAGGACGGCCAGCGCCAGCACGACATAGACGAGGCCGCGCCGCCGGATGCCGATAACAAGGCCCGATGGCGGGGCCGTGGCGGTGGCCGTGCCGTTCATGACGCGGCTCCTTGCACAGGCGTTGCGGGGAATCGCGGTACGGGGCGTGCCTCCGTTGCCTGGCCCTTGCGCGGGATCGCGCCCATGCTTCGCGCCGCCGGACTCTATCGTGAATCCGCCGGCAGCACGGCGGCGAACGGGTTGGTGTTCCGCACAGCCAGCTGCCAGGCGACCGGCACGGCCAGCAGCAACAGGCCCCAGTTATATACCGAGCCGAGCGTCACCTCGACCCAGGTCGGACCCTCGAACAGGGAATTGGCGATGATCCGCGGCGTTGCCAGCAATACGGCACCGGCAATCATGGCCCGCGACCAGCGGATCGAGAACAGCGGCGGCAACAGGAACAAGACGTAATGGATCCACGCGATGGGCGAGGCGAGAAGGGCGACGAACATGGCGATGACAGCGGCGTCGCGCGCATCCGGTCGCCACCGCCAGGCCCACCATGCGGTGGCCAGCAGCAGCGCGAGCGCCGCGACCCGGCCGAGCCACGGGATATCCAGGCGTCCGGCGTAGGCGATGACCGACATGTTGGTGACCCACAGCGCGCGACCCGGATCGTCGTTGGCCAGCATGGCGTACCATTGCGGATAGACATCCCAGCCGAACAGCAGGATCGGCGCCGCCGACAGCGCCGCGAATGCGAGCAGGGCCGAAGCCGCGGTACGCCGGTGCCCGGCAAGCAGCAGGACCACCGGCCAGACCAGGAAATTCGGTTTCAACGCGGCGACCAGCCCGATCAGCACGCCGGCGGCGACGAAACGGCCGCGATCCTGGAGCACCCAGGCGCCAACCGCTGCGACCATAAGTGGAACGTAAATCTGGCCGAGGAACAGCGTGCCCCAGAAGCCGGGCAGGGAAAGCGCCCACAGGACGAGCCAGCGGCTGCCCTGCGGCTGATAAGTGCGCGCCAGATATGCAAGGGCAGCGAGGAAGACAGCCAGTGAACTCCACCACAGCAGCCGGAACGTGACGGCCGGGTCGAGCAGCGAGACCGGCGCCATCAAAAGCAGGGAGGCCGGCGGGTTGAGGTTCGGATTGGCACCGCTGAAGTGCTTGATTTCGACACGGTAGGACAGGTCGTGGATCTCGTAAGGATTTCGCCCTTGCAGCGCGGCACGGCCCGACTCGTAGAAGCTGCCGAAATCCCGCAAGCTCTCGTCCGGATACGAAATCAGGAATTGGTACAGGATGTTGAGGGCGATGACGAAGATCGCCACCGCCGCCGCGAGTCCCGCAATGCTGATGCCAGCGCGGCGATCAGGCGGCGCGGCAGCAGGGTTCCGCGGAATTTCAAGGGCGCCGGGCCTGGGTCGGTGCATCGGGCGTTCAGTCGCTGTTACGATGGAGTTGTGCCGATCGGTCCGTCTGCAGGCTGCGTCCGACCACTCGGTGTGGCAAACCGACCGGGAAATCCGGTCGGTCAAACTGCTACAGTTTGCGTTAACATTGCGTTATCGCTGGGAGATCCGCTGCGCAGCGGCAAAGCACGACCGGAGACAGAGCGTGGCAATATTCGCTTCGAACCCGCCCGATCGCCTGCCCCGCGGCCTTGCCCCCGAACGGTTCCTGCGCGGCCGCTTCGGCGACTGGGTGGCGCGGCCCTGGCTGGACCGTGCGGCCCTCGGCAGCCTGTCCGGGTATTTCCCGTTGAGCCGGCTGTGGGCGGCGGCGTCGGTGGCCCAGGGCGACCCCGGCAGGTTCCGCGAGGAGGTGCCGCTGGCCCGCGCCGCCATGGCCGACGACTGGTTGCTGGAGCCCATGCTGGCAGGCGTGCACCGGGCCGTCCGGCGACACCGGCGGGTCGACCAGGCATGGCGTCGCCGGTTCTTCTCGCCGGCCGCTTCGCCGTCGGCTCGCGTGCTCGTCGAGACGGAACTGGAGCGGCGCGCCGCCGCGCGTGTCTGGATGGCGTCACGCGGCCTGCTCATGCCGTTGCTGGTCAAGGCGAAGCCGGCGCCGGTCCGCTGGTCGATCCCGGCGGTGGCCGATCTGGAAGGCCAGCTGGGCGCCGCCCTGGCCGATCCCGCTTCGTTTTATGCTGTGCCAGACCCGCTGCCGGAGGTCGAGCGGTCGCATCCGGTGCCGGGGCCGGACGGCATGGAATACTGGTTGCGCTTTGCCTCGCCGGGCCGGGCAACGGGCGATACCGCCTGGGCCAAAGCGTACGAACCGGAAACCCTGCCGGCCCACGCCCCGACCGTGATCCTGTGTCACGGCCTTGCGGTCGAGACCGAGATGTGGGGCACCGGGATCGGCACGCCCTATGCGTTGATCCGCTCGGGCGTCCGGCTCGTTGCGCCGGAGGCACCCTGGCATAATCGGCGCATGGCCCCTGGCCGCTGGGGCGGCGAGCCGCTGCTGGCCACGGCGCCGCGCGGCGCGCCCGACCTGTTCCAGGCGGCGCTCGGCGAGATCGCCACGCTGATCGGCTGGGCGCGCGGACAAGGCAGTCCGGTGGTGGCGCTCGGCGGCACCAGCCTCGGCGCGCTGACCAGCCAATTGGTGGCGGTCCAGGCCCGTTACTGGCCTGCGCCGCTGCGGCCCGATCTGCTTTATCTGGTGGCGACCGGCGGCAGCGTGCAGCAGGTGGCGGTGGACAGCGAGCTGGCCGAGGCGTTGGGGCTCGACGACGCGCTGGCGGCGGCCGGCTGGGACGATTCGGCACTGGCCAGGCTGGAGCCGCTGACGGATCCGCTCGACGCGCCGGTGGTGCCGGCGGAGCGCATCGTAATGGTGCTCGGCCGGGCGGACGGCGTGACCCGGTTCGACAAGGGGCGGGAGCTTGCGGCGCGCTGGCAGTTGCCCGACGACAACCTGTACATCCGCGAGCAGGGGCATTTCTCGATCCCGTTGGGCCTGCTGCACGACGACGCGCCGCTGCGGCGTCTGCGGGCCTTGATGGGCAAGACGGTCTGAAGGATCGAGCGGGATTCCGGTGCGGTCGCCGCAATGACGGACCGCAAGGCGTCAGGCGTGCGTCCAGGTGTGGCCCGAGCGCAACAACTCGTTGATGTCGCCGGTTATCCGGTCGGGTCGGCGACCCCCGCTCAGCGCTGCGATTTGTTGATCGACCAGTGTCTCGTAACTGTCGGCGGGCGAACAATAGAGGACGCCGAGAGCGACCGGAAGATCCGGGGGCTCCATTGCCGCCAGCATCCCGGCCAGCGTCGGGTTTGTCTCGTCGTGGACCAGCAGGTCGGCTTCCGCGGCTCCGTCGCCGCCGAGCGCGACCGCCTCCAGGGCCAGCGTCCGCGGATCGAGACGGAGTCCCCTGTCCCGGTTCGCGCCGAAGATCAGCGGCTCGCCGTGCATCAGGTGGATCTGACGGTCGTCGGCGACCTCGCGGTCGGTGAATGCGCCGAACACGTTGTCGTTGTAAACGATGCAGTTCTGCAGGATCTCGACGAAACCGGCGCCCTTGAAATCGTGGGCGCGTTGCAGAATCCCGGGCAGGAGCTTCTGCTGCGTGTCGACGGCGCGGGCCACGAAACGCGCGCCGGCACCGAGTGCGAAACGGGTGGCCGACACCGGGGTGTCGAGGGAGCCGCCCGGCGTCGACGGGCTGCGCGTCCCGACCCGGCTGGTCGGCGAATACTGGCCCTTGGTCAGGCCATAGATCTCGTTGTTGAACAGCAACATGGTCAGGTCCACGTTGCGGCGCAGCGCGTGCATCAGATGGTTGCCGCCGATCGACAGGAAGTCGCCGTCGCCGCCGATCACCCAGACGTCGAGGTCGGGGTTGGCCAGCTTGATGCCGGTCGCGATCGCCGGCGCTCGCCCGTGGATCGTGTGGAAACCATAGGTGTCCATGTAGTAGGGCAGCCGCGCGGCGCAGCCGATGCCGGAAACGAAGACGGTCTCGTGGCGCTTCAGCTGCAGGTCGGCGCAGGTCTTCTGCACCGCCTTGATGATGGCGTAGTCACCGCAGCCGGGGCACCAGCGCACCTCCTGGTCCGACGCATAGTCCTTGGGCTGCAGGATCCCGGGGCTCTTCTGGTCGCTCATGGGCTCAAACCTCCAGGGCCGACGTCATGGCCTGCTTGAGGTTCCGGATTTTGAACGGCCGGCCGGTTATCCGCGTATACGACTCGACGGGCCGCTGGAATTGCGCGCGCAGGATCGTGGCGAGCTGCCCGTTGTTCTTCTCCGGGACCAGGATGCGGTCGAATCCGTCCAGCAGGGCACCGAGATTGCGCGGGAACGGCCACAGGTGCCGGAGATGGATGTGGCTGACCGCAGCCCCATCCTCCCGCATTTCCGCGACGGCACGGCTGATCGAGCCGAAGGTTGATCCCCAGCCGACAACGGCCAGCCGGCCGCTCGCGCCACCCTGGTCGACTGCCTGCTCGGGAATTTCATCCGCAATTCCGTCGATCTTCGCCGCCCTGACGCGCGTCATGCGGTCGTGGTTTTCCGGATCGTACGAGATGTTGCCGGTATCGTAATCGCGCTCCAGCCCGCCGATGCGGTGCTCCAGACCCGGGGTGCCGGGCCTGGCCCATACGCGCGCCCGCGTGGCGGCGTTACGCAGGAACGGCTGGAAACCGTCGGTCCGGTCATGGAAGCGCACCGGGAACGGTGCGTAGTCGCCGATGTCGGGGATCAGCCATGGCTCGGAGGCGTTGGCCAGATATCCGTCGCTCAGCACGATCACCGGCGTCATGAATTTCGTTGCGATGCGCACCGCCTCGATGGCGGTATCGAAACAGTCGGCGGGTGACCGCGCCGCGATCACCGCCAGCGGCGAATCGGCGTTGCGGCCGAACACTGCCTGGAACAGGTCCGACTGCTCGGTCTTGGTCGGCAGCCCGGTCGACGGGCCGCCGCGCTGGGCGTTGACCACCACCAGCGGCAGCTCGGCGGCGACGGCAAGGCCAATCGCCTCGGTCTTGAGCGCGATGCCCGGGCCGGACGAGGAGGTGACCCCCAGCGAACCCGCGAACGACGCGCCGATGGCGGCGCTGGCGGCGGCGATCTCGTCCTCGGCCTGGAAGGTGACGACGCCGAACCGCTTGAGGACGGCAAGCGTGTGCAGCAGCTGCGAGGCCGGAGTGATCGGATAGGAGCAAAAGGTCAGGCCGAGACCGGCGAGCTGCGCGCCGGCGAGCAGGCCCCAGGCCGTCGCCTCGTTACCCGTCACGTTGCGGTACAGGCCCTTCGTGAAATCGGCGGCCGGCACGGTCCAGGCGTGCAGTTCGCTCGGCACCTCCGCAGTTTCCGCATAGGCGTGTCCGGCATTCAAAGCCGCGATGTTGGACTCGGCGATCTCCGGCCGGGACTTGAACTTGCTCCGCAGCCATTCGACCGTCGGCGTGCGGTCGCGGTCGAACATCCAGAAGGCCAGGCCGAGCGCCCACATGTTCTTGCAGCGCAGCGCCTCCTTGCGGCCGAGACCGAACGGCTTGGTCGCCTCGATCGTCTGTCCCGACATGTCGATACGCCAGATGCGCCAGGCGTCCAGGCTGCCGTCCTCCAGCGGGTTCGACGAATAACGGGCCTTCGACAGGTTCTTGTCCGTGAAGCTCCCCTCATCGACGATCAGCACCCCGCCGGGGCGGACCTCGCCGGCATTGACCTTCAGCGCGGCCGGGTTCATCGCGATCAGCACGTCGATCTGGTCGCCGACGGTCCGGACCTCGCGCGAGCCGAAATGGATCTGGAACGCCGAGACGCCGTAGGTGGTGCCGACCGGCGCCCGAATCTCCGCCGGGAAGTCGGGGAAAGTGGCCAAATCGTTGCCGAACAGCGCTGTCGCCTGGGTAAACAGGGTGCCGGTCAGCTGCATGCCATCGCCGGAATCGCCGGCGAACCGCACCACCGCATGTTCCAGCGCCGGAGCCGGGGTCTGATAGGTCCTCGTATCGTCAGGCATCTCTTGCCGCCGCCTTCAGGTGCGCTCGCCGCAGCCCTCCGCACCGTATGCTCTTTTCCACTCCTCCGGCCCGCCCAGCCGGCGCCGAGGTGCATAAAAACACCTCTCAAAGTGTGGGAATTGAGTCTTTACATTTCGCCTGCGATAATTAGCGGTCCACGGCCGGTTCGCAACCCCTTTTCTCGAAAAATAATGTTGCGGCGGGCGAAGTCGATCGACGCGCCCGCCCTCCAGCGCCAGTGCCGACGGGAAAGAAAAACGGCGGGTTGATGCCCGCCGTTGTCATGTCTGCAGCGTCGCCGAAGCGCTATCGGCACATGAAATTGGCTTTCAGGGTGCTGCGCACGCCGTCGGCGGCCTTGATCTTGTTGCGGTCGCTGAAATGGTCGTGCGCCCATTTCATGAACGCCCAGCGCACCTCGTCGTCGCGGTTCTGGTCGGGCAGGCAGACCTTGTCGGCCTTGGCCGCGCCGCTCTGGACGTAGGCATCTGTGAAGCCTTTCAGGTACTGCTCGCATTCCATTTCCGACGTCGCGCCCTCGCGCGAGTCGTTGTCGCCGACGATACACGGGCCGAGCAATTCGCCGACCGTATAGGACGAGACGTCGGTCGCCGTGGCGGCGGAGGCGAGGAGGAGGGCGGCGGCCAGCGCCGCCCCGATGCCGCCCGCAAGTCGTGTCGTCATCATCGTTCGATCCTCCATTGCATTATTGCTTGGACAGGGCCTGAACGGCACGGTTCATGACGTCCCGGTGCTGCTCGTTGGTGACCCAGCCCGGCGAATTGACCTTGGCCCAGAATGCCGGGTCCGCCATGTTCTGGTGGCACCCCATGCACAGCCCCGTGCGCTCCATCTTCTCGCGCATCTGCTGCGGCAGTGGGCCGGTCAGCGGCCAGTGCGAGCCGATGCTGACGAGCTGCTTGCCGTCGCGGGTCACGATCTGCGACAGGTCGTGGTCGAGGCTCGGGATCGCCGGCGACTGCACCTGGGTCTGGCGCGGGATGGTCTGTCCCTGGGCGGTCTCGAGATCGACCACGAAACCCTTGTCGTAGCCGTTGAGGAACCGCCCGTCCTCGATACCGTAGCCCAGCGTCTTCGGGTTGTCGTGGCAGCTTTCGCAGCTGCGGGCCTGGCGGCCCGCCGTGTGCGGCTGCACCGCGGCATGGTCGAGGCCCTTGCCCTCCGGCGTCTTCCACGTCTCGTTGTGGACGACGGTGTTGCCGTCCTTGTCGATGACCGTGGTGATGACCTGGCAGCCCGGCATCAGCGGGCTGACGCGACCCTCGCCGTTGATGCCGAGGATCGGCGTCTCCCAGCGCAGGTAGGACCGGGTCTCCGACACCTTGCCCGGGCCGGTGAGCCCGTTGGTGCCGAGCGCGTTGTCCGCCGTCAGGCCGTCCTCGCCGCGCGAATTGGCGTTGAGCAGCCAGTCGACGTCGGTCTTGCCCTCCGAGTAGTCGACGGTGATGTGGCAGCCGTAGCATTGCGGTGCCCAATCGGCATGACAGGCATAGCACTCCATCGAATCCATGTGCTGGGCGATGCTGCCCATGGCGACGCGGCTGTTGATGTTCTTCCAGGCATTGTCGGCAGCCAGCTGCTTGAGTACCGGGACCTCGAATTCGAGACCGGCGGCCGAGTGCAGGATCACCTTGTTGCCCCTCTTGACCACGTTGCCGAAGGGATTGCCGCGGGCGGTCAGCAAATAGCCGTCCTCGGCCTCGTACTGGGTCGCGAACGCCATATAGTCCGGCACCTCGTCCGCCAGGCCGCGCGGCGTTTGGGCGATGGCCTGCTGGAATTCCTCGCCGTAGCCGAGCGGCAGCTCCCACGGATACTGGGCGACCGAGCCGTGGCAATCGGCGCACTCGATCTCGACCTGCGCCAGCGTCGTGCCGGGCAGGTTGCCGTCGCCGTGCATGTCGATCGAGGTATGGCAGTCCTGGCATAGCATGCCGCCTTCCGGGTTGCCCGGCCGGCTTTCCTGCGAATGGTGCAGGTCGTCCTTAATGTACAAGTAGTTCTTGGTGTGCAGGGCCGGCTGCTTGCCGCCGCTCGAGTTGTAGGGACTGCCGTAGGGGAACTCCATGATGCCCTGGTAGCTCACGCCGATGCGCTTGCCCCGGTTGTGGCAGGAATTGCAGCTCTCCGTCGGGATGCCGCTGTAGGTGACGTCGCCCACGGTGACTTGCGACTTTTGTGTCGCCTGCATGCGGTGGACCAGCAGCTTGCCCGGCAACTCCTTGTCGATCGTCGGGTCGCCGCCCTCGTACTTGCCCTCGTTGGAGTACGGCACGTGGCATGCCGAGCAGCCGGTGCCGCGGTAGTCGCCGCGCTTTTCACGCCCGGTCACGCCGACATGGCAGCGCTGGCACTGCTGGCGCGAATAGGTGACCCCGGCCATGTTCGGGTGGTCCGGGATGAGGTTCACGTCGACCTCGGGCGGCTGTTTCATCTCCGTGGGGAACTGGTCGGGATGGGCGGCCACCATCGCGGTCATGTAGGCCTTGTAGGCGTCGGTGCCGATCGTCGGCGTCTGACCGTCATCGTCGGTGATGTTGTAGTTGCCCCACACCGACTTGTAGTCTTCCTGCAGCCCCCACGACCAGAAATTGCCCTGCAACTTGCCGGCTTCGGTGTTCATCAGCGACTTCTGCAGCCGCTCGGCATAGCCGTCATGGCACTGCCCGCAGGTGTTCTTGGCGATCCAGACGCTGCCCGGGTCGGGGTAGAACAGCTGCGGGCCGCCTGCGTTCCTGAGATCCCGCGGGCTCCCGGTATGCGCCGCCTCCTTGCTCGTTGCGGCGGGATTGCCGCCATGGCAGACCACGCACCCGGCCGGATCGCCGACATCGGCGCCCATCGCCTCGATGGTGTCCATCATCGGGCCGTCGCTGAACTTCTCGATGCCCTGGTGGCACGCAAGGCAGCCCGATTGCTGGGCCGGCGCGTCGGTTGCCGCAAACATAGACAGCGCCGCTACGACGGGAAGAATCAGGCTCGTTCTGACGAGATATCGCATCGGTAGCCCCCTGTTACCGGTGAGAAATGAGACGTGTGATGTCCGTGATTACCAACCCTCACACCGCTCGGCAGTGAATGCAAATCAATTCCAGTCTAAATTGCCTTTTTTCAACGTGGCTTAGCCAAAAAGGAATGTCCGGCCCGCGGCCACGGGCATTGTGCCGAGGCCGCTTCGGCCTATATACCGGGCGCATGATCGAACCGGTTCCGGATATCGCGCCCGGCGCACGCATCGTCGTCGCCATGTCGGGCGGCGTCGATTCGTCGGTCACCGCAGCGCTGCTGGCGGAGGCCGGCTACGACGTCGTCGGCGTCACGCTGCAGCTGTACGACCACGGCACGGCGGTCGGCCGCAAGGGCGCGTGCTGCGCCGGCCAGGACATCTACGATGCGCGCACCGTCGCGGACCGGATCGGCATTCCGCATTACGTCCTCGATTACGAGAACCGCTTCCGCAACGACGTGATCGAGGACTTCGCGGATTCCTACCTGCGCGGTGAGACACCGATCCCCTGCGTGCGCTGCAATCAGACCGTCAAGTTCCGCGACCTGCTGGCGACGGCGCGTGACCTCGGCGCGGCGGCATTGGCGACCGGCCACTACGTGCGGCGTATCGCCGGACAAGCCGGACCGGAGATGCATCGCGCCGCCGACCCGGACAAGGACCAGAGCTACTTCCTGTTTGCGACCACCGCCGCGCAGCTCGACTTTCTGCGCTTCCCGCTCGGCGGCCTCGACAAGGCGGAGACCCGGGCGCTGGCCGAACGGCTCGCCCTGCCGGTGGCAGCCAAGCCCGACAGCCAGGATATCTGCTTCGTGCCGGACGGCGGCTATGCGCGGATCGTCGAGAAGCTGCGCCCCGGAGTATGCGAGCCGGGCGAGATCGTCGATCTTAACGGGCGCGTGCTGGCGCGCCACGACGGCATCGTCAACTACACGGTCGGCCAGCGTCGGGGCCTCGGCATCGGCGGACGCAGCGAGTCGACCGAGCCGCTTTACGTGGTACGGCTGGAGCCCGCCACGCACCGTGTCGTCGTCGGCCCGCGCACGGCGCTGGCCCGCAGCCGTATCACCCTCGGCGAGGTCAACTGGCTGGGCGACGGCAAGGTGCCGTACGACGGCGCGGCGGTCCGGGTCAAGTTGCGCTCGACGATGGCGCCGGTCGCCGCGACGGTGCGGTCCGGCGAAAGCGGCAAGGCGGAGGTGGTTCTCGATGTTCCCGAATGCGGCGTCTCGCCGGGCCAGGCCTGCGTGTTCTACGACGGCACCCGCATGCTGGGCGGCGGCTGGATCCTGCGCGAGGACGCCGCCGAGGCGGCCTGAGGCCCTGGACGCGACGCCTGCACGGCCCCATATCGCAGGGTGCCGGAGCCGCCGTCCGCTTGACATCGGTGCGTCTCTGGCCGTATAGCGTTCCGGCTTCCGCGGCGGAGTAGCTCAGCTGGTTAGAGCAGCGGAATCATAATCCGCGTGTCGGGGGTTCAAGTCCCTCCTCCGCTACCAAATTTCGGGCCCCGCACCGAATTGCCGGTGCGGGGCTTTGTCGTATGTTGGCGTCCCCTGCGCTACGGCCCTGTGAAGGCGGCGCGTATGAATTCCCGGAACTGCAGGATCTGTCTGGGCAGGACGTCCTTGTCCCTGACGACGCGCGAGATGATGATGCCGCCGTCGACGAGCACCGACACCATGTCGGCCAGCACATCGAGGTCGACGTCGATGCGTGGCGGGTAGCGCTCGGCGATGCGTTCGAGCCGTTCCCGGAAGCGGCGGCGCCAGCGCAGGACGCCGGCGGCGTTCAGCTCGCGCACGTCCCTGTTGAACAGCTGCTCCTGGTAGCAGAAGGCGGCGACGAGGCAACCGGGGTGCCTCTCCGGCAGGTCGGCCATCACCTCCGCGAACATCTTCAGCGCGACGAGGAAACCATGCAGCGGATCCTCGTTCAGCTCGTCGGCGCGCCCGAACAGATCGTCGAGCAGCGCCTCCTCGCGGTCGAGGTAGCGTTGCAGGAGCGCCGCGGCCAGCTCGCCCTTGTCCTTGAAGTGATAGAAGAACCCGCTCTTGGTGATGCCGACCTCGGCGATCAGCTCGTCGATGGACGTCGCGGCGAAGCCCTTCTCCAGAACGGCCGCCTCGGCCAGTTGCAGCAGCCTCTCGCGGGTGTCGCTTCCGCGCCGTATCGCGGTCTCAACCATGCGCCACTGTACCACAAGTACAGTCGATGGCGTGTATGTGGTGGTGGCCGGCTCCGGATCCTGTCCAATCTCCTGGCATAAGTATCTGATATATATGGACAAATGAAAAGTTGAACGGAGCTTGACCGCAGGCCGTCTAGAGTCGCCGAAACCGATCGATCACACTTGGGCCCAACGGTCCAGGATGCGACCGATCACATTGGAGAGGAGGAGACGATGGCCAAGTACAGAGACCGGCTGCCGCAGCTGGACGGACATTTGTTCCTGACCGACGGCGGCATGGAGACCACCCTGATTTTCCATCAGGGCGTCGACCTGCCCTATTTCGCGGCCTTTGACCTGCTGCGCGCGCCCGGCGGCCCGGCGACCATGCGGTCGTACTACACGACGTATCTCGACATCGCGAAAGCGGGTGCGGTCGGATTCGTGCTCGAAAGCGCGACCTGGCGCGCGAGCCGGGACTGGGCCGCCAAGCTGGGCTACACGACCGATGAGCTGGCCGGCGTCAACCGCAAGGCCATCGACCTGTTGGCGGACCTGCGGGAGGTATATGAGACAACAGACCGGCCGATCGTCATAAGTGGCTGCATCGGCCCCCGCGGCGACGGCTACAATCCGGCCATCACCGTGACGCCGGATGAGGCGGAGGGTTATCATGCCGAACAGATTCGCGCGTTCGCCGAGACCGAGTGCGACCTTGTATCGGCGCTGACCATGACAAACGCGGAAGAGGCGATCGGCATCACCCGGGCCGCGGCGGCGGCAGGCATGCCGGTGGTCATCTCGTTCACCGTCGAGACCGACGGCAACCTTCCGACCGGCCAGACCGTGCGGGACGCCGTCGCGGACGTCGACGCCGCGACGGGCGGGGCGCCCGCCTATTACATGATCAACTGCGCCCACCCGACGCATTTCGAGCACTGGGTCGGCGCCGGCGAGCCCTGGCTCGACCGGATTGGGGGGCTACGGGCCAACGCGTCGAAGAAGAGCCACGCGGAGCTCGACGAGGCGGAGGAGCTGGACGACGGCGATCCGCAGGAGCTCGCCACCGACTATGTCCGTCTGCAGACGCACCTGCGCAAGGCGAATGTGCTCGGTGGCTGCTGTGGTACTGATCATCGCCACGTTGCGGCGATCTGCGACATTTGCCTTGCCGCCTGATCTTCCGGCCGCCGGCCCGGCTTGGCCGTCATTGTTCCCTTTGGCGCGCTTCAAATCCGCGCCCGCATGCAGTACCGTCCGGCAGGGGCCGCGGACGGGAAGGGAGCCGGGCAATGGCGCGCAAGCTGACGGGCGACGAGGATTTCGCTGGCCTCAAACGCGTCGAGAAGACGCTGCCGGGCCGTGCCTATCACGACCCGGACATCTATCGGCGCGAGCTGGCGAACATCTGGTACGGCCAGTGGCTCTATCTGTGCCGGGCGGACGCGTTGGCCGAAACAGGGGCGTACCGTACCGAGACGATCGGCGACCAGCCGGTCCTTCTCGTGCGCGATGCGGCCGGCACGGTGCGCGCGTTCCACAACACCTGCCGCCACCGCGGCTCGCTGCTGTGCCGCGAGAAGGCGGGGCGGCTCGGCGGCAGGCGGATCGTCTGCCCGTATCACCAGTGGGCCTACGATCTGCGGGGCAACCTCGTCCGCACCTCCTCGCTCTCCGAGGCGCCGGAATTCGATCGTGCCGACTATGCGCTATACGACATCGCGGTCAGGGAATGGCGCGGCTGCATCTTCGTCTGCCTGTCCGACGATCCACCGGCCGAGCTGTCGGCCTTCCGCGGCGGCGGCGACCATACGGAGAACTGGCCGCTCGCGGAGCTTGCGGTCGGCCACACCTGGCGCAAGACCGTCGCCTGCAACTGGAAGGTGTTCTGGGAGAACTTCAACGAATGCCTGCACTGCCCGAACGTGCACCCGGAGCTGTCACGGCTGGTGCCGATCTACCGGCGGCGGATCATCCTGCCGCAGGACGACCCGGACTGGCGGCGCCACGAGGGGTCCGCCGATCCGAAGCACCGCGGCGGCCTTCGCCCGGGCGCCGAGACCTGGTCGACCGACGGCAAGGCGCACGGGCCGCGATTCGAGAACCTGAGCGAGGCGGAACAGGCGGCCGGACAACGCTACTATGTCAACACGCCGTCGATGTATATCGCCGCCCATGTCGACTACATGCGCATCGTGCGGATCCTGCCGCGCGGCCCGGAGGAGACGGAAATCCAGGCGGAATGGCTGTTTCCGCGGGCGGCGCTCGACGACCCGGCGTTCGACCTCGACAACGTGGTGGCCTTCGGCCGCCTGGTGCTCGAGCAGGACGGCGCGGCCTCGGAGATGAACCAGCAGGGTCTGCGCTCACGCCGCCACGAAGCCGGCGTTTTGATGCCGGAGGAGCATTACGTGGCGGCGTTTCACCGCTGGTACCGGGCGGCGATGGGGGAAGGCTGACGGGCGTTTCGATCTGTCTGTGCCGCCGTGCTGTCAGTGCGCCGCAAGGCAGCCCTGCCCGCCGAGGGTAACGTTGCGGGCGGTCGCCCAGTTGGCGCCCATCTCGGTCAGCACGTCGGCGCCGATGAACCGCTCGGCCATGCCGAACAATACCGATTCCTCCTTGCTGAAATGGCTGCGGGCCAGCTGCAACAGCTGGCTGACGGTCGACTTCAGTGCGGTCACGTCGGTTTCCGTCCCGGCGGCGTCGAGCAGCCGGTCAATTCTGCTATGTTCTTCGCGCATCACCGCGAGCGGTCCTGTCCGGCCGAGATGCGGTTCGAGGCGCGGGAACAGCAGTTCCTCCTCGATCCGGGCGTGCGCGACGAGGAGCCGCGCCAGCACGGCAACGGCAGCGCGGACATCCGCGACGTCATCGCGTGTCCGCATCGCCTCGTCGAGATGCGCGAAAAGATCGTACAGGACGGCATGTTCGCCCCGCAGGGCATCGGTGAGTTTCATGGTCGGCGTCCCTCCCTCTTTCGGCCTTCGTCCCGCCTCAGGTCAACGGCGGCGACATTACATCGCCGACCGAAAGCTATCCTTGACCGCTGTCAAGCGAGGAGGCGCGGAGAAGGTCCCGGCGCGGCCCGCAAACGGGAGGGTATCATTTGGCCAGTGTGCGAAGCGCTGCATTGGCGCTGCGCATATGATCCGCAAGCCAAATCTCGATGCACGTGCGCAGGCTGGCGCCACAGCCGTTGCAGGTGCCGTCCTCGAACGCCTCGGCGATGCGCCGGAGCCCGTCGAGGAGCCGTTCGTGTTCGGCCGTGTGGGCGTCAGTGAACGCAGAGCCCTTGTTCTGCATCAGCCGCTCCTCGAGGAAGAAATACCGCGATGCCTGTGTATGGAGCGCCGCGAATTGAGCCGCCACGAAATCGTCCGGTCTCTGCTTTTCGCAGTCGTCGCACAGCCGAACGCACAGCCGGACGAGGCATCGGTGCGCTTCGTCGAGACTGTCGATGCCGGATCGCGGTTCACGCTTCGGGCCCGCTAGCGTCACAACCATTTCCCTTGCGGAAGTCCATTTCGCTGCCCGCAAGCCCCACGCGTGATACTACAACTATTTGGCGTAAATCACAAGCCGCCGACCCTTTGGCGGGCAACCGGCAGGGCGTGCTACCCGCCGGCGATGGGGGGCCAGATCGCGAGGGCATCGCCCTCGTGCATCTTCCGGCTCGCCCGTTCCTCGGGTGGCACGAAGACGCCGTTCACGAGGACCAGGAAGCACGATTCCCGCGGCAGCTTCATATCGTCGATCAGCTGCGATGGCGTCGTGCCCTCGGCGACGTCGAGCACCGCCTTGTGGTCGACGGCGCCGTTCGGCAGGTAGCGCGACAGCGACGCGTAGAGTTTCAGTTCGACCTTCATACGCCCTGGGTCCGGTCGATATAGGCCTCGACGATACGGTTCGGGTCGGCCATCAGCTTCCGCTTCCAGGGCCCGAGCGGGATTTCCGTCTGGATCAGGCCGCGCAGCACCCCGACATGGTCGGTGCGGCCAAGCGTCAGCGCGCCGATAATGCGGTCGCCGTCGAACTCGAGCCGCGTGTAGCGGAAGTTGTCCGCATCGATGGATTCCGCGCGATCGCCGCCCTCGACGCCGTCCCAGCGCCCGAAGCTCACCGAGACCAGCCCGGCGGTATCGAGCACGTTCATGATCAGGCTGCCCTTATAGGGTGTCGGTCGGCCGGCCATGTTGAGGGCCGCGATGCGGCCGTGATCGACCGCGGTCGGCTGCACCGCGTGGACGGCCCATTCCCCGGTGGAAAAGTCGATGCCCTGGGCGCAGTCGCCGGCGGCATAGATGTCCTCGACCGACGAGCACATGTGCCGGTCGACGATGATGCCGGTGTCGACCTTGACGCCGGATCCCTCGAGGAAATCGGTGTTCGAGCGGACGCCGGTCGCGACGACGACGAGGTCGGCGGCCGTCGTCTCGCCGTTGTCGAGCTCGGCGGCGAGCCGGCCATCAGCCTGCGAAAGCCGGGCGACCTTGGTCGACGTCAGGACCCGGACGCCCTTTTCGGTGCACCAGTCCTTGATCATGTTGCCGCCGGCCTCGTCCATCATCCGCGGCACCATCCGGTCCAGAGCCTCGACGACGGTCAGTTTGACGCCGCGTTCGACCAGGGATTCAAGAATGATGCAGCCAATGAAGCCCGCGCCCATCAGGACGACATCGGCGCCCTTGGTGGCCCGGCCGGCGATCTCGCGGGCGTCGGCCATGGTCCAGCAATGATGCACACCCGGCAGGTCCAGTCCCTCGATGGGCGGCCGGATCGGGCTGGCCCCCGTGGCAACGAGCAGCCTGTCGTAGGACTGGCTGTCGCCGCCAGCCAGATGCAACATTTTCTTGGCAGGGTCGACGCGTTCCACCGTCGCCTGGCGGTAGGCGATGCGCTGGGTATCGTAATAATCCTGCTGCTTGCGCAGGTAGGTGCCCGCCTCGTCGATCTGCCCGGTCAACAGGTAAGGGATCGCCATCCGCGAGTAGGGCGGCTCGGGTTCGCCGCCGATCAGGACAATGTCGCCGGCAGGATCGGTCTTGCGAAGCGCATCGGCCGCGGCGACTCCGGCCGGGCCCGCGCCAATGATCACGTAGGTCATGCGTCCGCCTCCCCGCTGGGGTTGCTGGTGTGGAGCAATCGTCCGGGCGGCCGGGGTGGGGCCTGGCCCCTCCCCGCAACCGTCACAGGCTGAGCCGGTTCAGCGTCTCGTTCGTCGGCACGCCCTCCGGAGTCCAGCCGCGCAGCTCGTAGTACTCGGGCAGCATCTTGTCGAGCTGGTTGGTCAGACCCTTGGCCGGGCCGACCTTGGCCGCATCCTTGAGCAGCCGTGCCGGCAGGTTGTCGTCCTTGGCGGTGAAACCGGCGGCGTTGTTGAACTGGCGCTCAAGATTCCAGACCCGCTCGCCGACCTCCAGGAGCTTGTCCGCCGACCACTCGCCCTCGCACGCCGCGTCCACCTGCGGCGCCACGTCCTCGAGCGACCAGGCGAAGGAGGTGAAGATGCAAAGGCCGGACGAATCGAAGGCCGCCGTCGCGTCCTGGAAGGCTTTCACGAGGCCGGCCTTGCCCTCGGCGACCAGCGGGTCGGTCTTCTCCGGAATGCCCAGGATCTCCGACGCCACGGTGTAGCTGCGCAGGTGGCAGGCGCCGCGGTTGGACGTGGCATAGGTCAGGCCCATGCCCTGGATGCCGCGCGAATCGTAGGCCGGGAACTCCTGGCTTTTGACCGCCATGGACAGCTCGGGATGGCCGTGCTTCTCACACAAGCGCCGCGAGCCGAGGCCGATCTCGGCGCCGAACCCCTCGCCCTTGCCGCACAGCTCGGCGAGATCGGTCAGCGCCTTGGCGTTGCCGAATTTGAGCTCGATGCCGCCTGTCGTCTTCTTGTCGATGACGCCGGTCTCGTACATCTCCATCGCCGCGCCGACGGTGGCGCCGAACGAGATCGGATCGAAACCCTGCTCGTTGCAGATGAAGTTGGCGAAGGTCAGCGCGTCGAGATCGTCGACGCCGGTTGCCGCGCCGAGCGCCCAGGCCGCCTCGTATTCGAGGCCGCCGGAGGCGATCTGGTATTGCGGCCGCTCCGCCACGGTGTAGTGCGTGCGGTCGATCGTGGAGATGCGGCCGCAGGCGATCGTGCAGCCGAAGCACGCGGCATTGCGCACGAGGTTCGGCCTGCCGTCCGACTTGCGCGGCTCCGCCATCGCCTCGGCCGAGATCGCGTGGGCGCCCTCGAACTGTACCGTCTGGTGGTTGCGGGTCGGCAGCGCGCCGGTCTCGTTGATCACGTTCATCAACACCTGGGTACCGTAGGCCGGCAGGCCCTGGCCCGTTACCGCGTTCTCCGCCAGCACTTTCTTGCCGGCGACGACCGCCTCCATGAAGCGCTTGTAGTCCTTGACCTGCACCCCCCTGTTGCCGCGGATGGCAACGGCCTTCAGATTCTTCGAGCCCATCACCGTGCCGACGCCGGAGCGTCCTGCGGCCCGGTGGTAGTCGTTGACGACGCAGGCGAACTTGACGCCCTTCTCGCCGGACACGCCGATCGAGGCGACACGGATCATCGGATCCTGGTGATGCTCCTTGATCCAGTCCTCGGTATCCCAGACCGACTGGCCCCAGATCGGACTTGCGTCGAGCAAACGCACGTCCTCGTCGTCGATGAACAGGTAGACCGGCTTCTTCGACTTGCCCTCGAAGATGATCATGTCGTAGCCGGCATTCTTCATCTCGTTGCCGAAGAAGCCGCCGGAGTTGGAGCAGGCGATGGCGCCGGTCAGCGCCCCCTTGGTGACGACCGAATAGCGTCCCGCGGTCGACGCCGAGGTGCCGGTGAGCGGCCCCGTCGTCATGATCAGCTTGTTCTCGGGCGCCAGCGGGTCGACCTTGGGGTCGACCTCCTCGACGAAATACTTCGTCGCGAGGCCGCGCTGCCCGAGGTACTTTTCCGCCCACTCCATGTTGAGCGGCTCGTTCTTGCAGGTTCCGTCCGTCAGATTGACGCGGAGGATGTTCTTAGCCCAAGCCATATTGTCCTCCCGTGCGTTATGCGCTGGCCTGCTGGCCGGCGTCGGTTTTTCCCGCCCAGGCGCGCATCTTCTCGAGCCCGGTCCAGTTCGCGTCGACATAGACGATCGCTTCTGTCGGGCAGGCCTTCGCGCATTCGGGCTCGCCGCCGCAGAGGTCGCACTTGATGACCTTGCCGGTGTCGGCGTTGTAGTTCACGGTGCCGAACGGGCAGGCGATGGTGCACACCTTGCAGCCGACGCAGAGTTCGTCAGAGACGATCTTGGCGCCGGTCGCGGCGTCGACGGAGATCGCGTCGACCGGACAGGCCTTCATGCACCATGCCTCGTCGCACTGGGTGCAGGTGTATGGCACGAACCGCCCCTTGTCGTGGAAATTGAAGATCTTGATCCGCGATTTCGACGGATTGAAGATGGATTCGTTGTCGTACGAGCAAGCAAGTTCGCACTGCAGACAGCCGGTGCATTTGCTTGGATCAATCACCAGGGATCTTTGCAAACCGAAGTCCTCCCACGGTTACCGGCCGGCACTCGTCGGATGCTGGCCGCTGCGATTATCAGCATGCGATCGCGTTCCTTTTATCGTTTTGTTGTCTGACAAGACGCGGACGCGCAATTTGCGATCAAAATTGATAGTAGCAACGATTTTCCCTGCAATTCAATCGGTATGATGTTCAATTATTGCTGATGCCGGCAGGGGACGGCGGCCCGTGACCGCGAACTGGGAGAACACGGATGGCGGAGCGCCCGCACATCGTCGACAAGGAAATGGGTTATACGCACGCGGACTTTCTTCGGCTCCTGCCGAAGGCGGTCGGGACCGCTGACATCCGGGTCGACGGGCCGACCGTCGAGATTCGCGACGGCGTGCGGCGGCTGCGCCTCGATCTCGCCCCGGAAACTGTGCGCCGCCTCGGCCATTTCCGGCTCCCGGTCACCCGCGTTCGGCTATCGTTCTTCGGTTACGGAGAGGCGGAGCGCGAGGCTGCGCTCGAACGGTTCTGGCGTGCCTACCAGAAGGGTGGCGGCTGAGTGGCCGGGCGCGCCGGCCGGATCACACCACTGGTGCGCCGTAGCCCCAGCTGTAAGGCACCGGCCCCGATAATGCGATAACGTCCCCCTCGTCGAGCACGGTATCCGTGTTGAGCGGGGTGTGCAGGCTGCGCGTGATGTCGCGGCCGTTGCGCAGGGCGAGGAACACTTTGTCGGCCGGGATCGCCAGCCTGCGCAGGATATCGCCGATGCAGCTGCCGGCCGGCAGCGACAGCGGCATCGGGCCGCCCGCGGCGCCGGCATATCCGTGCAGGCTGTTGAACAGGCGAACCTCAATCGTCACCGTGACCGCGCGGACGTTGTGGCCGATCAGCCCCGCATCGGTTCCGTTGTTGCCGTTCGAATCCATCCTGTACCACTCCTCGCAGCTGGCCGTATCTCGTGGCCGACGCGCAGCTGGATCACGCGGTATCGCCCCGTGCCCGCACCGTCGACGCGCCTGCTGTTTCCGTCAGCCCGGTCTGCCCCAGATGTACGGCGGATTGACGGAAATGATATTGACAACAGTCAATTGCGACGAGCGGCGAACCGCTCAACGGCCGAGGATCAACAGCAGGATGCCGCCCGACACCATCAGGATGCCGGCCACCTCGGCGCGGCTGGTGCGCTCGCGGAAGAACACCACCGAGGCGATGAAGGTGAAGATCAGCTCGATCTGGCCGAGCGCCCGCACATAGGCCGCATTCTGCAGCGTAAAGGCGGTGAACCAGCAGATCGAGGCCAGGACGCCGGCGACGCCGACCGCAAGCGACCAGCGCCAGTGGACCAGCACGGCCTTCAGCGTCGCTGGTTCCCGACGGGCGAGATAGGCGCCCATGACCAGCGTCTGGATGCCCAGCGCCACCGCCAGGGTGAAGCCCGCTGCCATGATCGCATCGTCGTGGCCGAGGGCCAGCGCCGCGCCGCGGAAGAAAACAACCGATGCGCCGAGAAAGGCGCCGCTCGCCAGGCCGATCAGCGTGGGCTTCTCTGCAAGGCTGGAGATGAGAGTCCGTGCCGAAACATTGGTCTGGCCGGCCGACAGCACCATCACGCCGAGCGCCGCCACCGCGACGGCAACGGTGGCGAGCGGTGTCAGGGTATCGCCGAGGATCAGCAGGCCGAGGATCGCGACCTGCACGACCTCGGTCTTGGAGAAGGTCGTGCCGACGGCGAAGTTGCGGAAGGAAAACAGCCGCATCAGAAGGGCGGTGAAGACTATCTGCGCGACGCTTCCGAAAACGACGTAGACAAGGAACAAACCGTTCGGTTGCGGCAGCGGCTTTCCGCCCAGCGCGGCGAGCGCCGCGACGTACAGGACTGCAAACGGCAGCGCATAGAGAAAGCGCACATAGGTCGCGCCCAGCGTTGTCAGCCGGCCCGTCAGGTGCTTCTGCACGGCCGAGCGCGCGTTCTGCATGAACGCCGCGACGACGGTTACGGGGATCCACAGCTCGACCATGCCGACTCCGGCGTCCTGGTGACGCGACATGGAAGCGCCCCCGGGGATCGCGGGGGCGGCTCCAGGCGGCCATGATACCGGGAATTTCCCGGACCGCCAGCGAATGTGGCCGGGCCCTGGTTCGACAGCCGACGCGCGGCTGGAACCAGCCGGCCAGGCACCGATCAGTCGCCGAGCATGGTCAATGCGGCCCGGCGATCTCCCGGCTTCAATGCGAGAAACAGCTTGCGGGCCTTCGCGATGTCCTGCTCGGACCCGCTTTCGGCGGCCGCCTTGAGGGCAACCGTGGTCTGATGATCCGGCCCGCAGATGAAAGCCAGTGCCTTGGCGAGGCGCCCCATGGCCGCACGGTCGATCTTTGCCTCTTCCATTCGGGTGTTCCCCGGGTGTCGGAATGTTCCGTCGCGCCGATCCGAATCGAGCGTGGCGGCGTTCGCAGGGCGACCGCCGCGCCCGACACAGCGTGCCGCAGCGTCTCGGGTGCGGCCGGAAAGACGACCATACCACATCCGGACCTCCGGCGATGCCCGCATGGTGTCAAATGGTCGGGTTTCGGGACCTTGATGTCCGCTCTGCGCAGCTGGGCGGACGAAATTCAGCGTGGCTGGACATGCCCGTTTCGTGCCGGGGCTGTTGAAGAGATATAGTGAGGTCCGGCCAGCGCAACGAAGACTCGTCCCGCCGGCTCCGCGGGCGATGACGATTTACACACCTGGCATGACTGAATCCATTGTTGCAGTTGTGGAGACAGCAAACTCGTCTCGATGAAGTCAGGTAAGCACTGTCCTGACAACTCTGCCAAATCAACACGTGGATGCCGGACCCGGATGGCGCACCGAGTAGCATGGCGGAGTTGTACGTCACCGACCCTGACGGGCTGTGCATTCAACTCCAGGACACCAGCAACTGCGGAGGAGGGGGGCTCCGCAGCAGCCGCGGCTGGCACCGTAAGAACGTCATCGAATCAGGGCCAGCGGACCAGGGAACTAACGTCCGACATGATCTTGGTCGCTGCAGGGCTTGCCATCTTATGAACGCGCGACGCCCAGTATTCCCGTATGCGAGCACTTACATTTATGTGCCCCTCAACGGCGCAATCGTCGCGGCCGTTGATACGGCCATTGGCGCTGATTGCGCGGATGATCGGGACTTGGCTGATTTCGTCATTCGTGAACGCCTTAACGGGTCTTTCCGTCTGTGACTTTGGCTCGATAAGGACGATCGTGATATCGGTCATGTTCGGCGTCTGCCCCCGCCCTAACTGGGCTTCCATCTGCCTGAGCATATTGGGCAATTCGGTGTGGGTGAGGATGGACGTGTTGCGCAGGCCACACCGAGCAACCGCCGTCACATGTCCTCTCGCCGCGTGGCCGAGGCGGCCGGATACCTCAGTGAAATAGTTCTCGAACACTTGCCCGTGTTTCTGCTTACCTTCGCCCCATTCCCACTCGAACTGCTTGTTCACCATTCTTGCGGCCGTCGTAGCCTCCAATTGTCCAAAGATTTCGGCGCCCAATTCGCTGTTCCATTTATCTACCAATTTGACGAGGGCCAACTCGTTGATCCCGTTCCAAAAGATACTCCCATTTGCAGGTGTGACCGCGTCAAACTGTTCCAGCAAGAGTTCATACGCCTCCGACGCGTATTTGTATTGCCTCTCGTCCGCAACCATGAACTCGTTCCTGTATCTTTCGGCGATAGTCGTAACTGCTTGCTTGTCTCCCGGTTTCGTCAGCTTAATGAGGGCCGGCCCCGCTTTCCGATGCCCTTTCCGCCGCGCCCCTGCTTGGGCCATTGTCCGTCGATGCACCGCTTGTATCAGTTCGATCTTGAATTCCGGGGTGCCAAACATTTTCTGTGCCAGCATAGGGTCGCGCTTGACGCGCCGAAGCCACTCTTCATCGCTCTCGTCGACGGGCTGCGAGAACTTGTTCTGCAGCGCAATGTAAAGTTCGTACGGGATCCTCCCGCGGTAGGTAGTTGGATAAAGCATGAAATGAGAGCCCCCTGTTTAGCGACGGATAGTTAGCAACCATAGGTTGGATTTTTCTCAATGAAGTCAGGCGTACTGTCCCCAGAACAGCGTCCGATCCGACAATTCTTGATTGCGTTTTTTTGGCGACATGCAGCGTCGGGGCCGACGGTGCACGGCGGCGGCGTTGCGCTGGACCCGGCACAGCCTATGCCAGCACCTCACCGTCCACCCTCTACTCTTTCGTTCTTGCGATCAAGAATTATTCGCAAATGCCGTATCGCGCACCAAGGGTTGGCATCGGCCGACGCCGCGCATCCCGGGTCTGCGGCGCGACGCGAATTCCGCTGGACCGGGGCCCTTCCCGGCGGCGATGTCTCGCCCGCTGTCTTGCCGATCGCAGGGGCAAATCCTTTCGGGCATCGGGAGGGCCAGGACGGCGAACTACATAGCCCGCAGGGGCCCGCTCCGGCTCGCGCGCTGCGGTGCATGGCGTTGGGGCCAGGGTCCACGGTCGGGCGGCTGGCGGACAGGGTCCGCTGAGGAGCCGACGCGCCACGCGATTGTCCGGTGCCGCCCCGAACCAGCGCACCGCCCGCGCCATTCCGTCCGTCCCAGCCGAAATTTAACACATCTTGCCGGCCGTTAATCTTTTCTTTGGCACTGCTGAATACACTGGATGGCGTTGGGATTTGTGACGGGAGGCGGTTGCCTGCGTGCCACGTTTCGGAAAGCGCAGCGCCGCGGCAAGGAGTCCAGAATGAAACGGATGACGGCCGTGCTGTTGACGGCAATTTTCCTGTCGGTACCGTTTTCCGCGATCGCGGATGACGGGGATGCGCCGATTCAGTTCCTGAGCCACGATCTTCGCGATAACGACCAGTATCGCTGGAAGGCGAACACGCTCGAAGGCAAGTGGCGGGACCTGGAATACCGGCAGCAGTGGGTGATGGCGGAGTTGATCGACATCTGCTACCGGTTGGCGGAAACCAAGGCGGCGCTGGAGATTGCCGTCGAGCGCGCGGATTGGAACCGCGAAGAGAAGCTGGAACAGCAGTACCTGGCCCTGAAGGTGGAAGAGCGACGGCTCTGGGACGAGCTCGAGCGCCTGTCGGATTAGCGCGCGCCCACCCGCAGACATTTTCGCAGCTGGATGACGCCATGTCCCGGCGCTGCTTCGCGCGGCGGGCGGCGCCCTAATTCCCGATCAGATGCAGCGCCAGCGTGCGCTCGTGCGGCCGCGTTCGATGCTCGAACAGGTAGACGCCCTGCCAGGTCCCGAGCGCCATGCGCCTGTTTGCGACGGGGATCGAAAGCTGTGTCGCTGTCAGGGCGCTCTTGATGTGGGCCGGCATGTCGTCCGGGCCCTCGACGGTATGGCGGTAGAGGCGGTTGTCCTCGGGCACCAGCTTCTTGAAGAAATCCTCGATATCCCGCTGTACGTCCGGGTCGGCATTCTCCTGGATCGTCAGCGACGCCGAGGTGTGGCGGCAGAACACCGTCAGCAGCCCGTCGGCGATGTCCTGGCGGGCCAGCCAGCCGGCGATCTGCCCGGTAATCTCGTACAGGCCCTGACCGGTGGTCTGAACGGTCACGCTGTTCTGCGCCTGCCTCATCCGTTCCCGCCTCCGGCCACCATCTCGCGCAGCCGGAACTTCTGTACCTTGCCCATGGCGTTGCGCGGCAACGCCGGCACGAAGACCACGTCCTTGGGATGCTTGAACCGGGCGAGCCGACCCTCGAACAGGGCCAGCACCGCCGCGCGGTCCATCTCGCCGGCCGCGCGCAACACGACCACGGCCACCGGCACCTCGCCCCACGTCCCGTCCGGCCGTGCAACAACCGCGTTCTCGGCGATGGCCTCGCATCCGGCCAGTACCGCCTCGAGCTCCGCCGGATAAATGTTCTCGCTGCCGGAAATAATAACGTCCTTCTTGCGGTCGTTGACATAAAGCCAGCCGTCCGCGTCCAGGTGACCGATGTCGCCGGTGTGAAACCAGCCATCGCGCAGCACTTCGGCGGTGCCGCCGGGGTCGCCCCAGTATTCGCGCATCACTTGGGGCCCGCGGATCAGGATCTCGCCGGGTGCGCCGGCGGGCACCTCATTGCCGTCGTCATCGACCAGCCGCATCTCGCTGTGCAGCCCGGCGCGGCCGGCCGAGCCGATCTTGCGCTCGGCGTCGGCGGCGGTCTGGTAGACGACGACCGGCGCCGTCTCCGTCGATCCGTAGACCTGGATCACCGGAATGTCGCGCGCGTGGATGCGTTCGATCAGCGGCACCGGCACGATCGTCGAACCCGTGGTGACCAGGCGCAGCGACGACAGGTCGGCGGTCTCCCAGGCGGGATGCGCGAACAGCGCCGTCATCTGCGCCGGCACCAGAACGGTCAGAGTCGGCCGGTCGCGGGCGATGGCATCCAGTGTTGCGCCGGCGTCGAACCGCGCGTGAACCGTCACAGTGCCTCCGGCGAGAAGGACCGGGACCGTCTGGATGTTGAGGCCGCCGACATGGAACATCGGAATCGTGGTCAACACGTGGTCGTAGCCGCTCATCGCATGCATGTGGATGCTGTTGGCCGTGTTCCAGTGGATGTTGGCCTGGGTCAAGAGCGCGCCCTTCGGTGTTCCGGTGGTGCCGGAGGTGTAGACCAGCAGCACCGGGTCGTCCCGAGATCCGGTGCCGACTGCGGGATCGCCGCCGGCTGCGAGCCGCGTCTCCCACGACGACCAGCCGGGAACGGTCCGGCCCACGCTCAGCTTGGGAATCGCCGCGGCAGTTGCACCGATGGCGGCAATCTGCGCCGCGAAGTCCGCCGCCGCGACCAGCAGTCGCGGCTTGCAGTCCCGCAGGATGAACTCATGCTCGGGTCCGGCGAGGCGCCAGTTGAGCGGCAGGAAGATCGCGCCGAGCCGCGCGCAGGCGAACAGCAGGACCAGCATGTCCGGGTGGTTGAGCCCGAGATAGGCCACGCGGTTGCCGCGGCGGATCGCGAAATCCCGCGCCAGCACCCCGGCCGCGGCATCGATCCGCGCCGCCAGCACGTCATATCCGATATCCAGCCCTTCGAAGCGGATCGCCGTCTTGTCGGGTACTGCCTCCGCGTGGGCAGCGATCGCATCGGCAAGGTTCATCAGTCGTCGGTCTCCTCGTCCTCGTAGAGGGCGCCGCGGCCGATACGGTCGAGGCACAGCTCCGCGGTCCACGGCAGCATCAGGGAGCCGCAGCGGCTGTCGCGGTAGATCCGCTCCAGCGGCAGGGATTTCAGCATCGACTGGCCGCCGCAGGTGCGAATCGCGCGCTGCGCCAGTTCGTTGGCGTTCTCCATCACCGTGTACTGCGCCGCCCAGGCGCGCAGCACCTGGTCCTTCGTCGGGTTCGGCCCGGCCTCGGCGATCGTCTGGAACCACAGCGCCCTGGTCTGCTCCAGCATGATGTGCATCTCGGCAACGGCGATCTGCTTGGTCGGG
>JBFIFO010000014.1:0-39037 GCA_041602815.1 Alphaproteobacteria bacterium | reverse complement strand
GGCGCCGGGATCGGCAAGCTCGTGATCATGACCGAGCACGTGCCGGTGCAGGATGTGATGTACGTGATGGCGGCGGCGCGCGAGGCGGGAACGCGCATCATCGGCCCGAACACCGCAGGCCTGGTCACCCCGGGCGAATGCTTCGTCGGCTTCATGCCGGCATTCAGCGAGAAGATCTTCAAGCCCGGTTCGGTCGGCGTCATTTCGCGCAGCGGCAGCCTCGGCACGCTGGTGTGCCTGAACCTGGTGCGCGACGGTTTCGGCATCTCGGCCTTTATCGGCATCGGCGGCGACCCCATCATCGGCACGACGACGCGCGATGCCCTGGTTTCGCTGGACGAGGACGACCGCACCGATTCGGTAGTGATGGTCGGCGAGATCGGCGGCGCCATGGAGGAGGACGCGGCCGAGTATGCGAAGGGCATGGACAAGCCGATCGTCGCCTTCATCGCCGGCGCCGCCGCGCCGCCCGGCAAGAAGATGGGCCATGCCGGCGCCATCGTCATGGGCAACCGGGGCACGTATCAGGCGAAGAAGGCCGCGCTGGAGGCCGCCGGCGCCGCGGTGCTGCCGACCCCGGGCGAGATCGGCACGGTGCTGAAAGAGCGTTGGCGAAGCTGACCGGATCCATCGACACCCCGCTGTCGGCCGATGGGCCCGCCATCCCCTGAGTGGTCCTGTCTCGTCGTGTGGCTCCCAGAGCCGGGCGTGCTGTGCGCATGGCCGTTGACCGCAGTAACGCAGGCGTAGACGCCGAACAGCATGATGGTAGCCCCGACAACCTGCCGCAGGACAGGGTGGCGCATGAGCTTGATGAGGTGTTCGGCCGCCCCGCCGATGACAAGCAGCATGGGCAGCGTCCCCAGCCCGAAGCCGAGCATAATCATGGCGCCCTTCCCGGGCGAGGCCGAGACCATGGCGAGCACGAGAGCCGAGTAGACGAGGCCGCACGGCAGCCAGCCCCAAACCAGTCCGAGCCCGAAGGTTCGCGCCGGAGTCGTAGCCGGCAGGAACCGTCCGCCCAAGGGTTCGATGCGCCTCCAGAGATGCGCTCCCGCCCGCTCCATCGCCGCGACGGCATGCCACCAGCCGGCGACGTAGAGGCCAAGGGCGATCATGAACAGGCCCGCGATCAGCCGACCGACAGGAACTGCGGTATCGAGGGATATGTTCGATGCCATCAACGCTCCGGCAAGACCCGCCAGCGCGCCGGCGGCCGCGTAGCTGACGATTCGCCCGGCGTTGTAGGTGAGATGGTGCAGGCCGCGCGAAAGCGGTGGTCGTCCCGAGTGCGGCAGGCCGACGTTCAGGGCACCGACAATACCGCCGCACATGCCGACGCAGTGCGTCGAACCGAGAAGGCCGATCATTACCGCCGTATGAATCGCAAGCTCCACCCACCCGATCTCCTACCCGCAGTGCAGCTGCCCGGCAGCCGAGGTCATGAAACGGTCCTATCCTGTCCGGCCGAGAGGCCGGGCGGAATTCCATACGACCAGCAGGCTGCTCGCGCTCATCGCCAGCGCCGCGAACAGCGGATTCAAATGACCGCTCAGCGCCAGCGGAATGGCAGTGGCATTGTACAGCAGCGCCCATCCGAGGTTCTGCCGCACCCGGCGGCGCGTGATGTCGATCAGATCGAAGGCGTCGAAAATCCTGTCGAGCCGGCCGCTGGGGATTATCACATCCGCGGCCTCCGCGGCCAGGGCGGTCGGCGCGCCGAAGGCGATGTCGAGATCGGCGGCGGCGAGGGCCGGCGCGTCGTTACTGCCGTCGCCGATCATCACCACGACGCCCTCGGATCGCAGCCGCCTTATCACCGCCGCCTTGGCCTCGGGGGGAACGCCGGCATGGACCTCGTCCACCGCCTCCTCGTATCCGCTCGGATGCTCCGCGCCGGTCAGAAGGACGACGCGGACCCGGCTCCTCAGCCGGTCGACCACGTCGCGCCATTCCGGGCGCGACCGGTCGGATGTTACGACAGCGCCGCACACCCGGCCGTCCCAGCCGATATAGGACACCGCGCCCTCGGCCGGTTTGACGGCTGCGGCATCGGCGAGAAGCTGTTCCGGGACCTGAAATCCCAACGAGGCGAACAGGGATTTCGAGCCGACGGCGACACGGCAACCCTCGACCTTCGCGACGGCGCCCTTCCCCGGATACAGGGCGGGATCCGTCGCATCGTACCGGCCGTCCAGACTCGCGATTGCCTGCGCGATCGGATGGCTGGAGCGTCGCTCGACGGCCGCCGCGAAAGCGATCGCTCTCGGCGGTCCGAACGTCTTGACGACCGTCATTTGTCCGGTTGAAAGGGTTCCGGTCTTGTCGAGCACGACGATATCGATCTGCGGCGCCTTTTCAAACACGTCGGCGCTCGTGAAGATGATCCGCTGGCGCAGGGCGGCGTTGACCGCGGCGGCGGTCGTCAAAGGAATCGCCAGGCCGAACGTGCATGGGCAGGAAACGATCAGCGTCGCCAACCCCACCAGCAAGGCCGTACCCGGCGGCGCCCCGGCGAACAGGAACCATGCGGTCACAACGGCGGCCAGCGCCAGGACCACGGGTACGAACGAATGTGCGATGCGGTCGACGATGCCGCGGGCGCCGGCGAGCGAGCTCTGGACGCTCCACAGCGCGCGCGCAAGCACATCCATCTGGCTTTGGGCCAGCGGGTGCGGTTCAATCTCCAGTTCACCTTCGACGACGAAAGAGCCCCCTGTGACCCCGTCGCCGGCCACCCGCGTCACCGGGAAGGGCTCACCGGTCATCAGGGACTCGTCGACCGCTGCCTGACCCCTGACGATCACGCCGTCGAGCGGGACGGGCTCGCGGGGCCAGATCACGATCCGGTCGCCGGCTTCGAGCTCCCCGATGTTTCGCATCATCAGATCCGAGCCCCGGCGCACGCGTGCCACCGGGGACCAGGCCTCCACCAATCTGTTCAGCTCTGCGGTGGCTTCCGCGCGGGCGCCCTGCTCGAAATACCGGCCGATGGTCACCACCGTCACGATCGCGGCTGCCACGTCGAAATACAGTTCCATCGAGCCGGCGGCCAGCTGAACGGTGCTGTAGCCGTAGGCCGACAGGATGGCGATTGCCAGCAGGTTGTCCATGTTCAAGACGCCGGCGCGCAGGCCGATCCACGCGCCCCGCAAGATTGGCGCGCCGGGGTAGACGATGAGCACCGTGGTCAGCAGAAACAAGACCTTCGGGACGGCCTGGAACGCCAGCCAGCCCACCGGCGCAAGGTCCTCGTATGCGACCAGCCCGATATGGGTCGGATAATAGAAGGCGAGATACAGCATCATGACGACGGAGGCGAGGGAGGTGGCCGCGATGACCCGCAACAAGGACAGCCGGTCATCCGGCTCTGCGGCGCCCTGGTCGTGCAGACGGGCCTTGTAGCCGGCCACGCTCAGCAGGTCCGGCAGGCTGGACCTGCGCACGCGTTCGGGATCGTAGAGCACCTTCGCGGTAGCGGTCGCATAGCTCGACGTGACCGAGAGAATTCCGTTGATCTTGCCCGCGATCCGCCCGATCAGGACTTCGCAGGATGAGCAGTGCATGCCGTCTATCCTGAGATACGCCTCGACAGCGCCGGGCATCGCCGCCGCCTGCGCGATCGGCTGTATCCCCATTTGCCCGAGGATTTTATCGCCGAAATGCCGATATACCTCGCGGCATCCAATGCAGCAGAAGACGCGGCCGTCGCTTTGGATCGGCGACGCCGGAACCGGCAGCCCGCAAAGGTCGCACCCTCCCGATTTCATGGGCTCTCACAGAGGTTGCCGTTGACACCCGGATATTGCCAGATTACCAATTATTGCAAAATGCTTGTAATTGATAAGGGCGGCAGTTTTGTTGCCGCAAACTTGGCGGTGATGGGCTGTGTCCCATCGAACGGCCGCATATTCATTTAGGATCATTTGAGCAATCGTTTGCTGCCTGACGGCGCCGGAGGATCGAGCGATTCGGGAACGGCGTGAACAAAGGTAACACCCGGTTTGCCGGCACGATCGGCCGGCTGACATCGTACCGAGCGGAAGAGAGGGTCAATCCCGAGACGATAAGCTGCGAAGAGATGTAAACGGTTCCATGGGCCGCAGGCGCGATTCGCCTGTGTTCCGGGTGACCCGGTATCTTTCGTCGATTCCTTTTCCTGGCTCCCGGTGAGCACGCGCTCGTCGGGCGCCGCAAACAGCGGAGGAGAAGACCGGAGATGCTTGACTTCATTTACCAGTCGGGTTGGGGCGCGTTTGCTGTTCTGCTGTTCTTCCAGCTGCCTTTCCTGGTGGTGTTTCTATTCGTCGTCTATCGCAGCGCCGCGGTGAAGGCGGCGCGATCTGAGGCAGCCGAAACCTCGATATCACGAACGAAAACCCTGTGGCTGGTGGCCGTCGCGCTGCTGTTCATCGCCATCAATTTCGCCAGCATCCAGTACATCCCGGCGGTATCGACCGCGCGTGCCGTGGCGGCGAACCAGGACATCCGCGACGTCCGCGTGACCGCGCAATCCTGGAGCTACGAATTGTCCGAGCAGGAATTCGAGGCCGGAGACACAGTGCGGTTCACCGCCAACAGCGTCGACACGGTGCACGGATTTGCGGTGTACGACCCGGACGGCGACGTCCTGTTCACGATGATGCTGATCCCTGGGGCGATTCCGTCGTCCCTCATCCATACGTTTGACGATGCCGGGACCTACAAGGTGCGCTGCCTCGAATACTGCGGCATAGCGCATCACGAGATGAACGACGAAATCATCGTCAGGCCACGCGGCAGCCAGGGAGGATAGCGCCATGCTTCTCGCAACAAGGATCGTCAGGCGGACGCCGGTATTCGGCCGCATGTTCGACGTCGATACCAGCACCGGCCTGGAAGAGCTCAATGCGTATCCCGCGCTGATGATCATGGCCTCGGTCGTGTGGCTGGCAATCGCGATCCTGCTGGGCATTTCGCTGCCCTTGACGCAAGTGTTCGAGCTCGACAGCAATCTGTACTATACGGCGATCACGGCGCACGGCGCCGCGATGGCCTTCCCGTTCGTGTTCCAGCTGATGGCCGGCGTCAGCCTGCATCGGTCCGGCGGTTGCCTCGGGACGCCGGTGACCGGGGTGTTCGCGGCCCTGTTCTTCTGGTTTATGAATATCGGCGGCGTGCTTTATGCGATCGCTGTCCTCGGCGGACTGAAGATCAGCTACGCCGTCATGTACCCGCTTCCCATCGTCGGCGTCCAGACCGGCCAGTGGAGCATGGGGCTTGTCGTTCTCGGCTTCACCGGGATCGCCCTCATCCTCGTGTCGGTGATCCTGTTGTACCCGATCCAGGTCCTCAAGATGCTGTTCTTCGACAAGCCGCGCGAAGAGCTCGTGCTCACGCCGCGCACGCTGAAAGATCCCGGCATGCTGGGCATGGCGATGGCGGCCTTCGTGCTGCTGATCATGGGAATGCCGCTGATCGTTGTCGCCAGCGCGGTTCTGCTGGCGCTATACGGGATCCTGCCGATGGCATGGGTCGGCTGGGCCACGGACCCGATGGTCTTCCAGTACGTGTTCTTTATCTTCGCGCACAACCTCATGGAAGCCATGGCGATCATGGTCGTCAGCGCCGTCTATGCGACGGTCCCGCTCTACCTCGCCGACGGAACGCGCAAACTCTACAGCGAACGCCTTGCCAAGCTGGCCCTGTGGATCCTGTTGGTGACCTCGGTGACCTCGTTCTTCCACCACTTCTTCACCATGTTCCCGGCGCTGCCCGCCGCGCTGTCCTATCACGGCAACATCATGAGCTGGGGGACCGGCTTCGGCGCCGCCGTGACCATATTCACCGTGGCCGCGACGATCTGGAAACACGGGCTTCGGCCGGAAGCGGGAGCGATGGCGGTGCTCATGGGTTTCGTGCTCTATATCATGGACGGGGCCAGCGCCATCATCACGTCGAACGTCGCCTGGTCGTTCCAGCTGCACGGCACGATGTGGCAGGCCGGGCACACCATGGCCGTGCTGATTTCGATGAGCCTGATGTGGATCGGCGTGCTCATCCACCACTACCCGGTGATCACCGGAAGGCAGATGGACAACCGGCTGGGCTACTGGTTCACGGCGCTGTACACGATCGGCGCCATGGGCGTCGCCTGGTCGTTCCTCGCCGCCGGTGCCGCCGGCATGCCGCGCCGGTTCGCATCCTGGAACCAGGAAGGATGGATGACGTACGGCTACCTGATCCTGATCTTCGGGCTGTGCATCGCGGCGTCGCTGGTCGTGCTCGGTTTCTACTTCAAGCGGTCCCGGCCGGTTGCCGAGGCGACGGTCGGTGAAGGCGCGGTGCCGGCGGAGTAAACGCAAGGTTCCGGGGAAGGGGTCCGCCGCCCCTTCCCCTCCTCCTTGAACGCGTCTCGGGTACTCTCGCCGCGCCGCCGCCGCAGTGCCGCCGACCCCGGGCGAGATCGGCACGGTGTTGCGGGAGAGGATGGGGATTAAGCCACGCGGCTGGCAGGGTGCCGGGCACTCAGGCGGCGGGTTTCAGGTAGTAGGCGACGAGATAGGCCAAGTCGACGAAGGTCAGCTCGTCCGGCTCGAGGTCCAGGGCCGCGCAGATCGCCGGCTTGCGGGCCTCGAACCGGGCGAAGTCCCGCTTGATGACCGCACCGCCCGGAAGACGCCGTCCCTCTGAATGGGTGCGCAGGAAATCCCGCACCTTGGTGATCAGCCTTCCTGTATCGTTGCCGTGCGCCTCGATGTCCTGCCCGGCGATGTCCGAGAGGAATTTCTGATACCGGTAGCGCTCCGTATCCAGGACGAGGCAGTGCTTGGCCTTCTGCTGCCGCCCGCCGAACCGCCTTGCCCCGAGGAACAGGCCCAGCTCGAACGGCATGTTGAAGCGGGGCAGGCCGCTGACGGGATCGGGCTCCGTCCGCGAGATGTCGTGAATGCCGAGTGGGCATTTGCCGATCAGATCCATGATCTTGTCGATGCGCGTGCCGGCGGCATCGACGATCTCGAGGGCACAGCGCGGCGCGAAGCCGCAATGCGCGACGGCAAAGACCGTCGCCTCGAAGAGTGGCCGGTAGGCTTCGTCGAACGGACAGTTGATGAAGACGGACGGCGTCGGTGACCCGTCCGCCATGCCGGGTCAGGCGGCCTTCGCGGCGCGGGCCGCGCGGATCGCCTTCTTGAGTTCCGTTACCGTGAAACTCTGCGGCTTGCCCTTGGGCTTGAGGATCAGGACACCCTCGCGGCTGCGCCCCAGGACCCTGTACCCGCCGACCGAGCGCGGGGTCTTGTCGTCCGACGCTGGCTTCGGCTTCGCCGTCTGTTTGCTCGCTTTCATGACCCTATAATTCGAAAGTCGCGGGACAATTGCAAGTGCGGGGCGCCCATCACCCTTCCTCTTCCTCCGCCTCCTTCGGCGGCAGGGCCTTGCGGCGCGACAGCAGGAAGCGGTTGTACAGCCAGGCGACCAGGACGCCGAGGATGAGGCCGTCGGCGAAGCCCCAGACGGCGCCGGCGATGGCGCCGACGAAGCTGGGGCCGTAGCCGATGTAGAGGCTGGCCAGCGCGATCGCCGCATCGACGCCCCAGCCGAACAGCCAGGCCGCCAGCCCGAGCACGAAAACTGCGATCGCCCACGCCACGCCGAGGGCGAGCCCGAAGCTGATCACCCCCAGCGTCATGTGCGTCTCGTTGCGTGCCATTGTCGCCTCGTCGGCCGATTCGGACCCGGTGCAACGCCGACATTCTGGCACAACCGGCGCGTCGCGGCCAGCGCGGACGGCCTTGCGCCAGCACCGGCCGACGGTTCGGCAAATTGGCTTTTCGCGGCCTCCGCGCTAGACTTGCCCGATTCGTGCGGGCACCCGGCACGGGAGAATCCGGGGCGCCCGGCGGCAACGGCAGGGGAGATGCTGGTTTTGCGGGACCGCAAGCGGCGCGCGCAGCGCCGGCGCCGGATCATCTGGGTGGGAATGGCGACAGCGGTCGCCGGGGCGCTGGCGGCGGTGCTGGCGCTGGGCCCGCGGCTCGGTGCGGACCCTGACGATCTGCCGGAGTCGGCCCACAGCGACGGCGCCGCCCTGCTCGGCTTCGTCGACGAGCCATGGTCCGGCGACCTCGACGGCATGCTCGAGCGCGGTTTCGTCCGCGTGCTCACCGTCTACAACCCGCTGTTCTTCTCGTTCGACGGCGTCGAGCAGCGCGGGCTCGATGTCGAGATGGCGCAGGCCTTCGAGGGCTGGCTCGCCGAGACGTACCGCAAGTCGGGCCGGCCGCCGGTGCACGTGGTCATGATCCCGGTGCCGCGCGACGACATCCTGCCGGCCCTCATCGAGGGGCGCGGCGACATCGCCGCCGCGAACCTGACGATCACGCCGGGGCGCGCGGCGCAGGTGGATTTCTCGATCCCCGTCTACCCGGACGTGTCGGAGCTGGTGGTCAGCGGGCCGCTGGCGGCGCCGATCACGTCGATAGAGGATTTCACCGAGACGACGCTGTGGGTGCGCCCGTCGAGCAGCTACCACGAACACCTGATGGCGCTGAACCGGGCGCGCGAGGCCGCCGGCGAGATGCCGCTGCTGGTGCGCCCCGCGGACGAGCGGCTGGAGGATCACGACCTCCTCGAGATGGTCAATGCCGGGCTGCTGCCGGCGATCGTCGTCGACAGCCACAAGGCGGCGTTCTGGGCCCAGGTCTTCGACGAGATCACCGTGCACGAGGACATCGCCGTCAACAGCGGCGGCGCGATCGCCTGGGCCATGCGCAAGGACAGCCCGCAATTGCTGGAGGCGGTGAACCGGTTCCTGCGCGGCCACCGCAAGGGCACCCTGGTCGGCAACATGCTGCTGGAGCGCTATCTCGGAACCCCGGACTGGATCGACAACGCGCTGTCGGGGCCCGGCTCGCAGCATTACGAAGAGGTCGTTGCGGTCATCCGGCGCCATGCCCGCGAATACGGATTCGACTGGCGCATGATCGCCGCCCAGGCCTATCAGGAATCGCGGCTCGACCAGGCCAAGGTCAGCCCTGCCGGCGCCGTCGGCGTGATGCAGATCCTGCCGGCCACGGCGGCCGACCCGAATGTCGGCATCGCGGGCATCGACGAGCTTGCTGCCAACGTGCATGCCGGGGTCAAGTACCTGCGCTTCCTGCGCGACCGCTATTTCGATCAACCGGAGATCGCGCCGCTGGACCGGGTGCTGTTCTCGCTCGCCGCGTACAACGCCGGTCCGGCGGCGATCGCGCGGGCGCGCCGGCATGCCGCCAGGATGGGGTTCGATGCCGACCGCTGGTTCGGCCATGTCGAGGTCGCCGCCGCCCGCGCCGTCAGCCGCGAGCCGGTGACCTACGTGCGCAACATCTACAAGTACTACGTCGCCTACAAGACCGCGGCGTCGCTGCACGCGGCCCGGCGGGCCGCCCGCGAGGGACGCGACTGAAGGGGCTGGCGTGCTTCGCAGCCGGCGGCCGGCCCGCGACCTGAGCGCCCGAACTCCTCGGCTACTTCTCGTGCTCGAGATATTCCGCCGAGGCGACCGTTGCGTCGTGCAACAGCTCGTCGGCCAGCATCCGGGTCATCTTGGCGACGGCATCGAGCGGATATTCCGGCGAGGCGGTGTCGCCGAACTTGCCGGCGGCCACCAGCTGCGCGGAGGCCGTGATGCACGATCCGATGAGGATTGCCCTGCGGTTGTCGGTCATCTCACTGTCCTCGTTTTCCGGGATTTGCGGCACATGTGACGATATCAGCGAAGCGGGGCGCCGCGCGACGGCAGAATGGCCGCGGCAGGGTGCCGGCTGCCATGCACGAAACGCAGACCTGCGGATTTCGTTAAGCCGTGTGATAGAATGCGCCCCATGATCACCCGCCGCACGCTGCTCGGTTCCCTGGGCGCGCTGGGGCTCATGGCCGCCGGCGGACCGGCCCGCACCGCACCCGGCACCGTGCTGACCCGCCCGGTCCCGGCGAGCGGCGAGCTGCTGCCGGTAATCGGCATGGGCTCATGGATCACCTTCGATGTCGGCAACGACGCGGCGCGGCGGGCGGCGCGGGCGGACGTGCTGCGGGCCTTCTTCGAGTCCGGCGGGACGGTGATCGACTCGTCCCCCATGTACGGCTCGTCCGAGGCGGTGATCGGCTGGTGCCTCAGGCGCATCGGCGGCAGCCATGCGCCGTTCGCGGCAACCAAGGTGTGGACCCAGGGCCGCCGGCTGGGCGAGGAGCAGATGCGCCAGTCGGCCGAGCTGTGGGGCCTGCCCGGCTTCGACCTGATGCAGGTGCACAATCTCGTCGACTGGCAGACCCATCTTGCGACGCTGCGCGCGATGAAGGAGGCGGGCGCGCTGCGCTATATCGGCGTGACCACCTCGCACGGACGGCGGCATGGCGCACTGGCCCACATCATGGCGACGGAGCCCATCGATTTCGTGCAGTTCACGTACAACATAATCGACCGCGCGGCCGAGCAGCGGCTGCTGCCGCTGGCAGCCGACCGCGGGCTTGCCGTGCTCATCAACCGGCCGTTCCGGCGCGGCGCCCTGTTCGATGCGTTCCAACGCCACGAGCTGCCGGGCTGGGCGCGCGAGTTCGACGCCGCCAACTGGGCGCAATTCTTCCTCAAATTCATCGTCTCGCACCCGGCGGTGACCTGCGCCATCCCGGCGACCAGCCGGGTCGACCACATGCGCGAGAACATGGGTGCGCTCACCGGCCGCCTGCCGGACGCAAAGATGCGGGCGCGCATGGCCCGCTACATGGCCGACCTGTGACAGGGGGTGCGACAATCGGCCCGCCCCCGCAACCGTAACAATGTGCATCCGGCGGGCCCGGGGAAACATGCTGTTACAAATCCCGGGCCGGGCCGACATACTTCAGAAACATACCACTGATTAGGTAGGGCTCACCCATAAGTCCGAACGGACGGCCATAACCATGGAAGCCCTGCGAAGCCTTCCTCTCCGGCCGGGCGCGATGCCGCCCTACCGCCGACAGCATGCCCCGACCCGACAACCGTGGCCGGATTTCGGCGTCTCCACTCCCTGGCGACACGAGGGCCGCTAGTCATGTCCCGGCCGGAGATCCGTGAAGAGAACGACGGCCGGGCCATGGCCCGGCTGCACGTCGAGGGCATGCGCTGCCTGAGCTGCGTGCTGCACCTCGAAAGCGCCCTCGAGGACATGCCGGATGTTCTGAGCGCAACGGTGGATCTTGCCGAGTCGACCGCGACCGTCCTGTACCGGGCCGACGCGGTGCGCCGGGACGATCTCGTCCGTGCCGTCGCCGCGGCGGGGTACCGGGTGGCGCCGTCCACCGCTCAAGAGGAGCCCGGAGCATGACACACACGGACGACACGTCACACCCTGGTGGCGCATCGGCACCGCCGCGCCGCGGCCCGGGGCGGTACATCTTCGTCATACCGGTCGCCGCCTTCGCGGTCATGGCAGTGGCCTTCGCCGTCGGCCTCACCCTGGACCCCAGCAAGATCCCGTCGGTCCTGATCGGCAAGCCGGTCCCCGAATTCCGGCTGCCGCCGGTCCAGGGCCGCACGTTGGGGCTGGCGAGCGAACACCTGCGCGGCGAGGTCACGCTGGTCAACGTGTTCGCCTCCTGGTGCGTGGAATGCCGCGTCGAGCATCCGCTGTTCATGCGGCTGCAGGCCGAGGGGACGGTTCCCATCCACGGCCTCAACTACAAGGACAAGCCGGAGGATGCGGCGCGCTGGCTCGACTCGCTGGGCGACCCCTATACCCGCACCGGCGCCGACCGGGACGGCCGCGTGGCCATTGAATGGGGTGTCTACGGCGTGCCCGAAACCTTCGTCGTCGACCGCGGCGGGACCATCCGCTACAAGCATATCGGGGCGCTGAATCCGAAGCTTCTCGACGAAACCATCCTGCCGCTGGTCGAGGACCTGCGGCGGGCGGGGCCGTAGCCCATGCCGGAGATCGCGGGCATCGGGATCCTGACGGCGTTCCTCGCCGGCGTGGTCTCGTTCCTGTCGCCCTGCGTGTTGCCGCTGGTGCCCGGCTACCTGTCCTACGTCGCCGGACGCTCGGTCGACGAGCTCGCCGATGGCGGCCGCGTCGGCGCGCGGCTGCTAACGCTGGGCCTCAGCCTCAGCTTCTCGCTGGGCTTTTCTGCGGTCTTCATCGCACTGGGCGCGAGCGCGACGGCACTCGGCCAGCTCTTCCAGTCGTACCGGACCGAGGCCGACCTGATCGCCGGGACGATCGTCGTGATCCTCGGCCTTCATCTGATCGGCATGTTCCGCTTCGGCTGGCTGCACCGGGACTGGCGTTACGGCGGGCAGCTGGGCGGCGGCACGCCGTTCGGCGCGTTCGTGCTCGGCGCGGCCTTCGCCTTCGGGTGGACCCCCTGCATCGGCCCGATCCTCGGCGCGATCCTCACGCTGAGCGCGACGTCGGTGACCGTCGGCGGCGGCGTCGCCCTCTTGTCGGTCTATTCCCTCGGCCTCGCCGTCCCGTTCATCCTGGCGGCCGCCTTCACCGGGCATTTCGTTGCGCGCATGCGGGCCTTCCGGCGCCTCGGCCGGCCGCTGCAGATCGTCGCCGGATCGATCCTGGTGCTGATGGGCGTCGCGGTGATGACCGGCACGCTGACGTCCTTCGGGACCTGGCTCCTGAACACCTTCCCGGTCTTCCAGTCGGTGGTGATCTGAACGCTATGGAGACGGGGCACATGGCACATCACGGAACCGCAGCGAAATGCCGGCATTGGCCGCTCTCGGTCATGCTGGCGCTGGCCATCGCGCTGCCGCTGCTGTCCACCGTGCGCGCGCCGGCCATCGCGCAGGCGGACGGCGCCGGACGCACCCATATCTTCTTCAGCGCCGGCTGCGCCGACTGCTGGCCCTATGCCGAGGGGGTGCTGATCCCGGCCCTGCAGGCGCGCGGCCTCGCCGCGGATGTCCAGCTGCACGACTATACGGCACCCGCCGAGCGGCGGTTCCTCCTGGAGCTGGCCGATTCGGTGGCGCTGCCGCGTTCGATCGCCGATTCCCTCTACGCCTTCGTGCCCACCGGGGACGGCACGCTGGTGATCCTCGGCCACGTGCCGCCCGACCTGATCGACGAGGCGCTGACAGCGCCGGATGTGCCGCAGCGGCTGGTGCTGTGGCAGCCGGAGATGCACGGCACGCCGACCGAGTACCGCCTGTGGGCCTGGACGGGCGCGGTCAGCACCTTCGCGATCGACACGCCGTTCGCGAAAGCCCTGGCCGTGGCGAAAGCCTCGACGGGCGCGCTGCCGGTCGGCGCGGCGAACCTGGCGCAGTTGCTGCCCGCGGTGATCGTGACCGGCCTGCTCGACTCGGTCAATCCGTGCGCCTTCGCGGTCATCCTGCTGCTGCTCGCCTTCCTGTTCACCCTGCGCAAGGCGCGCAGCCACATCCTGATGCTCGGCGGCGTCTATATCGGGATGATCTTCCTGGTGTATTTCGCCATCGGCCTCGGCCTGCTCGGCACGGTCCGGCTGTCGGACGAACCCCATTTCGTGGCCCGCGTCGGCGCCTGGATCCTGATCGGCCTTGGCGTGATCAACCTGATCGAATACCGCTATCCGAACTTCCCGCTCAGGCTCCACATGCCGGCCTTCGCCGGCGCCCGTACGCAGCAGCTGATCCGGCAGGCGACGCTGCCGGCGACGATCGCCGCCGGCATACTGGTCGGGCTGTGCACCTTCCCGTGCTCGGGCGGGATCTACGTCTCGGTGATCACGCTGCTGAACGCCAAGACGACCCTGGCCTGGGGGGTCGGCTACCTGGCCCTGTACAACGTGATGTTCGTGCTGCCGCTGATCGTCATCCTGCTGGCCACCAGCAACCGCGTCACCGCCAAGGCGTGGGCGAGCTGGGAACGGCAGCACGCCCTCAACATCCGGCTGTGGTACGGCGCGGTCATGGTGTCGCTCGGCGCCGTCGTGCTGCTGTGGATGATCGATTGAGACATGCGGGGCGGCGCCCCGCCGTGCCCGCGGCGAAGCGCGGGCCACGCAGAGAAAGGAGTTCAGCAATGGCCACAAGAGCACAGAAGAAGAGTGAAACGGGGATTTCGGGGGCGCTGACCACGCTGCCGTTCTCCTGGCTGTTCGCCGGGATTGCCGTCCTGCTGGCCGGCGCGTACTGGTACGTGAGCAGCGGCGAGCCCGCGGTTCAGGCGCCGATCGTCTACAGCGAAGACGAGATCGCCCATACACGGCCGTTCCGGGCCGTCCACGAGATGGGCGGCAGCGTGCCGATCCCGTTCCTGCCGGCCGACAGGCCACAGCCGAAGATCGCGGTGCCGAGCACATACTTCGACTTCGGTGTGGTCGGCGCCCGCCAGGTCGTCCGGCGCGAGTTCCTCGTGCGCAACGAGGGCGACGCGCCGCTCACCATCAGCCGCGCCTACACCACGTGCGGCTGCACCGTGGCGGATTTCAGCGCCCGGGTCATCCCGCCGGGCAAGGCGGCGCTGATCACGCTGATCTTCGATACCGGGTTCCATGACGTGCGCGGCCAGGTCGTCAAGCGCGGCATCATCATCGAGAACAATGACCGCGAGTCGTCCAAGGCGGAGATCTGGGTGCGCGCGGCGGTGTCGCGGAGCTAGCGATGATGGGCATATTGCGATCCGTGTTCCTTGTGGCCGCGTTCGCGCTGGCCGCATGCAGCGAGGGGGCCGGCGACATCGACGTCGCCGACAGTCATGACATGGGCACCGTCGTCAAGGGTGCGCTTGCGGTCGCGGAGCTGCCGGTGCGCAATCTCGGTAAGGGGCCGCTGACCGTCCTCGGAGTCAGCACGTCGTGCGGCTGCACCAGGGCGACGCTGACGCCCATGGTCATCCCGGCCGGCGGCGAGGGCCGCCTGCGCATCGAATACGACTCGGCGGCGCACGAGTCCGACTTGGGACGCATCGACCGCTCGGTGTTCGTCTCCTCGGACGATCCCGACGAGGACGACGTGCAGATCCGCTTCACCGTGTTCGTGACGCCCGGCCCGGCCTGACGCGTTGCCGGCCGGTCGTATCCGGGGCCGACCGAGGCGGGCCGGGTGCCCGGTGAAACATTCTTGCGTATTTTCATGTCTGTGAAATTCACTCCTTGATTTTTCACAGGCGCCGGTCGACCATCGGGTCCGTCGGGCTGGCGTTTCCAGGGAGGACGGCCGGAATGTCCACGGTGAAGCCGCAACCGCGCAGCCAAGGGGGCGCCGGAAGCGCAGAGGGGATTCGCGTCGGCCAGCAGATCCGCGACCTGCGCAAGGCCAAGGGACTGACCATCTCGGGACTGGCCGAGCGCATCGACCGGTCGGTCGGCTACGTCAGCCAGATCGAGCGCAACCTTTCGGAACTCTCCATCCCCGACCTGAAACGGGTCGCCGAGGCGCTCGAGGTCCAGATCAGCTGGTTCTTCCACCCGACCGCCGCGGTGCCGCCGGTCGAGCGCGACCACGTCGTGCGCCGCGGCAACCGCCGCCGCCTCAGCCTGACCGGCATCGGCGTGACCGAGGAGCTGCTGTCGCCGAGCCTGGGCGGCGCCAGCGAGCTGGTGCTGACCCGCATTCCGCCACGCAGCACGACGGGCGAGGAATTCGTGACCCGCAAGGCGGAGGAATCGGGCCTGGTACTGCAGGGACAGATGGAGCTGTGGGTCGAGGACCGGTACTTCCTGCTCGAGGCGGGCGACAGCTTCTGTTTCCGCCCCGACGAAAGCCACCGCGTGGCCAACCCGGGCGACGTCGAGTGCATCGTCGTCTGGGTCATCACGCCGCCGGTCTACTGAGTAAATCGAGAAGAAGGCATCTGCACGCGATGAGCAAGGAACTCCCCAAACAGGCGCGGGTCGTCATCATCGGCGGCGGCGTGGTCGGCTGCAGCACCGCCTACCACCTGACCAAGCTGGGCTGGACGGACGTCGTGCTGCTGGAGCGCCGGCAGCTGACCTGCGGCACCACGTGGCACGCGGCGGGGCTGGTCGGACAGCTGCGCGCGACGATGAACCTGACGCGTCTCGCGCAGTACACCGCCGGGCTCTATGCAACCCTGGAGGAGGAGACCGGCCTGGCCACCGGCTTCATGCAGCGCGGCAGCATCGGACTTGCCCTAAACGACGCACGCATGGAGGAATTCAAGCGCGGCGCCTCGATGGCCAAGACCTTCGGGCTCGAGGTCGAGGTCGTCGGGCCGGACGAGATCAAGCGCTACTGGCCGCTGGTCAGCACCGACGACGTCGTCGGCGGGCTGTTCCTGCCCAAGGACGGCCAGTGCAACCCGACCGACACGACGCAGGCGCTGGCCAAGGGCGCCCGCATGGGCGGCGCGCTGATCTTCGAGAACGTCAAGGTCACGCGCGTGCTGACGAAGGACGGTCGCGCCGTCGGCGTCGCCACCGAGCAGGGCGACATCGCGGCGGAATACGTGGTCAACTGCGGTGGCATGTGGGGTCGCGAAATCGGCCATTCGGTCGGCGTCAACACGCCGCTCCACGCCTGCGAGCACTTCTACATCGTCACCGAGCCGATCGACGGGGTGTCGCGCGACCTGCCGGTGATGCGCGTGCCGGATGAATGCGCCTACTACAAGGAGGACGCGGGCAAGATCCTGCTGGGCGCCTTCGAGCCGGGCTCCAAGCCCTGGGGCATGGACGGCATTCCCGAGGATTTCTGCTTCGATGAGCTGCCGGAGGATGTCGAGCACTTCGCACCGGTGCTGGAGGCGGCGATGCAGCGCCTGCCGGTGCTCCAGACCGCCGGCATCCGCACCTTCTTCAACGGGCCGGAAAGCTTCACCCCGGACAACGCGTATCTTTTGGGCGCGGCGCCCGAGCTGGAGAACTTCTACATGGCCTGCGGCTTCAATTCGATCGGCATCCAGTCGGCGGGCGGCGCCGGCAAGGTGCTCTCGGAGTGGATCGTCGAGGGCCACCCGCCGATGGATTTGTGGGACGTCGACGTGCGCCGCATGATGCCGTTCCAGGGGAACCGGCGGTATCTGCGCGAGCGCGTCTCGGAAACGCTCGGCCTCCTGTACGACATGCACTGGCCGTACCGGCAGTACGAGACCGCGCGCGGCGCCCGCAGGTCGATCCTGCACGACCGGCTGGCCGCGCGCGGCGCCTGTTTCGGCACGGTCGCCGGCTGGGAGCGCGCCAACTGGTTCGCGCCTGCGGGCGTGGAGCCGAAATACGAATACAGCTACGGCCGCCAGAACTGGTTCGACTATGCCAAGGCCGAACACATGGCGGTGCGCGAGAATGTCGGCCTGTTCGACATGTCGAGCTTCGCGAAGTTCCTGGTCCAGGGGCGCGACGCCGAGGCGGTGCTGCAGGCGATCTGCGCCAACGACGTCGGCGTTGCGCCGGGCCGCGTCGTCTACACGCAGTGGCTGAACGAGCGCGGCGGGATCGAGGCGGACCTCACGGTCACGCGCCTTGCCGAGGACCGTTACCAGGTGACCACGGCCGCGGCCTCTTCGGTGCGCGACATGGACTGGCTGCGGCGCCACATTCCCGATGATGCCCACGTGTTCGTCACCGACGTCACCTCCGGCCAGGCGGTCCTCCCCGTGATGGGGCCGAATTCCCGCGCGCTGCTGCAGAAGGTGACCGACGCCGACCTGTCGCTCGCGGGCTTCCCCTTCGCCACCGCGCAAGAGATCGAGATCGGCTACGCCAGGGTGCTGGCGCAGCGCATCACCTATGTCGGCGAGCTCGGCTGGGAGCTCTACATCCCGACCGAGTTCGCGCCCGACGTGTTCGACCGCATCGTGGCGGCGGGCGACGAGTTCGGCCTCAAGCTGTGCGGCCTGCACGTACTCGACTCCTGCCGGATCGAGAAGGCGTTCCGCCATTTCGGCCACGACATCACCGATGAGGACACCCCGATCGAGGCGGGGCTCGCCTTCGCCTGCGCCTTCGACAAGGCGACCGCGTTCATCGGGCGCGACGCGCTGCTGCGCCAGCAGGAGGCGGGCGTCCCGGCCAGGCGCATGCTGCAGTTCAGGCTGGAGGACCCGGCGCCGTTGCTCTACCACAACGAGCCGGTCTACAAGGACGGCGTCATCGTCGGCTACACCTCGTCGGGCAATTACGGGCATTTTCTCGGCAGCGCCATCGGCATGGGTTACGTGCGATGCGAGGGCGGCGTGACCCAGGGCTGGGTCGCCTCCGGCGGCTGGGAGATCGAGGTCGCCAGCGAGCGCGTCCCGGCGTCCGCCAGCCTGCGGCCGATGTACGACCCGCGGGCGGAGCGGGTGAAAGTCTAGGCCGGCGGCAACGGCCGGCATTGGTTGAGGGAGGACGGAAATGACGGAAGCGCGGGCAACGGGACGACGCAGGGGCGGGCGCGCCGCCCGGCAGGCGGAACGCGCGGCGCCGCTGCACGAAGACCTGCGGCCGGTCCGGCCCGGCCTGGAGGGCGGCCGATACCAGCCGTTGACCGAGGCGGATATCGCGAAGATCCATCGCGCCGCGCTCGACGTGCTCGAGACGGTCGGGTTGTGCGACGCCATCCCGTCCTGCATCGAGGCAGTGACCGCCGCCGGCGGGCGCCTGAGCGATACGGGCCGGCTGCTGTTCCCGCGCGCCCTGATCGAGGATACCGTCGCCAAGGCGGCGCGGCGGTTTCCGGTCCATGCCCAGAACCCGGCGCAGGACATGGAGCCGTGGGGCAAGCGGGTCTATTTCGGCACGGCCGGCGCCGCGGTGCACATGGTCGACGCGGTGACCGGGGAGCACCGCGACTCGACCCTGGCCGACCTGTACGACATCGCCCGGCTGGTCGATACGCTGGATCACGCGGCGTTCTACCAGCGCTCGGTCACCACCCGCGACATGCCGAGCGGCCACGACCTCGACATCAACACGCTGTATGCCTGCATTTCCGGCACCACCAAGCATGTCGGAACCAGCTTCGTGTCGCCCCGCAACCTCGAGGAGGGGCTGCAGATGCTGCATCTCGTGGCGGGCGGCGAGGACAAATGGCGCGCCCGCCCGTTCGTGTCGATGTCGTGCTGCTTCGTGGTGCCGCCGCTGAAATTCGCCGAGGATGCCTGCGCCTGCCTGGAGGCGGGCGTGCGCGGCGGCATGCCGGTCCTGCTCCTGTCCGCGGGGCAGGCCGGCGCGACCAGTCCGGCGGCGCTCGCCGGCGCCGTGGTGCTGCAGGTCGCCGAGTGCCTGGCCGGCCTCGCCTACGTCAACGCGATCAAGCCCGGCGCGGTGGCGATCATGGGGCCGTGGCCGTTCGTATCGGACCTGCGCAGCGGCGCGATGAGCGGCGGCAGCCCGGAACAGGCGCTGCTGACCGCCGCCTGCGCCCAGATGATGCACCACTACGACCTGACCGGGGGCGTGCCGGCAGGGATGACCGATTCCAAGGTGCCGGACGCCCAGGCCGGCTACGAGAAGGGCTACACCAACGCCATCGCCGGCGCCGCGGGCGGCAACATGATCTACGAGTCGCTGGGCATGCAGGCGAGCCTCCTGAGCACATGTTTGGAGAGCTACGTGATCGACAACGACATTCTCGGTGCATCGATGCGCATCGCGCGCGGCATCGAGGTGACGGACGAGAGCCTTTCGGTGGAGGTGATCCGCCAGGTCTGCCTCGGCGGTCCGGGGCATTTCCTCGGCCACGAGCAGACCCTCGCGCTGATGCAGCGCGAATACGTCTATCCGGTGGTCGGCGACCGGACGAGCCCCAAGGAGTGGAAGGAGATCGGCTCGACCAACGTCGTCCAGAAGGCGCGCGACCGGGTGAAACAAATCCTCGGATCGCACTACCCCGCGCATATAGGAGACGAGGTCGACCGGGCGATCCGCGCCAAATCGGACATCCGGCTGCCGCGGGAATTCATGCGCCCCGGCAACGGCCGCTGGTAGGAACGACACGCCGAAGCAGGAGGCAGCGATGCAGACACATGCGAGGACCGTCATCGTCGGCGGCGGAATGATGGGGGTGGGGCTGGCCTATCACCTTGGCCTCGAAGGGTGGACCGACACGCTGCTGGTCGAGAAGGCGGAACTGACCTCCGGCTCCACCTGGCATGCGGCCGGCCAGTGCCCCAGCTTCATCGGCGACTACAACATGGCCAAGATCCATCATTACGGGAACACGCTGTACCCGAAGCTGGAGGCGATGACCGGCCAGTCCGCCGGCTGGCACGGCTGCGGCGGGCTGCGTTTTGCCACGACCACGGAGGAGGTCGACTGGTTCCGCCATGTCGAGGGCATATCGCGCAACATCGGCTTCCGCATGGAGGTGATCGGTCCCGAAAAGGCGATGGAGATCAATCCTTTTCTCGAATCTCTTCACAATGTGCTGGCAGTGGCGTGGACCCTCGACGACGGTCATGTCGACCCGGCCGGGTGCTGCAACGCCATGGCGAAGGCGGCGCGCGACCTGGGCGTCAAGCTGGAGCGCCACAACCGGGTGCTGGACATCAGGCCATTGCCGGGCGGCGAGTGGCAGGTGGTCACCGAGAAGGGCGAGGTGACCTGCGAGCACGTGGTCAACGCCGGCGGCTGCTATGCCCGCGAGATCATGAAGTGGGTCGGCGGCGACGCCCCGATAACCAACATGGAGCACCAGTACATCGTCACCGAGGCGATGCCGGAGTTCCTCGCGCGCAACGAGGAGATCCCGGTGATGCGCGACCCCTATGTGACCTCCTATTACCGGCAGGAGCAGAAGGCCGGCCTGATCGGCATCTACGAGCCGAACTGCCGCGAGGCCTGGGCCGACCGTGGCGGCTATCCCGAGTGGGACTCGGAAAGCGAGCTGTTCGAAGGGGACCTCGAGCGGGCCGCGCCCTGGATGGAGCGCTGGTTCGAGCGCATGCCGATGTTCGAGAAGGCCGGCATCAAGCGCATCGTCAACGGCGCCATCCCGCACACGCCCGACAACAATCCGCTGCTGGGCCCGGCGGCGGGCCTGCGGAATTTCTGGATGTGCTGCGGTTCGGCGATCGGCATCGCCCAGGGCGCCGGCTGCGGCAAGTACCTCGCGCAGTGGATGGTGCACGGCGATGCCGAGATCAACATGGCCGGTCTCGATCCGCGCCGCTACGGGCCCTGGACCAGCGAGGGCTACGTGCGCGCGATGTCGTTCCAGGACTATGCGCACATGTATGTGCTCCATCTGCCGGGCGAGGAGCGGCCGGCGGGGCGGCCGGTCCGCACGTCCGCGCTTTACGATACGTTGAAGGCAAAAGGCGCGGTGCATACGATGGCCTTCGGCTGGGAACGGCCGAAATGGTTCTCGCTCGACGGGCGCGCAGAGGCGCCGGGATTCCGCCGCAACAACACGCATGAGGTGGTCGCCGCCGAATGCCGCGCGGTGCGCGAGCGGGTCGGCATCCTCGATCTCTCCAGTTTCGCGAAGTTCGAAGTCGCCGGATCGGACGCGGAGTCCTTCCTCAACCGCGTCTACGCCAATGCCATGCCGAAGAAGCCGGGAGGTATCGTGCTCGCCCACATCCTGGGGCCGACCGGCCGCATCCGGGGCGAGTCCACGATCACGCGACTGGCCGATGACCGGTTCTACATCCTGTCCGGCGCCGCCTGGGAAATCCGCGATCACGACGCCCTGACGATGGCCCGGCGGGAGGACGAGAAGGTCGAGATCGCCAACGTCACCGATGACTGGGGCGTTCTGGTGGTGGCCGGGCCGAAGTCGCGCGCGACCCTGGCGGCCCTCACCGATGCGAGCCTTGCGAGCGAGGACTTCCGCTGGCTCTCGGGCCGCGAGATCACCGTCGCCGGCATCGATGTGCGGGCGCTACGCGTGAACTACGTCGGGTCGCTGGGCTGGGAGCTGCACTGCCCGATGGTGCGCCTGAAGGAGCTCTACGATGCCGTTTGGGCGGCGGGCGAGGCGCACGGCATCGCCGACTTCGGCGTCTACGCGGTGAACGCGCTGCGCCTGGAGAAGGCCTACAAGGGCCTCGGCGCGGAACTGACCAACGAGATCACGCCGGTCGAGGCCGACATCATGCGCTTCGTCAAGCTGGACAAGGACTTCAGCGGCAACGCCGGGGTCTCCGCGGCCGCCGCGAAAGGCCCGTGGACCAGCATCGTCTACGGCGAGGTCGCCGCCGGCGATGCCGACGTGCATGGCGGCGAGCCGGTTCTGGACGGCGACCGCGTGATCGGCGTCACCACCTCCGGCGGCTACGGCCACACAGTGCAGAAGAGCCTGTTCTTCGCCTATGTCGAGCCCGGCTATGCGGGTCCGGGCCAGCGTTTCGAGGTCGAGATCCTCGGCGACCGGCGGCCGGCGACGGTGCTGGCCGAACCGGCGTTCGATCCGGACAACGACGCGCTGCGGTCATAACGGAACGCAGCGCGCCGTGGCGGATCAGATCGTGCGCGCAAGGGCGAGATCCAGCGACGCGAACGCGGCGCCCGCAGCGATGGCACGGTCGGTCATCCGCTGCAGGGCGAGATTGAAGGCGCCGGGGTCGATGCCCGGGCGCACGTAATCGACGATTTCCTCCCGCACGGCATTGGCGAAGGCGTCGAGAGCCACGCTCGCGCGGTACATGAGAAGTGCGGGGTCCGATTCGAACTGACCCTCTTTCAGGTCGTCAAGGAGGCCGGCCTGCCGGTCCAACATGTCGGCGAAACGGTCCAGATGAGGGCTGTGCGCATGCCCGCCGCGCAGGTCGAAGGCCGTTTCCACCGCCAGGGCGAGCATCGAGCGGATGGCGCTGAGCATCGGGATGTCGCCGTCGAATGCCACCGCCTGCGCCCGGGCACGCATAACATCGTGCAGTCCCGCGCTGCTGGCGGCCTTGCGCTGACTTGCCGTTTCCTGCGCCGGGGTGCTGTGAATTTCCATCGTATCGAACATTACGATCCCCTTTTTTGCCGTCGTCGTGCGCCCGCGCCGGGCGTTCCGGGCCGCCATGAACGTTCTGCCAGGATGGCCACCGGAATTTCGGTTAAGTGTTTGTTAAGCTTCTTTGTACCGCAGATATGCACCCTGCGGTAGCAATATCGCCTTGATTTTTTCTAAAATGCGGGAAATTCCGGCGCGTTCGGGCGGAACACCGAAACCCCTGCGCGCAACCCAAGGCTCCTGATTTCGCGCGTCCCGGCCAGTGATCGCGTTCTGACCAGAAGGTGACGGTTCCGGCACAGTTCCGGGCCGTTCTGCCGCCGATCATTGGCATTCGGCGATGATGCCGCTCCGGCAGGGAACCGAAATGCCGTTCGGCCTTCTAAAATACGGGTTTTCAAAGCCCGATCCGGCACGGCGGCAGCTTCCGGCGCGGCCGGATCTGAGGCGCAGCTACGACGTGGTGATCATCGGCGGCGGGGGACACGGGCTTGCAGCCGCGTATTACCTGTCACGGTATCACGGCATCACCAACGTGGCAGTGCTCGACAAGGGCTATCTCGGTGGCGGCAATACCGCCCGCAACACGGCAATCATCCGCTCCAACTATCTGACGCCGGAAGGCGTCGCATTCTATGACGAGTCGCTGCGCCTGTTTCAGGGGTTGAGCCATGAACTCGACTTCAACGTCCTCTATTCGGAGCGCGGCCACCTGACGCTGGCGCACACCGATGCCGCGATGCGTACAAGCCGCTGGCGCGCGGAGGTCAACGCCCATCTCGGCGTCGAGTCGCGGCTCGTCTTCCCGGACGAGATCGCCCGCATCGAGCCGACGCTGAACCTGTCGCGCGCCGCCCGCTACCCGGTGCTCGGCGCGCTCTACCACGTTCCGGGCGCGATCGCGCGCCACGACGCGGTCGCCTGGGGCTACGCGATCCGGGCCGCGGAACGCGGCGTCGAGCTGCACCCGATGACCGAGGTGACCGCGATCGAGCAAGCGGGAGGCCGGGTCAGCGCCGTCGTCACAAGCCGCGGCACGATCCGGTGCGGCGCGGTGATCCAGGCCGTCGCCGGGATGAGCTCGGTGGTGGCGAAGATGGCCGGCCTGCGGCTGCCGATCCGCTCGATCCCGCTGCAGGCGTGCGTCTCGCAACCGCTCAAGCCGTTCCTCGATACCATCGTCGTCTCTGGCAGCCTGCACGTGTACATCTCGCAGAGCAGCCGCGGCGAGCTGGTGATGGGCAGCGCCTCCGATCCCTATCCGCTCTATTCGACGCGCTCGACGCTGGAGTTCGCGGAAGGCCTTATGGGGCACATTCTGGAGCTGTTCCCCTTCCTCGGCGAGGTCAAGCTGATGCGGCAGTGGGCCGGTATCACGGATATGACGCCGGATTTCGCGCCGATCATGGGGCTCTCGCCGCTCGATGGCTATTACCTGGACGCCGGCTGGGGCACGTGGGGCTTCAAGGCGACGCCGGCGTGCGGCAGGACCATGGCGGCGCTGGTGGCCACCGGGAGCGTACCGGACCTCATCGCGCCGTTCGCGCTGCAGCGGTTCGACCGGTTCGCGATGCTCGGCGAGAAGGGCGCGGCCGCGGTCGGCCATTAGCGGAGGGTCGTCGATGAAGATTCTCAACTGCCCGCTGAACGGCCCGCGCAACATCGCCGAATTCGTCCATGGCGGCGAGGTCCGCGAGATGCCCGACCCCAACACCTGCAGCGATGCGGAATGGGTCGACCACGTGGTGATGGAACACAATATCGCCGGCGTGGTGCGCGAATGGTGGTGCCACGTCGCGACGGCCTACTGGTTCATCGCCGAACGCAACACGATCACGGACGAAATCATCCGGACCTATCCGGCAAGCGAAGTGTTCCGGGACCGCGTCGATTTCGGCGGACCCGGCCAAGGTGGGCCACGCTGATGTCGCAGCCCAACCGCCTGCCGCCGCCATGGGGCCTGCTCATCGACCGCGGAACGCCGGTCTCGTTCACCTTTGACGGCCGACGGTACGAGGGCTATGCCGGCGACTGCATTGCCAGCGCGCTGGCGGCGAACGGCAGATGGTTACTTTCGCGCTCGTTCAAATACCACCGGCCGCGCGGCGTGCTGACGATGACCGGCGGTGACGCGAACAGCCTCGTGCAGCTGCCGGGCCAGCCGAACGTGTCGGCCGACCGCATGCCGATTGCACCGAACATGCCGGTCAGCGCGCAAAATGTCTTCGGGTCGCTGGACCGGGACCGGGCAGCGCTCCTGGGCTGGTTCGGCCGGTTCATGCCGGTCGGGTTCTACTACAAGGCGTTCTACCGACCGGGCAACGCCTTCCGCTTCTGGGAGCGGATCATCCGCCGCGTCGCCGGGCTGGGCCGGGTCGACCTTGACTCCCGCCCCGGGGATTACGACAAGGCCTACGGGTTCTGCGACGTCGCCGTGGTCGGCGGCGGGCCGGCCGGGCTGGCGGCGGCGCTGACGGCGGCGGATGCCGGCGCCGAGGTCATGCTGGTCGACGAACACCCGGCGCTCGGCGGCAGCCTCGCCTATGCCCGCTTCGATGCCGACCGCGCGACGGCCGACCGGCTCCGCAGCGACCTCGTCGCCGAAGTCTCGGCGCATCGGCACATCGCCGTCCACACCGATGCGGTGGCGCAGGCCCTGTTCGCCGACAACTGGCTGCCCGTGACGACCGGCAACCGCCTGTACAAGTACCGGGCCGGCGCCGTGGTGGCGGCCACCGGATCGATCGAACAGCCCGCGGTGTTCCGCAACAACGATGTGCCCGGCGTGATGCTGGGCTCCGCGGCGCAGCGGCTGCTCCGGCTGTATGGCGTCAGGCCCGGCAGGCGCGCCGTCGTCATTACCGCCAATGACGATGGCTACGGCGTGGCGCTGGATCTCGCCGAGGCCGGAGTCGCGGTCGGCGCCGTCGTCGAGCTGCGAGCCCAAACCGGGGACGGGCCAATGGCGGCGGCGGTGGCGGCGCGGGGCTTGCGCGTGCTGCCGGGCCATGGCGTGACCGAGGCGCGCGCCTCCCGCGGCCATCGCCACGTGACTGGCCTCGTGGTCGCTCCGCTCGCCGGTGACGGGCTGCCAGCGGGTGCGGGAGAGCGGATTTCCTGCGATCTCGTCTGCATGTCGACGGGATATGCGCCGGACGCCGCCCTCCTGTATCATGGCGGCGGCACCCTCGCTTATGACGACGACACCGCGACGTTCGCGCCGGCAACATTGCCGACGCATCTGCACGCCGCCGGATCCGTCAACGGTCGGTGCGCCCTCGACGCGGTGCTGGCCGACGGGCGCCGTGCGGGCCGTGCGGCGGCGCGCGACGCTGGGCACGATGCCGGCCCCGTTCCGGACGCTCCCCCCGATCCGTCGGCTGCGGCGCGGAACCACCCCTGGCCGATCTTCACGCACGCGAAAGGCAAGGAATTCATCGACTTCGACGAAGACCTTCAGGTCGCCGACATCATCGATGCAATCCGCGAGGGCTACGACGACATCCAGCTGCTCAAGCGTTATTCGACGGTCGGGATGGGGCCGGGTCAGGGCCGCCATTCGGCGGTCGCCACGGTGCGCATTGCCGCCAACGCGACCGGCCGCGACGTCAACGCGGTCGGCACGACGACGACCCGGCCGCCGGTCGGTCCGCTGAAGTTCGGCCATCTCGCCGGACGCGCCTTCGACCCCGTGCGCCGCACGCCCATGCATCACAGGCACCTCGAGGCAGGCGCACTGATGATGGTTGCGGGCCCGTGGCTGCGTCCGGCCTGGTACGGCGCCCGCACCGCGCGCGACGGGGCGGTCCGCCGCGAGGTGCGGGCGGTGCGCACGAATGTCGGCCTGATCGACGTCTCGACCCTGGGCGGGCTCGAGATCCGCGGGGCCGACGCGGCGGAATTCCTCGAGCGCATGTATACCGGCGCTTTCAGCAGGCAGCCCGCGGGCCGGGCCCGCTATGCGCTGATGACCGACGAGACCGGCGTTATCATCGACGACGGCATCGCCTGCCGCCTCTCCGGGCAGCATTATTACGTAACCGCAACGACCGGCGCCGTCGATGGGGTTCACCGCGCGATGCTGTGGCACAACGCGCAGTGGCGTCTCGATGTCGACGTGACCAACGCCACGGCTGCCTGGTGCGGTGTCAATCTCGCCGGGCCGCGATCGCGTGCGGTTCTTGCACGGGTCTGCGACGACATCGATCTTGCCGCCGGCGCATTCCCCTACATGGCCGTCCGCGAGGGAACCGTTGCGGGCATCCGCTGCCGCGTGCTGCGCGTTGGTTTCGTCGGCGAACTCGGTTACGAGATCCACGGCCCCGCGGATCACGGGGAGGCCCTCTGGGATGCGCTGCTGGACGCCGGGCAGGACGCGGAAATCCGCCCCTTCGGCGTCGAGGCGCAGCGCGCCTTGCGGCTCGAGAAGGGCCATGTCATCGTCGGCCAGGATACCGACGGCGTCACTACCCCGCATGAGGCCGGGCTCGGCTGGGCGATTGCCGGCGAGAAAACCTGTTACGTCGGCAAACGAGCCACGCTGATACAGCAGCAGGCCGGCCTGACGCGCCGTCTGGTCGGCTTCGCCACCGTCGACCCCGATGCCCCGGTCCCCGAGGAAGGACATCTCGTCGTGCGGGGCAGGGAGATAACGGGTCGCGTGACCTCGGCCTTTCGCTCCGAGGCGGTGGGCGCGGTCATCGGACTGGCCTATGTCGGGCCGGAACAGGCGGAGCTGGCGTCCCGCCTGGACATCAAGATCGGCAAGGCACACACGATTGAGGCCGTGGTCGTGCCGAGGCCGTTCTATGACCCCGAAAACCGGCGCCAGGAGATGTGAGGCATGGCGCAGCCGGACAGCATCGGGCCGGCCGACCGGCCGCGGCGCAGTTTCCTGTATCGCACGCTGGACGAGGCCGGGGCCCGCTTTGTCGAGATCAACGGCGCCGCCGTCGCGGTCGATTTCGGGTCCGCCGAAACAGAGCCGGACGCGGCGCGCACCATGGCAGTCGCCGATCTTTCGCCCCTGCCCCGGTTCGGCTGCAATGGCCGTGGCGCGCTCGAGTGGGTGCGCGGCCAGGGCATTTCGATCGGCGACGCCAACAACGCCGCATACGCCCAGCCCGATGGCGGGCTGGCGGCCCGGCTGGCCGACACCGAAGTGCTGGTCCTCGACAGCCTCAGGGGCTCCGGCACAGCGGTGCACCGTATCGAAGCGGCATGGTCGTCGGACGAGGCGTCCGGCGCCTGGCCGGTCAACCGGCAGGCCGGCAGTTTCTGGATGATGGTGACCGGCCGGCACGCGCCGGCGATATTCGCGAAGCTTTGCGGCGTCGATCTGCGGCGCGGCACGTTCCCGCCATACGCCGTCGCCCAGACCCCGGTCGCCCGCGTAAACTGCGTCGTCGTTCGCGCCGATCTAGGCGATACGACCGCCTTCCATCTGCTTGGCGACTGCGCGGCGGCGGAATACCAGTGGGGCTGCCTGCTGGACGCAATGCGCGAATTCAGCGGCCGCCCGGTCGGGATCGGGGCCCTGTGGCGGCTCGATCAGGGCAAAAGCCCCGCCTGAGCCGCGGGGCTAAGTCCGGATGATGTTGTGCTCCGGCCCGAAGGGAAAACCGGTGATGTTCTCGGCGCCCTCCTCGTGGACGATCAGGATGTCGTGCTCGCGGTAGCCGCCGGCGCCCGGCTGGCCCTCCGGTACGGTGATCATCGGCTCCATCGAGACCACCATGTTGGGGGCAAGGACGGTCTCGATATCCTCGCGCAACTCCAGCCCCGCCTCGCGGCCGTAGTAATGGCACAGCGTACCGAACGAATGCCCGTAGCCGAACGTGCGGAACTGCAGCAGGCCGTGTTCCCGGTAGATCTCGTTGAGCTCGGCCGCGATGTCGCAGCAGCGGGCGCCGGGACGTATCAATTCCAGCCCACGGCGATGCACCTTCACATTGACCTCCCATAATTCGAGCGACCGGTCGTCCGCATGGTCGAAGAACAGCGTGCGCTCCAGCGCCGTGTAGTAGCCCGAGATCATCGGAAAGCAGTTGAGGCTGAGGATATCGCCCTTCCCGATCCGGCGCGTCGTCACCGGGTTGTGGGCGCCGTCCGTGTTGATGCCGGACTGGAACCACGTCCAGCTGTCCATGAGATCCGACTGCGGATAGGTCCGGGCAATCTCGCGCACCATGGCCGCGGTTGCGCGCAGCGCGACGTCATGCTCCGGCACGCCCTCGCCGATCGCCTCGACGCACGCCGCGCCGCCGATATCGGCGATGCGGGCGCCGTTGCGGATGACCGCCAGCTCCTCGTCGGACTTCAGCATGCGCTGGCGCATGGTGGCGCCGCCGATATCGACGAGTTCGGCACCCGGCAGCGCGGCACCGAGCTTGGCGTGCATGTCCAGGTTCACGTGGTCGAACTCGACGCCGACCCGCTTGGCCGGACCGACCTGCTGCTGCACGGCCCGGAAATAATTGTCCCGCTGCCAGTCCGTGTATGTGACCGTATCGCCGTATCCGCGCCGCCAGGGCTGGCCGTAATCGATATTGGCGACGATCGCCGTCGATTCGTCGTGCGTGACCACGAGCCCGTAGGGTCGGCCGAAGGCGCAAAATACGAAGTCGTTGAAATAGTTGATGTTGTGATAGGAGGTGAAGAGAACCGCGTCGATCGCGGATGCCGCCATGTGGCGCCGCAGCCTGTCGAGCCTGCCCGCAATCTCCGCATCCGAAAAGACCCGCGCGGATTTTTCGCCGTTGCGAATCGTCAGTATGTTCCGCAGTTCGTCCTGCCCGACCATCGCCGCCACCCCTGCTCTGCCGCGGGAGGATTCCCGACGGTCGTCAGACTATCGCCGAGCGGTGCCGATTCAAACCGGGAACCGGGGCCGGATCACAGGCCCTTGGTCTCTCGGCACCGGCGGAGAACATCCCACGCACCGGATTTCGACGTTTCGGCCAGTGGCGTTACGGCCGGAAATCAATCCGCCGGCCGATACTCCAGCCGCTGTGACTGCAGGATCCTGTCGCTCTCGTCAACCACCTCGACACTCCAGATTCCGGCCTTGTCGGCCGGCAGAATCTGAGTGGACCAGAACCGCCACTTGAAACCGTTGATCGTCGACGACGCCTCGTAGACCACGACTCCCCCATACCGCCAGCGATGGGTGACTGTGCGCCCCTGCATGTCGACGAGTTCGGTGAAGAACGAAACCGCTTGATTGGGGTCATTCAGGACGCTGACCTGGTTTCCCGGGAGGCGCCGGCTGATCTGTGTCGTGAACTGTGCCGACGAGACGCCTTGGCCGACATTCAGACGCGGCTCGTCGCGACCCTCGCGGGTCGAATCGCGGGCTTCCGGCCGATTGTTCGCGCTCGCCCTGCTGCCCCCGTCTGCGTCGCGTTCAGCGCCATCGGTCCTGTTGCCGTCCTCGTCGCTGTCTTTGTCTTCGTCCCTGTCGCTGTCTTTGTCGCCGTCCTCGTGGTCGCCCTTGTCACCGTTCCTGTCGTCGCCCTTTCCTTCATCGGCAAACGCAATTGCGATCGACAATGCGCTGTCGCCGCCGGTCATGCCCAGCCCGACCGGCCCTACGGCCAGCGCCGTGCCGAGCCCGATGACCAGCATGACGGACCGCACGGCGAAGGCGGGCACCCGCGTTCGCGAGTCCGTCTCCTTGCCGCCACCGATGATCATCCTTCAGCTCCCAGTCCGTCGGCGTCGCTATGCGGTCCGATGGCTCCCGCGCTGCAAGCGGCCCGCCACCAAATCATTGAATAATTAAGCAATTTCCGTGCCAGAAAGCGGCTGGCGTGACATCGCCGAAACCCGCATCGCTTCGCGTCGCGGCAAGGGCCTGGACCCCGCCACGGTATTGACTCGGCGCCGAGTTTCGATCTAGAGTGTTCCATTAAATAAAATAAAGTTCCGATTTTCGGAATTTTCAGGAGGCGGCATGTCGGAATCGGCCGGCATTTTGGGGCGTTACGCCCGTATCCTCGACTCGGTCGCCGCAGCTCCGGACGGCATGACCCTGACAGAGCTGATCGCAGCGACGGGATTGCCGCGTGGCACGCTGCACAGGCTGCTGGCCGCGCTGCACGAGGTCGGCTATGTCACCCGCCGCGATGGCCGCAAGGTTTACGGGCTGGGCCCGCGCCTGCTGCGGCTGCTGCACCTGGGGGCGCCGGCCGCGGCGGTCTCAGCGCTGGCGCGCCCGATGCTGCAGGACCTGTCTGAACGGTTCGGGGAAACCGCCTACCTCGCCAGGCTGGCCGGCACCCATGTCGAGTCGGCGGCGATGGTGCTGCCCGACACGGGCGGTCAGACTTTCGTCCAGCCAGGGCGAGTCATGCCGGTGCACGCCTCGTCCTCGGGCAAGGCGATCTTCGCATTCCAGGACCCGGCGCTGCTCGACAGGGTGCTGGCCGAGCCGCGCCAGCGTTTCACCGCCAACACGGTCACCGACGCGGCGGCGGTCCGCGCCGATCTCGCCAAGGTGCGACGCCAGGGATATGCGATCTGCATCAACGAGCTGGATCCGGGCGTTGCCAGCTATGCCTGCCCGGTCCGCGTCGAAGGTGCCGATGTCGTCTACGCCGTTGGCATCGTCGGCCTGGAGGAGCGAATCCGACGGTTCGCCGCAACCGAAATCGTCGCCGCCCTGGGCGAAGCCGCGGGGTCGCTGGCGATCCGGCTGCAGGCGGGCGTTCCGGATGACAGCCTGGCAGGGCCGACGGTATGAGCGGCGGCTGGCAGGCGGGGATTGACGTCGGCGGCACCTTCATCGACGTGGTGGCGCGGAACGGCACGACCGGCGAGACGCGGGCGGCGAAGGTCCGGACCCGAACCGGCGATCGGATCTCGGGCATCGTGGCGGCGTTGGCCGCCGTCGACCTTGCCTGGGACGACGTCGACGATCTGATCCACGGCACCACGATGGCGACGAACGCCATCGTTGAGGGCACGTTGGCGGATGTCGCGCTGATCGCAACGGACGGCTTTGCCGACACGCTCGAGATCGGCCGCCAGAACCGGCTGCACCTGTACCGGTTGGACCTGCCGCCGAAACTCGAGCCACAGGTGCCGAGGGAGCGTCGTTTCGAAGTTGCGGAGCGGCTCGACCATGCGGGCCAGATCGTAACGCCCCTCGACCGGCACTCCATCGAGACGGCCGTGGACGGCGTCGTTTCGAGCGGCGCGCCGGCGGTCGCGGTGGCGTTGCTGCACGCCTATGCCAATGACCGCCACGAACGGGCGCTGGCCGAGGCGCTGGCAGGCCGCATCCCGTACATCGCTCTGTCCAGCCGGGTCAATCCGGAGGCCCGGGAATACGAACGCACGGCCACCACCGTGCTGAGCGCCAGCCTGATGCCATTGGTGGCGGGATATCTCGACGATCTGGAACAGGCCAAGCCGGGGCGATCGCGGCTCCATATGTTCCATTCCGCCGGCGGCATGGCGTCGCCCGCGGCGCTCCGCGATCTGCCGCTGGGCCTGGCGCTGTCCGGCCCCGCCGCCGGGGTCGCGGCCGCGGGGAGCATCGCCGCGAACCTCGGGATCGAACATGCCATCAGCTTCGACATGGGGGGCACCACGACCGATGTGTGTTTGATCACCGGCGGCCGTGCGCACATCGACAACGATCGCGCCGTGGCCGGCCGGCCGCTGCGCCAGCCGATGGTGGCGGTCGAGTCGATCGGTGCCGGTGGCGGCTCGATCGCGCGGCTGGATGACGGCGCTCTGACCGTCGGCCCGGACAGCGCGGGCGCCGATCCCGGGCCGGCCTGCTATGGCAATGGGGGCACCGCGCCCACGGTGACCGACGCAAACCTTCTGCTCGGCTACATGGACCCCGACCGGCTGCTGGGTGGCGATATCCGCCTGGATGCCGACGCGGCCCGCGGCGCCGTCGCGCCGCTGGCGGACGCCATGAAGGTCTCGCCCGAAGAGGCCGCGCGCGGCATCGTGCAGGTTGCCAACGCCAATATGACGCGCGCGCTGGGCCGCATCACCGTGGAGCGGGGCATCGACGGCCGGGGCTGCACGCTGATCGCCTTCGGCGGTGCCGGCCCGATGCATGCCGTGGCGGTGGCGCGCGCGTTCGGGATCGCGAGGGTGGTCATCCCGGCGTATTCCAGCATGTTTTCCGCGCTGGGGTGCGTGGCCGCCGAAAAGAGCTATGCGCAGCAGCGGACGCTGCGGATGAAATCCGGATCGTGGCAGACCGGCGAGGTGCTGTCCGCCCACGAAGCCCTGCGCACGCGGCTCGCCGAGCCGCTGATCGCCGCCGGACACGGCGCCGGGCAGCTGGAAACGCAAACCGTGGCCGGCGTCCGCTACAGCGGCCAGAGCTACGCGGTGGAGGTTTCCGAGCCGGCACTGGACGAGCCGGCGGCGCTCGGCCGGGCCTTCCGCGAACAGCACGCACAGCTGTACGGGTTCGCGACGGACGAGCCCTGGGAGCTGGTCTCGTTGCGGGTGACGGTATCGGTGCCGCGCCCCGCGGACGCGACCGCCTTGCGCCCTGCGGCACCGGCCGAAGTCGGCAAACGCGATACCGAGTGCCTGTTCGGGCCCGAAGGGAGGCTCGCCACGCCGCGCCTCGCCCGGCGCTCGCTGGGCCACGGACACAACCTCGAAGGCCCGGCGATCGTCGAGGACGATTGGTCGACCATCGTCCTGCCGCCCGGCGCCGCGCTGCGCGCCGACGACAGCGGCCATCTGCATATCGATGTCGGGGGCACAGCATGACGTTCGCCGTCGATCCCGTGACGCTGGAAGTGATCCGCAACGGGCTGACCGCCATTGCCGAGGAAATGTCTCTGGTGGTGATGCGCTCGGCGCGGTCGCCGCTGCTGCGCGAGGCCGGCGACCTGTCGTCGGCGCTGACCGACGCGGATGGCGAGCTGATCGCGCAGGGACGCGATATCCCGATGCACCTGGGAGTCATGAGCTTCACGGTGAAGGAGTTCTTGAAACGCGTGCCGAAGGCGCGCCTCGCCCCGGGCGACGTCTGGTTCCTCAACCTGCCCGAGGTGGGCGGCAACCACCTGCCCGACGTCAAGGCCATCCGCCCGGTCTTCGCCGACGGTACGATCCGCGCCTTCGCGGTCAGCCTTGCGCACTGGGCCGATATCGGCGGCGCGGTTCCGGGATCCTATGTCGCCGGCGCCACCGATGCCTGGCAGGAGGGCCTGCGCATCGCGCCGACGCGCCTGTTTACCGCCGACGGGCCGGACCGTGAGAAGCTCGACCTGATCCTGGCCAACGTCCGGGGCGCGGACGAACGCGAGGGTGACATCCTCGCGCAGATGGCCGCGACGCGGGCGGCGGAGCGTGCCCTGCAACGGGTGTTCGGCGAGCACGGCGTGGCCGTCGTCGAGTCCGCGATCGCCGCCATCCACGATCGCGCGGAGGCGCAGATGCGCGCAGCGCTGCGGGCCCTGCCCCGCGGCGTCTACGAAGGTGAGGATTTTCTCGACGATGACGGAGCCGGCGGACCGCCCCTGCCCATCCGGGTTACGGTGACGCTGGACGGCGACAGCGCCATTTTCGATTTCACCGGCTGCGGCGACGCGGCGCGCGGGCCGCTGAATACGACACCGTTCATCGCCGCCGCCTCGGTGTTCTATGTCGTCAAGGTGCTGGTCGGGCCCGACATCCAGCCGAGCGGCGGCTGCTACCGGCCGCTGGAGGTGCGCACGCGCCCCGGATCGGTGCTCGACCCCGGCCCCGGCAAGCCGGTCGTCGGCGGCAATCACGAAACGTCGCAGCGGGTCGCCGACGCGGTGTTCCGGGCGCTCGAGCCGGCGATCCCGGGGGCGCTGAGCGCCGGCGGACCGACGACGTCCGGCCTCCTGTTGTTCGGCGGCCGGCGCGAGGACGGCGTCTGGACCACCCTGTACGAAACCCATGGTGGCGGCGAAGGCGCGCGCGCCGACCGCGACGGCGCGTCGGTGGTCCGCGTCCACATGTCGAACGTGATGAACACGCCGGTCGAGGTCATCGAAGCGGAATACCCCATCGATGTCGCGCGGCAGGCCGTGCGGCGCGGCTCCGGCGGCGGCGGGCGCTATCGCGGCGGCGACGGCGTGCACCGCGAATACCGCATGCGGGTCGACGATGTCTCGCTGACCTCGATGTTCGAGCGCCGCGTGGTGCCACCCTATGGCCTGCAGGGCGGCGAGGACGGTGCGCCGTTCCGGGTGACCATCGTCCGCGGCGACGGCACGGCGGAGGATCTGCCCGGCAAGGCCAACGTGCGCCTGGCGCGGGGCGACCGCGTGATCGTCGAAAGCTGCGGTGGCGGCGGTTACGGCGGCGCGGGAGCGAAAGAGTGACACGTTTTCAAAAGGAGGCAGGGGCATGAAGCTCGAAGGCAGGAAGGCAATCATCACCGGGGCCGCCAAGGGCATGGGCGCGGCGATTACCACGACCCTGGCACGCGAGGGCGCGGATATCGTGCTCGGCGCCCGCGACGCGGCGGCGCTGGAGGAGGTGGCCGAGGAGGTGCGCGGCATGGGCCGCAAGGCGCACTGCGTGCCAGTCGACGTGACCCGGGAGGATCAGGTCAAGGCCATGGTCGACGCCGCGAAGGATGCGTTCGGCGGACGTATCGACATCCTCGTCAACGTCGCCGGCGTCACCGGCCCGATCGAAACGCCGGTCCAGGACATCGACGTCGCCGATTTCGATTACGTGATCAGCGCCAACGTGCGCGGAACGTTCCTGCCGATCAAGCACGTGTTGCCGACGATGCTCGCACAGAAATACGGTAAGATCGTCAATATCGGCGGCACTTCCGGACTGCGCGGCTATCCGATGCGGACCGCCTACAGCGCCTCCAAATGGGCGGTGCGCGGGATCACCCGGACCGTGGCGCTGGAAGCGGGGCCGCACAACGTCAACGTCAACGTCGTCTGCCCCGGGATCGTCGAGACGCCGCGCATGCAGAAGCTGTGCGACGAGAAGGCGCGGGTCCGCGGCTGGACGCGGGAGCAGGTCTATGACGAATATGTCGAGGACATGGCGTTGCGGCGCGTGACGACTCCGCAGGACATCGCCAATGCGGTCCTGTTCATGGCCAGCGAGGAAAGCCGCAACATGACCGGGCAAGAGGTCGCGGTCGACGGCGGCTGGGACGTCTGACCCTTCGCGAAGGGAGCGGAAGACATGCTTGGTGAGTTCGAATTGCAGATGCCCGACAACATGGAGGAGGCGCTGGACATGCTGGGCCGGACCGATGCGCCGATGCCGCTGGCCGGCGGCACCAACATGCTTGTCGACATGCGGGCCGGAAGCGCACGGCCCGCATCCGTGCTCTCGCTGTCCCGGCTCGAGGGATTGCGCTGGATCGAGGAGCGCGACCGCCGCATCGCCATCGGCGCCGGCACGACGGTGAGCGACATTCTGCGCGATGAGCGGATCGCGGCGCACGGCGCCTCGCTGGTCGAGTCCGCGCGCCAGTTCGCCGGGCAGATGGTGCGCAATACCGCAACTGTCGCGGGCAATGTCGCCTATGGCTCACCCGCGGCCGACCTCGTGCCGCCGCTGATGGCGCTGGACGCAGAGATCGCGCTGATGTCGGTGGCGGAGACGCGGACGGTACTGCTGGCCGACTTCTACACCGGCTACAGGCAGACGGTGCGCCGGCCGGACGAGCTGATCGCCGGGATCTCGTGGCCGAAGCGCGGGCCGGGGACGGTGGACCTGTTTTACAAGCTGGCCCGTCGCCGGGGCGACGCCATCACGGTGACCGGCGTCGCCGTCGCCATGGCATGGGCGGACGGCGCATGCCGCGGCGTCCGCATCGCGCTCGGCGCGGTCGCGCCGACGGTCGTGCGCGCGCGCGCGGCCGAGGCAATGCTGGAAGGCGCGACGCCCGACGACGCGCTGATCGATGCCGCGGCGCGGCAGGCGGCGCAGGAGTGCAGCCCGATCGACGACGTCCGCGCCAGCGCCGAATACCGCCGCCACGCGGTGCATATGCTGGTCCGGCGGCTGGTCGGCCAGGCCATCGAGCAGCTGCGCTGAGGGAGTGCGAATCATGGCAATTGAAAAGACCATTGCGCTGGACATCAACGGACGCCGGGAAACCGTTTCTGTTCCGGCGCACCGGACGCTCCTCGAGACGCTGCGCGCCATGGGCCATGTCGAGGTCAAGTCCGGCTGCGAAAAGGGCGACTGCGGCGCCTGCGCCGTGCTGGTCGACGGCATTGCGGTGGACAGCTGCCTGACCCTCGCCTGGACGGTCGAGGGTCGCGTGATCACAACGGTTACCGGCCTCGGTACGGGCGACGAACCGCACCCGTTGCAGCGGGCGTTTGCCGAGACCGGCGCCGCACAGTGCGGCTATTGCACGCCCGGCCTGATCGTCGCGGCGCAGTCGCTGCTCAACGACGACCCCGATCCCGGCGAAGACGACATCCGGCTGGCGCTGAGCGGCAACCTCTGCCGCTGCACCGGCTACACCAAGGTGTTCGAGGCGGTCGCGCAAGCCGCCCGGACGATGAAGGACACCGGAGGCCGCTCATGACGGCGCAGAACCCAGCCAACGTCGAGTTCCGCCAGATCGGTCGGGCGCTGACCCGGACAGATGCGCCCGGCAAGGCGGCCGGCCGTACGCCCTACGCGGGCGATTACACGATGCCCGGCATGCTGCACGCCAAGGTGTTGCGCAGTCCGGAGGCAAGCGCCCGGCTCACGCACATAGACGCATCGAAGGCGCGCGCCCTCGACGGCGTCGCCTGCGTGCTGACCGGCCCGGAACTGCCGGACCGCCTCGCCCCGACCGACATCCCCGGCCAGACCGGCCAAAAGCGCAAGGACACGGGCCAGCCGATCCTGGTGCGTGACCGCGTGCGCTATTACGGCGAGCCGCTGGCGCTGATCGCCGCCGAGAGCCGCGACATCGCCGAACAGGCCTTGCGGCTCGTCGACTACGAGCTGGAGCCGCTGCCCGGCGTCTTCGACCCGGAAGCGGCGCTGCGGCCCGGCGCGCCGGTGATCCAGGGGGCGGACAACATCGTGGCATCGCAGAAAATGCGCAAGGGCGACGTCGGCGAAGGTTTCGCCGCAGCCGACCTGATCGTCGAGAACACCTACCGGACGCAGTTCATCGAGCATGCCTTCCTGGAGCCCGAGGTCGGGCTGGCCTGGGTCGACGAGAACGACGTCGTCAACATCCGCGTTGCCACCCAGGTGATCGAGCATTTCCGGGGCATCGCGGACGCCGTCGGCGTGCCGCACAACAAGATCCGCATCCGCGGTGCCCTGGTCGGCGGCGGCTTCGGCGGCAAGGAGGACGTGACGGTCGAGACTTACCTCGCCCTGCTGGCCATGCACACAGGGCGGCCGGTACGGCTCGAGTTCACGCGCGAGGATTCTTTCCTCGGCCACGGCAAGCGGCATCCGTTCAAGATGACCTACAAGACCGGCGTCACGAAGGACGGCAAGATCACGGCGCTGGAGGTGCGGCTGCTCGCCGACGCCGGGGCCTACGTGTTCCTGTCGCCCTACGTGCTGCTCTATGCCGCGGTCGCGGCCCCCGGCCCCTACCGGATCGACAACCTGTTCGTCGACGGCAAGGCGGTGGCGACCAACAACATGTTCACCAGCGCGTTCCGCGGTTTCGGCGGCGCCCAGGCCTGCATCGCCTACGAGCAGCAGATGGACGAGGTGGCGAAGGCGCTGGGCATGGACCGCATCGAGTTCCGCCGCAAGAATTACCTGAAAACGGGCGAGCTGCTGGCCACGGGGGTGCCGATCCAGAGCGCGGTGTGGACCGAGGACTGCGTCGATCGCGCGTTGGACGCCCTGGGAACGCCGAGCGTGCCGCCGCATCCGGCAGTCAGGATCGGCCGCGGCGTCGCTGCGTACCAGCAGTCCTACGGCCGCATCACCTGGCTGCACGACACCTCGGAATGCTGGGTCGGCGTCGAGGTCGACGGCACCGTCGTCGTGCGCTCCGGCGTCACCGACATCGGTGCCGGCCAGGTCTCCGCCCTCGGCCAGATCGCCGCCGAACTGCTGGGAGTCGGGCTTGACGACGTGGTGATCTACAACAGCGATTCCGCGGTCACGCCGCTGGCCGGCACGACCACCGCAACGCGCGCCCTGTACATGACCGGCAACGCCTGCCGGATGGCGGCGACGGCGGTGCGCGAGCGCCTGGTGGAACGGGCCGCGACGGCCTTCGGCGTCGCGCCG
>JBFIFO010000013.1:0-39578 GCA_041602815.1 Alphaproteobacteria bacterium | reverse complement strand
GGGGTTGGGGAGGGGGTCTATTTCACCCCGCCCGTCCCTCCAGCCAGGCGCTGCGGAATTTGTGGATGTCGTCCACCCGGTGCCGGGCTTTCTTGCCGCTGGGGGGCAGCGCCTCGTCGCGGAAGAAGGCGGGGAGCTCGTCGTCCTCAGCCGTGAATCCGGCCTGCGCGTTGAACCGCGCCTCGAGCTCCAGCGTCTCGCGGCCGAGCTGGGCGAAGAACTCGGTCGGAAGGTCGGTGCCCAGGGCGTTGTTGATGGCGTTGACCATGAAGGCGTGGTTAATGTTGGTCACGGCCCGGCCGAAGATGCAGATGCCCAGCGAATCCGCCGCCGCCGAGTTGGTCTGCATCTCCATCGAAACGCCGGTCAGGTGCGCGGTGTCCTTGCCGGCGCACTCGTAGACCGGGAGGTTCCCGACGGTGTGGTCGGCGCCCTGCGCGGAGACCATCATCGAGATCGCGGTGACCTCGATGATGCGCGGATCGTAGGCGCTGATCGCCTGCTTCTTGATCACCGGCACGCGCCGGACCTGGTAATGCTCGCCGACATGGGCCGTGCCGTGGGCCAAGAGGCGCCCGCGCTCGGTGCCCTTGCGGATGTCCTCGAGCGCCGCCGCCATGAAGGCGACGTCGCCGAACTCGGCCTGGCCGGCTTCCATCAGCACCGCCAGCATGGCGCCGGTCTCGATCGTATCGATGCCGAGGTCGTTGGCGACGGCGTTGAGGCGCGCGAGGTCGTCCGGGTCGGTGAGCCCGCAATTGGTGCCCATCAGGCCGAGCGTCTCGTATTCGAGGGGCGATACGATCTCTTCGCCGTCCTCGTCGACATAGATGTTGGAGCATTTGATCATGCAGCCGGGCATGCAGGCATGCTCGGTCTCGCCGCCGCGCGCGAGGTTGCGCTCGCGGATGTGCTGGCCGCCCATCTTCATGGTCTCGACCTCGGTGTCGACGAGCCGGCCGTCGCTGAAGTTGCGCACCGGGATGCCGCCGACATGGTTCATCACGTCGGCCATCATCGCGGTGCCGAGCTTGGTGTAGTTCTCGATCGCCGGCTCGGCGGCGAGCTTGGCGTTGTAGCCCTTGACCGATTCCATGACCTTCCTGCGGTCGTGGAACGGCGGCATCTTGTGCCTGTCGACGACGATTGCCTTGACCTTCTTCGATCCCATCACCGCGCCGACGCCGCCGCGCGCGGCGATGCGCACGGGCCGGCCCTCCGGGTCGGTAAAGGCGATGCCGGCGATCAGCCCGAGATACTCGCCGACCGGCCCGCAGATCGCGAGGCTGACCTTGTCGCCGTATCTTTCATGCAGCAGCGCCGCGGCCTCGATATTGCCCTTGCCCATGTAGGGCGTCGCGTCCTCGAACGTGATCTCGCCCTTCTTGGGGATGCGGATCACCACCCAGTCCTCCGACGCGCCGTACAGTGTCAGCCCGGCCAGCTCCAGCTGGCCGAGCGCAAAGGCGAAGGTGCCGCCGGAATTGGCCTCCTTGACGCCGCCGGTCAGCGGGCTCTTGCAGCCGACCGACAGCCGGTTGGCGTTGGAGAAGTTGGTGCCGGCGAACGGCCCGGCCGAGAAGATCAACGGGTTGTCCGGCGACAGCGGGTCGACCGTGGCGGCGCCCCTGTCGAGCAGCGTCCTGACGATGTGGTAGCGGCCGGCACGGGCCAGCGCCTCGCCCTCCATCGCCTCGCGTTCGATGCTCCGGTCGTCAAGGTTGATATGCAGGTAGGTACGCATGCCGTTCTCGCCTGGCTGGTTGAGGCGTTCCGCTGGATTGGGGGGCGTTCGATTACGGGACTATATGCGCCGCGCTCCGCGGCGGACAAGTGTCTATCAGTATGCTGACGATCGGAAGACACGACTTCGGGTCGTTGCCCCTGTTTTGTTCTCATCCCGGCTGTTAGACTGCCGCCGGTTTTTTCGGTTCTGTCGCCAGCGTTCCCGTTCCATCGTTCGTGTTCCCGGCTGCGCCGGCGCAAGGGCGGTTCAACCGCCGCTATGTTGGGAAGTTTGTCCATGTATGGTTTTTTCGAGCGTATATTCGATCCGCTGGCACCGGACGAGATCGTCCGGCCGCCGGACAAAACCGGCGCCTTTTTTTGGCATTTTCTCAGGCCGATCAAGTGGTTGCTGCTGTTGATCCTGGCCGTTTCCGGGCTCGCGGCGCTCTCGGAACTGGCGCTCTATGCCTTTCTTGGAATCATTGTCGAATGGATGGCCGAGTCCGGCCCGGAAAGCTTCCTTGAGACCCATGCGACGGCGCTGATCGCCATGGGGTTGATCGCGGTCGTCGTCCGTCCCGCGGCGGTGATCATCTCGCGCGGACTGGTCAACCTGGCGCTGGTACCCGGCCTGACCAATGGTGTGCGGTGGCGCAATCACCGCTACGTCCTGCGGCAGAGCCTGTCATACTTCCAGAACGACTTCGCCGGGCGCATCGCGCAGAAGGTCATGCAGACCGGCCAAGCGCTGCGGGAGGCGGTGCTCAACGTGATCGACGGCGTGTGGTTCCTGCTGATCTTCCTGATCGGCATCATGGCGCTGTTCATCGCGCTCGACTGGCGCCTGCTGTTGCCGGTTGCCGTCTGGGCGCTGGGCTACATCGCGGTGATCGTCTTCCTGGTGCCGACGGTGCGCGGACGCTCGGCCGCGGCATCGGAGGCCACCTCGGCGCTGACCGGCCATGTGGTGGACAGCTACACGAACATCCAGTCGGTCAAGCTCTTCGCCCACGCCGAGCGCGAGGAAGCCTTCGTCAAGGAGAGCCTGAGGCGGCATACGCGGGCCTTGCGCAACCTGATGCGGCTGGCCCTCTCCCTGACCGTGGCGCTGGTCGTGCTCAACGGCGCGCTGCTTCTGGCCATGGCGGTGCTCTCGATCCTGCTCTGGCTGGACGGCAGCATCGGCGTCGGCGCCATCGCGGTGGCCAACGGCCTGATCATCCGCCTCAACCAGATGTCCGGCTGGATCCTGCACACCATCGCCGCGCTGTTCGAGAATATCGGCACGGTGGAAAACGGTATCGAGACCATCTCGCGCCCCTACGAGGTCGTGGACCGGCCCGACGCCCGCCCGCTGACGGTGACGGATGGCGAGATCCGCTTCGAAAACGTCCGGTTCCATTACGGCAAGGAGCGCGGTGCACTCGAAAACGTCACCCTGACCGTGCACCCCGGCGAGAAGGTCGGCCTTGTGGGGCGCTCCGGCGCCGGGAAGTCGACCCTGGTCAACCTGCTCCTGCGCTTCCACGACCTGGAGGGCGGGCGCATCCTGATCGACGGCCAGGATGTGGCCAGGGTGACCCAGGAAAGCCTGCGCGCCTGCATCGCCATGGTCACCCAGGACACGTCGCTGTTGCACCGTTCGATCCGCGACAACATCCGCTACGGCCGGCCCGAGGCGGGCGAGGCGGACATCGTGCGCGCGGCCGAACTGGCCGAGGCCCAGGACTTCATCCCGAACCTCGTCGACCCGCAGGGCCGGCGCGGCTATGACGCGCGGGTGGGCGAGCGCGGCGTCAAGCTCTCCGGTGGCCAGCGGCAGCGCATCGCAATCGCCCGGGTGATCCTCAAGGACGCACCGATCCTGGTGCTCGACGAAGCGACATCGGCGCTGGATTCGGAGGTCGAGGCGGCGATCCAGGGGCAGCTCCACAATCTGATGGCGGGAAAGACCGTGATCGCCATCGCCCACCGGCTGTCCACCATCGCCGCCCTCGACCGACTTGTGGTGATGGATCATGGCCACATCGTCGAGCAGGGGAGCCACCAGGAACTGTTGCGCAGCGGGGGCCTCTACAGCCAGCTCTGGGAGCGCCAGTCGGGCGGCTTTCTCGGAATGGAGGCGGAGGCCGGCCCGGCGCGCGACGCGGGCGGCGAGCTGCAGCAGGCGTACTGAGAGCAAGGCGCGTCGATAATTGCCCGTTTGCCGGCGATGCGCCCGGCGCGCCGCCCGCGAGAGCCGCAGAAAACCCTAACGCATGGGCTCGTTCCGCACATCCGGGGTCCGCCCCGGCGGATTTCGATTGTAGATGCTCGGCCTTCGGATAAGATCGCGGCCCATGGAACACTTCGATACGCTGCCGACCCCCTGCCTCTTGCTCGACCGCACCGTGCTGGAGTCCAACTGCCAGCTGATGGCCGCGCACATGACGAGGCTGGGCGTCCATCTGCGGCCGCACATGAAGACCGCGAAATCGGCGGATGTGGCCCGGCTCGCCACGGAGGGCCATTTCGGCGGCATTACGGTCTCGACGCTCAAGGAGGCGCATTATTTCGCCGAGAACGGCTTCAAGGACATCCTGTACGCGGTCGGCTTCGTGCCGTCGAAGATCGGCGCGGCGGCGGCGATTCAGGAGATGGGCGATGCGCTGATCCTGGTGACCGACAACATGGGCGCCGCGGCCGAGACCGCGATCCGCGCCGCCAAGCTGGGCCGCAAGTTCCCGATGATGATCGAAATCGACACCGGCGGCGGGCGCTGCGGGCTCGATCCGGTGAGCGAGGCCGACGACATCGTCAATCTCGGCCAGGTCATCCACCAGTCGGCGGCGCTGGAGCTGCGCGGCGTGCTGACCCATGCGGGGCAGTCCTACCACTGCAATTCCGCCAAGGCGATCAAGGCAGTGGCCGAGGCGGAGCGCGACGGCGTCGTCAAGGCGGCGGAGCTGCTGCGCGCGGCCGGCCTGCCCTGCCCGGTGGTCTCGGCCGGCTCGACGCCGACGGCACGCTATGTGCAGCACCTCGACGGGGTGACCGAAATGCGCCCCGGTGTCTACATGTTCGGCGACGTCGACCAGGTGCTGATCGGCTCGTGCAGCTGGGACCACATCGCGGTCACCGTGCTGGCCAGCGTGATCGGCCACAACCGCCGCTCCCGGCGCATCATCGTCGATGCCGGCGGGCTCGCCATGTCGAAGGACATCGGCCCGTCCGAATTCGATGGCGAGACCGGCTACGGCACGGTGATGGGAGTGGGCGGACAGCCGCGGCCCGACCGCATGTATCTCGCCGCCGTCAGCCAGGAGCACGGCCAGCTCGCGCTGCCCGGCGGCGCCGAGCCGCCATGGGATGAATTTCCGGTCGGCAGCCGTATCCGGATCTTCCCCAACCACGTCTGCATGACCGCCGCCGCGCACGACCGCTACCATGTCCTCGACGCTGCCGGCGCGGTCGTCGAGGAATGGCCGCGCGTGAACGGATGGTAGCCTGTTTCGCTGCACTGCAGCAATTTTCCATAGTGCGTTAAAATATGGTAAAAATGAGGTATTCGCCGGAGCCATTTCTGCCCTGCAAAAATGTCATTTCTCCAGCTACGGCAGTGTGCATATGTTGACTGCAACTGGGTTTCGATTTTCACCCTGCCGATGGGGATTTGCCATGTTTCTCGACCGTATCAGCAATGATTTTCGCCGCTGGCGCACATATCGCCGGACCGTCAACGAGCTTTCCAGGCTGACCGCCCGCCAGCTCGAGGACATCGGCATCTCCCCTTACGAGATCGAGGATGCGGCGCGCGGCCGGTTCCGCCGCTGAGCCGCCGCGCCGGGTCCTTGCGACACGGCCCATTCACCAGCCGACCACGGCGAAGGTGATCAGTTCGCGCGGCTGCCGTTTGACCTGCAGCTTGCCGAATCCGTCCCAGATTCCGATGGCGCGCGCGAGGGCGGCCGTCAACGGCCCAGGCCGTCCCGGCTCCCCGAAGAGCGCCTGATTCGCGGTGCCGTCGTACCAGACGATGCCCTGGCGCATCTCCGCCACCACCATGTGATGGCGCAGCCAGCGGCCAATGCCGGCGGCCATGATGGCGTCGGCCTCGTCCGGATTGTCGCGGGTAAAGGCGACGGCGCGCTGCCAGGCCCGGTACAGGGCGCTGAAATCCGCCGCCCGTGTCTCGAGCGGCGCCGCCCGCGCAACGAGCATCTCGATCAGCAGGCCGGGCCGGTCCGTGGTGTCGGCGAGAACGTGGCCACGCTCGCGTTCGCGGGTCCGACTGAGCCATGGCTCCCAGGTGACGGCGGCGTCGACCTCGCCCGTTTCGAAGGCGTGTCCGGCCTCGCCCGGCGGCAACGGCACGATGTCGATGTCGCTCTGTGTGAAACCAGCCTCTTGCAGCAGCACATTGAGATAGAACTGGCCGGTCGAGCCCGGCCGCACCGCGACCCGCTTGCCCTTGAGGTCGGCGATCGTCTTGATGTCCATCGTCGCCACCAGCCCGTCGGCACCGCGCGACTCTGCGACCGCGAAGGCCAGGCGCAACTCCGTCTTCGGGGTCAGGTGCAGCACCGTCGCGTCGAGCATGCCGATCATGGCGTCGAGGTCGCCGGTGGCGAGGGCGGCCATGCGGACCGGCAAGTCCTCGACCGGCACGAGCCGGACCTCCACCCCCTCCTCGGCGAACCAGCCCTTGTCGCGCGCGATGAAGAACGGCCCGGCGGAGACCCAGCTGCGGTAACCGATGCGCAGGGGCTCGGCCCGCCCGTCCGCCGCCGTCACGACGACCGCTGCAGCGGAGAGCAGCAACGCCAACAGCCGCCGCGCGCCGCCGCGTATCCCGCTGCCGCCGCCCATCGGATGCCCCGGCGCTTCAGCCCGCCTTGCGGCGGGCGATCGCGTCGGCCATGACGCAGAGGATCTCGTACATCATGGTGGCGCCGACCAGCGCGGTCATGCCGGTCTGATCGAACGGCGGCGACACCTCGACGACGTCGCCGCCGACGATATCGAGGCCCTGCAGGCCGCGCAGCATGCGCTGCGCCTCGTGCGTCGAAAAGCCGCCGATCTCCGGCGTGCCGGTGCCCGGCGCGTAGACCGGGTCTAGGCCGTCGACATCGAAGCTGACATAGGTCGGGCCGGCGCCGGCGACGCGGCGCGCCTCGGCGATCACCGCGTCGATGCCGACGTCGTAGAGCTCCTCGATGGTGATGACGCGTATGCCCTGCTCGAGGCCCCATTCGTGGTCCTTTTCGGCGTAGAGCGAGCCGCGGATGCCGATCTGCACGGTGCGCCTCGGGTCCAGCGCGCCCTCCTCGACAGCGCGGCGGAACGGCGTGCCGTGGGTGTAGCGGTGGTCGCCGAAATAGCGGTCCCAGGTGTCGGTGTGGGCGTCGAAATGGACCATTCCGAGCGGTGGCCCGTCGCCGGCCAGCGCACGCAGGATCGGCAGGCTGATCAGGTGGTCGCCGCCAGCGGTGAGCGGCAGGATGCCGGCGGCCGTCACGCGCCGGTAATACGCCTCGACCAGCCGCAGGGATTCCTCGAGGTCGATCGGGTTGACCTGGACGTCGCCGAGGTCGGCGCAGTTGGCCGCCTCGAACGGCTTGACGCGGCTCACGTGGTGGACGTTGCGCATCATCGTCGAGAGATCCCGGATCTGCCGCGGGCCGTGGCGGGCGCCGGCGCGGTTGGTAGTGCCGCCGTCCCACGGCACGCCGATCAGGCCGATCTCGACCCCGGCCCAGTCGGTGACGTGCGGCAGGCGCATGAAGGTCGCGATTCCGGCGAAGCGCGGCAGGACGTTGCCCGATACCGGCCGGAACCGCCGCCGCTCTTCCGCCATCCTTGCCTCCTGTCCGTGCCCCCGGCCCCGTCGGCCTGCCGCCGCAAAGAGCCCGAAACTCATCCCACTTCGCAGCCGGCCCGTCAATGCCAATCCCCGCCGCGCCGCGGGCCGGACACTTGAAATCCTTGATCGCCGTCCCGATCTCCGCTACACAGCAGCCGTCACGCGTCCGCACGCGCGGCCGCACCCGCGTCCCCTTCGTCTAGCGGTCCAGGACGCCGGCCTCTCACGCCGGAAACAGGGGTTCGATTCCCCTAGGGGACGCCAATTCCTCTATATGCTGTGCCGGTCGCGCCTGTCGACAGCCCCACGAGCGTGCGACGGCCCGCGGCGCCCCATCTCCCCGCCACCTGCCTATTTTCCGGACGGCTTCAATCGCCGGTACACAACGCCTCGTGAATCGAATACAGTGATTGCCGTCGTGGGGCCGGCCCCGGGGAAACGCGGGGCCGAAAAGATGCCGGGGGAGAACCGGACGGCCCCGTCTGCGAACTGCGGTGCCCGGGGACGCTTGCACGCGAACGATGCTTGAACAGGTCGGCAGGTACGAGGTCCAGGAGCTCCTCGGCGAGGGCTCGATGGCGGAGGTCTACAAGGCCTACGACCCCAAGATCGCGCGCACGCTCGCGATCAAGGTCCTCAAGCCGGAATGGTGCGTCGACGAGTCCTATCTCGAGCGCTTCATGCGCGAGGCCAAGGCGGCCGGCGCCTTCTCGCATCCCAACATCGTCACCGTCTACGACGTCGGGCAGATCGAGAACCGGCCTTATATCGTCATCGAGCTGATCGACGGTACGCCGCTCAACGATGCGATCCGGCCGGGCAAGCCGATGCCGCTGGACCAGGTGCTCACGATCGGCATCCAGCTCGCCGACGCGCTCGATTACGCGCACGACCGCGGCGTCGTGCATCGCGACGTCAAGCCCGGCAACATCCTGGTGCTGCCCGACGAGCGGACCATCAAGATCGCGGATTTCGGCATCGCCCACATCGACGACCCCGACGCCGCCCAGAAAACCCAGGTCGGCACCGTGCTGGGCACGCCGCAGTACATGTCGCCGGAACAGGTGATGGGGCAGAAGGTCGACGGCCGTTCCGACCTGTTCTCCGTGGGCGTCATCCTCTACCAGCTGTGCACGGGCCAGAAACCCTTCGACAGCAACACGGTGGCGACGCTGCTGTTCAAGATCACGCAGGAGGAGCCGCCGCCGATCGCCGAGATCGCCCCGGATCTGCCCGCCGGTGTCCAGCACATCATCAGCAAGCTGCTGGCCAAGGCGCCGGACCGGCGCTTCCGGTCCGGCAAGGATCTGGCGCGGGCGCTGCGCCGCGAGCTGCGCGCCTACGAGGAGCGGGCGGAGAGCGGTGAGAAGCGGCGCATCATCCCGCTGCGCGTGCGCTGGGCGCTCATGTCGACCTTCGTCGTCGCGGTCACCATGGGGATCGCCATCTACTTCATCGAGGCCAAGCAACGCGAGGAGCTGACGGAGTTCGCCGTGGACTCCGGAGTCTCGCTGGTCAAGTTCATCGCGACGGAGACCGCCGTGCAGGTGCTCGGCGAGGAATGGGTGGCGATCGAGATCTTCGTCAACGAGGCGATCCGCGGCCAGAGCTTCGAATACCTGTCGGTGCTGGACCACCAGGGCGTGATCCGCGGTTCCAGCGACCCGGCGCAGCTCGGCACGACATACCAGCCGCCGCCGTCGGCGAAGCGCATCTACAACCATGACGGCATCGTCGTCAGCGAGGTCGGGCAGTCGGGCGGGACACCGGTGCTCGAGTTCGACGCGCCGATCCTGTTCCAGGACAAGATCGTGGGCCGCGTCCGTCTCGGCGTCGTGCAGACGCCACTGCAGGCGGTCGCGGACATCACCCGCACCCTGTTCATCGTCCTCGGCGCGGTGACGGTGCTCGCGGTCGGCCTCGTGTCGTATGGCCTGGCCCAGCTGCTGTCGCGCCCGATCCGCATCCTGCGGGCCGCGCTGCAGGAAATCGCGAAGGGCAATTTCGACTGCCGCATCTCGGAGCGGCGCAAGGACGAGCTCGGACTGGTGTTCGCGGAGTTCAACCACATGGCGGAGTCGTGGGAGGGAGATGATGAGCCGTACGAGTCGGCGCCTGAGGCGTAATGCCGCGGCCGCCCTGATCGTGCTGGCGGCCGCGGCGCTGTCGGGTTGCAGCACCAACGTGGTGGCACGCAGCGACGATTTCATCGTCGTGTCCGCCGGCTGGGGCGAGACGCTGGACGGCCTCGCCGCGACCTATCTCGGCGATCCCGGCAAGCACTGGGTGATTGCCGATTTCAACAAGATCGACCGTGTGCTGCCGGGCCGGCAGGTGGTGATTCCCCTGCGCTGGGCCGACCAGGCCGGCATTCTGCGCAACGGTTACAAGAAGGTCGCGATCCTGACCTATCACCGGTTCGTCCCGGGGGACCGCAAATGCGACCTGCTGTCGGTGTCGGCAACGAGCTTCCGGAGCCAGCTGCAATATTTGCGGGATAACGGCTATACGGTGATCAGCTTCGCCGACTTCGCCGACTTCGTCGAAGGCAAGGGGCCGATACCGCGCAAGCCGGTGATCCTGTCGATGGATGACGGCTACAAATCCGTCTACGAGGTCGCCTACCCGGTACTCCGGGAGTTCGGCTACAAGGCGACGGTCTTCGTCTACACCGAATTCATCGGCGCGCCGGCGGCACTGAACTGGGCGGAGATGAAGGAAATGGTCGCTTCGGGGCTGATCGACATACAGCCGCACTCGAAGACTCATTCCGACCTCACCTTGCGGCAGCCCGGGGAGAGCCTGGCGGCATACCGGGAACGGATTCGCGACGAAGTGCGTGATCCGACCCGGGCGATCCGGGCGCATCTCAACATCCCGATTCACACGTTCGCGTTTCCTTACGGCGCCGAGAACGACGTTCTGCTCGAGGCGCTGGAGGCGGAGGGTTTCCGGCTCGGCGCGACGGTGACCGCGGGCGGCAATCCGTCCTTCGTGCACCCGATGGCGCTGCGACGCTCGCAGATCTACTGCGATGACGACCTCGTGGCCTTCGCCAAACGCCTCGACGTCTTCGGAGGGATGGTGGTGCCATGATTCGGCGCGCGACGGAAATTTCGGCGCTGGTGCTGGCCGTGGGCCTGATGACCGGCTGCGCGCAGCTGCCCCTGTTTGGCACCTCCGGCGTAACTGAGCGCCGGCAGCAGGCCGAAGAACTGATCCGGCAAGGCAACCTCGCGGATGCGCTGGTCGAGCTGCGGGTGCTGGAGACGCTGCGTCCGCAAGACCCGGAAATCATTGCGCTGCGGCGCTCCGTAGAGGCGGATGCCAAGCGTCTGGCCGACAGTCGCTTCCAGAAGGCCGAGGCGGCCGCGAAAAAGAACAGCCGTGAGGCTTGGCGGGACTACGTAGCCGTGCTGGCCTACGATCCGCAGCACGAGGGTGCCTTGCGGCGGCTGCGGCAGATCGAGCTGCAGCGCAATCGAGGCAGCCGCCCGCGGACGGGCGGCCCGGAGGCACCCACGAAAATGGCTGATTCCGACGCTGCGGTACAGATGGCCGGACCGATGACGGCGCGGCGTCCGCCGCCGGAAGAATTTCCGCTGCCGCTCGCGAAGCCGGAGCCGCCGCCGGCGCAACCTCCTGCGGTCGTCGCGGGGCGGGCAGCTGTTGAGCCGCGCGAGACGGCGGGACGACAGTCGCTCGATCAGGCCGTCTCCGACGTCAAGGCGGGCACCTATCTCGATCTGATCGCTTACGCGGAATCCTACCTTGCCGAGCATCCCGGAGATGACAAGGCGGTGGAGTTGCTGGCCCTGTCGCACGAAAAGGCGGGCCTTGCACTGTATCGCGATGGCAAGCTCCGCCAGTCACTGCGGCACCTCGAATTTGCGGTGAAATATTCCGGCAATCACGAAAGCCCGCCGGCGGCTGCGCTTGCCACGGCGAAGGCCCGCCTGGCAAGCGAGACATACGAGCAGGGCGTCCGAGCCTTCCGGCAGGACATCTCGCAAGCGATCGCGTACTGGGAAGAGACGTTGACCTACGACCCCGAGCACGTCAAGGCGAGGGAATACCTCATGAAGGCCTACCGCATCCGCGAGACGCTGAACGAAATCTCCAACCCGTGACGCGGCCCGGACGTCTGAGCCGCCGTGCCGGGCGCCTGATCTCCGATCCCGACTGTCCGCTTCAGCCCGCCTGCTTCAGCTTGTCGATGAGCTGAATGGTTCGCTGGCGTTCCAGCTTGGCCGGCTCGTGGGAGGAATCGATCTCGAGCGTCTTGTCGTAATATTCGAGGGCCTTCTCGAGATCGTGCTGCTGGAAGGCCGTTCTGGCCTCGCGATAGTACTTGTCGGCAACCTCCGGCCTTACCTTGGCCAGCGCGATCTGAGCCGGTTCGTGGCGCGGCCATACCTTGAGCGCGGCCTGATACGATTCATACGCCTCGATATAGGCGCGTGAGGCTTCGTATTTCTGGCCATCCTGATACAGCCCGTCCGCCCGCACGCCCTTCTTTGCGTCTTCGATTCGCCCGGCCAGATCCTTGTTCTCGGGATTGAGCGCCGCACCGCGCTGGACGGCCGCCAGCGCCTCCGGGTATTTGTGTATATCGAGCAGGCTTCCGCCGTGCTTTTCATAAACGTCGGCTCCGTAGACCTTGAACATCCGGTCCTGCGGAAACTGAGACAGGCCGTCTTCGATGATCTCGATCGCGCCGGGGTAGTTGCCGGCGTCGGACCTCTCTCGCGCCGCTGCGAACAGCTTCATCTTCCGTTCCGTTGCCTGCTCCTCCGGCGTCAGCGTGGCTGCCGGCGCCGCCACTGCGACCGTCTCCGATTTCGGTGGTGCCGGTGTCTCCGGCTCGACCTCGCCGGTTCCGGCCTCCTCCGGCGCTGCGGGCGACATCGTTTCCGGCGGATTCGCCGGCGCGGCGGCTGCCACCTCGGGCTCTTTCGGCGGCATCGTTGGCTCGGCTGCAGGTTTCGCAGGGACGGAGGCAACTTTCGGCTGTTGCTTGCCCGGCACCTTGATTTTCATGCCGGCCTGCAGGAGACTCGGATTTTCTATCCCATTGTAACGGGCAAGCGCATAGAACTTGAATTTGTCCCCGAGATACCGTTCGGAGATGGCCGACAGGGATTCTCCCTTGTCAACCGTGTGCGTGAAATTCGCTGTCCCCAGCATGGCGACCGGGTCGTCGTCGATCTGCGATAGCAGGTTCTGCGCCAGCGCATTCCTTTCGGCCGGCGCCTCGGCGAGCGACGCCACGAGCTCGACCCGGGCATCGTCGCGTTTGCCCTGCTCAAGCAGACCGAGTGCTTTGATGTTCCGTTCCTTTGGCGTCAGTCCGGGCGTCGGCTGCAGGACAACCGTTGACGGAGCCGGCTGCGGCAAACTGCCTTGTGTTCCGCCGTCCAAACAGCCGCCGAGGCCGAGCAGGAAGGCGGCGACGAAAACCGAAACTAGTCTTGAGCGCATGGCCCGGATCCCCCTGTTTAAGGGATCGTACGCAGAGTTGCCGGAACCGGCCAAACCTCTACCGCGCGCAAGCTTCTTCGCCGGTACGCGCTACGGTATGCGTACGTCCCACAATATTAATTCCCGGCATTTTAGCAGAATTTGCCACATGCACCATACCCTCTCCCGAGGTGCCAGCGGCTGCGGCAGCGGAGCACCGTCATGGCGACAACGAAACGCCGAACTCTGGCCAGGGGACGACTGTTTCAGGGTCCGCGCGCGGCGCCGTCGGCGGCGGACACGGGGGGCTGTATCAGCTTGCCACTCCCTGGGTCGGAAACGCACCGGGGGTTCGACGCTTGAGTCGATCCGGCGGGCGCCAAGAATGCCCGTACCGGCTGGTGCTGGACTACCGCGATGAGCCCACCGCGGATCGTAAAGGGCCCGGTCGACCCCAGTCTGTGGCACATGGTCGAAGAGATATTCTTTCTCTCCGCGGCAATTCAGGATTTGGGCGGCGCCGAGCAAGAGCGCGCCTTCCTGGAACGCTGGACAGGGTATTACCGGGACTGTGAACCGCAACGGATATATCTGGCGGTGTTCCCCGATGGCTTCGTCGCGGGTTACCTTACCGGCTGTCTCGACAGTAGGACCGCGGAACGCTTGTATCACGATATCCCTTACTATTCGGTGTTTGCGGACCAGTTTGGTGATTTTCCGGCACATCTCCATGTCAACGTCCATCCGCTCTGGCGCGGCCACAATATCGGCTCGAGCCTCGTGAATGCATTTGTCGAGCACTGCGAGGCAGCGCGCGTTGCCGGCGTCCACGTCGTGACTGCAGTGGGGCTTCGCAACGTTGGTTTTTACGAGGCTCTCGGCTTCGCTTCCGCCGTGCAGCGCCCGTGGCGGGACAAACACCTGCTGTTTCTCGGCAAATCGCTGCACCATTCCTGACGTACAACGACCGCGTGCGAAACCGATTTTGTCTTGCCGGTTTTCGCAAATTCGTGACAATATAATAAAATTGATAATAACAAGATGGGTTTACGCGACTGCGAGAAGTGCGCGCCCATCGTGCGAACGAATGTGACGAACAGGTTGAGCGACAGCGGTTATGTCTTCGTAGTGCCGCGAGTCTGGCGATCCAGCTGAGATCGGCTCTACGCAGTTAAGTTCGGCTGCGCATGTAGACAGGGGGAGACCAGTGCCCAGATACAATCTCTGGGACGCGCAAGAATTGCACCAACACATCGCGCCCGGCGCCTGCTTGCATGCGGGCCCGGCGAACCCGCCGGGCTGCCGCCTTCGCACTGGCCCGCCGCCCCGTGATGGCGCGGCGGGTGCGCATGGACCGGAATCCGTGGCATTCGGGGAGCGATGCAGCCGATGGCTTTGATCGACGTGGAACAGTTGCTCCAGGAAGTCTCGTCCGAGCATCCCTGCGGCGAGAACATGGAGTACGACACGGTATACGGCGACCTCGAGCGCGAGGCGCGCGGCAGGGAAGAGCATTCGATGGGCGATGCCGTCGTCGCCGCGGAAGAGCCCGACTGGGCCAGCGTTGAGGCGAAAGCAGTTGAACTGTTTGCGCGGTCAAAGGATCTGCGAATAGCGTCGTATCTGGCACGGGCGCAACTCCACACGCACGGGCTTGCAGGCTTCAGCGGCGGGCTGGGCCTGTTACACGGACTCTTGGAGCGATACTGGGACTCGGTCTATCCGCAGCTCGATGCGGACGACGACAACGACCCGACCGTGCGGGTCAACGCGATCATGTCGCTATGCGATCCTGCGACGGTCATCCGCGATCTGCGCGTGGCGCCTCTGGTGCAGACACGCGGTTTCGGGACCGTTACCTACCGCGATATCGCCATTGCCAGCGGCGATCTCAGCCCCGGAAACGGGGCAGGCGATCAGGGTCTGGAGCCGGCGGCGATCGAGGCCGCGTTCGCCGAATGCGACATCGACACGTTGCAGGCATCGCAGCAGGCCGCCCGGGCGGCACTCGAGCATGTCGCGGGCATCGAGTCCCTGGTGACCGAAAAGGTGGGCGCGGCGAATGCCCCGAACCTCGAAGACCTCACGAATGTGCTACGGGCCATCGACAAGGTACTGACCGAGAAGGTTTCGGCGCGCGTTGGCGACGGCGAAGTCGCCGACGGCGGCGAAGGCGCCGTATCCGGGGATGCCGGCGGCGCGGGTGAGGGCGCTGGCCAGTCCTCCGGCGCGATCCGCGGTCGCGAGGACGTGGTGCGGGCCATCGACCGAATCTGCGAATATTATCAGCGCAATGAGCCGTCCAGCCCGGTGCCGCTGCTGTTGCGCCGGGCTCGGCGCCTGGTGTCCAAGGATTTCATGGAGATCCTGCGCGACATGGTTCCCGACGGAGTCACGCAGGCAGAAACGATCACGGGTGAACGCTCCGATGGGAGTGGAGGGAGTTACGATTAACTGACGAAGTGAGAAATACCACAGACCAACCGCGGCACCGAAGTTCTCGTATAGTAACAGGGGGCCCCGCGGGCGATGGCCGCGAACTAGAATACAGGAGGCAGGCAGAATGGCGAAGACAAGCGCCCAAAAATTCATAGCGCGGAACCGGGCCCCGCGCGTCCAGATTGAATACGATGTTGAGCTGTACGGAGCTGAGAAGAAGGTTCAGCTGCCGTTCGTGATGGGTGTTCTGGCGGACCTTTCCGGCAAGCCCGAGGAGCCCTTGCCGGCTGTTGCGGACCGCAAGTTCCTCGAGATCGACGTTGACAATTTCAACGATCGTCTCAAGGCGATGAAGCCGCGGGCGGCCTTTCAGGTTCCCAACACGCTGACCGGCGACGGAAATCTCAACGTCGATATCACGTTCGAGAGCATGGACGATTTTTCGCCGGCCGCTGTCGCACGCAAGGTCGGGGCGCTGCGCAAGTTGCTCGACGCGCGGAACCAGCTTTCGAACCTGATCACGTACATGGACGGCAAGACAGGTGCCGAGGAACTGATCGCCAAAGTGATGCAGGATCCGGCTTTGCTGCAGTCTCTCGCGTCCGCGCCAAAACCGGATGACGAGGCGGAAGAGGCATCGGAGGAAGGATAAAATGGCTGACGCGGAAGCAAAAACCCAAGAAGAAGCCCAAGTCGAAACAATCAGTCCCGATGATTTCGGCGCCTTGCTGACCAAGGAATTCAAGCCGAAGTCCGACCGGACCAAGGAGGCCGTCGAGACCGCCGTCCATACGCTGGCGGAATATGTGCTTGCCGATACGGATGTGGTTTCGAGCGATGTCGTCCTGACGATCGAGGCGATCATAGCCGAGATCGACCGGAAGCTCAGCGAGCAGATCAACCTGATCATGCATCACGAGGACTTCCAGAAGGTTGAAGGGGCCTGGCGCGGGCTGCACCACCTGGTGAACAACAGCGAGACCGACGAGATGCTGAAGATCAAGGTCTTCAACATTTCGAAGAAGGACCTGCACAAGACGCTGAAGAAGTTCAAGGGCGTTGCCTGGGATCAGAGCCCGATCTTCAAACGCGTGTACGAGGAGGAGTACGGGCAGTTCGGAGGCGAGCCCTATGGCTGCCTGGTGGGTGACTACCACTTCGACCACAGCCCGCCGGATGTCGAGTTCCTGAACGAGATTGCACAGACCTGTGCGGCGTCGCATACACCGTTCATTGCGGGCGCCGACCCGAAGGTCATGCAGATGGACACCTGGGGCGAGCTGGCAAATCCGCGCGATCTTACGAAGATCTTCCTGACGCCGGAATATGCGTCCTGGCGCTCGCTGCGCGAGTCGGAGGATTCCCGTTACATCGGGCTTGCCATGCCCAGATTCCTCGCCCGTCTGCCCTATGGGTCGAAGACCGATCCGGTGGAGGAGTTCGACTTCGAGGAGGACACGGGGAGCGCCGATCACAGCAAATACACCTGGGCAAACTCCGCATATGCGATGGCGATCAACATCAACCGGTCGTTCAAGCTCTACGGCTGGTGCTCGCGCATCCGCGGCGTCGAGTCGGGCGGTGCGGTCGAGGGACTGCCGACGCATACCTTCCCGACCGATGACGGCGGGGTCGATATGAAGTGCCCGACGGAAATCGCGATCAGCGACCGGCGGGAGGCGGAGCTGGCAAAGAACGGATTCATGCCGCTCATTCACAAGAAGAATTCGGATTTCGCCGCGTTCATCGGAGCGCAGTCGCTGCACAAGCCGGCGGAGTACGACGACCCCGACGCCACTGCAAATGCGAATCTGGCGGCGAGACTGCCCTATCTGTTCGCAACCTGTCGTTTCGCCCACTACCTGAAATGCATCGTCCGGGACAAGATCGGATCGTTCAAGGAGCGCGCCGATATGGAACGGTGGCTGAACGACTGGATCATGCAGTACGTGGACGGGGACCCGGCACATTCCAGCGAGGAGACGAAGGCATCGCGGCCACTTGCGGCGGCGGAGGTCACGGTCGAGGAGGTCGAGGGCAATCCGGGCTACTACACCTCGAAATTCTATCTGCGGCCGCATTACCAGCTGGAAGGCCTGACGGTGTCGCTGCGCCTGGTTTCGAAGCTGCCGTCGGCGAAGGCGGCCTGACGACTTCATGCTGTGTTTCGGTCCGCACCGGACGTCGCGGGCCGGGAAACCGTGACCCTGGCAGGGTGGTCAAGGCGATTAGGGGAGTGCGAGCGCACGAGTGTCGCTCGTCTGGATGTCAGACAACTCAGAAAGGGAGTGCAAATCAATGGCTGTCGATATGTTTGTCAAGATTGGCGACATCAAAGGGGAGTCGCCGGACGATAAGCACAAGGACGAAATCGACGTGCTGGCGTGGAGTTGGGGCCTGTCGCAGAGCGGCTCGACCCATTACGGCAGCGGCGGCGGTGCCGGGAAAGTGAACGTCCAGGATATCTCGCTGACCAAGTGGGTGGACAAGGCGTCGCCAGTCCTGATGAAGATGTGCTGCAACGGCAAGCACTATCCCGAGGCGCTCCTGACCGTTCGCAAGGCCGGCGAGAATGCCCTGGAGTACCTGAAGATCAAAATGGAAGACGTGATCATCAGTTCGATCTCGACCGGCGGCAGCGGCGGTGAAGATCGTCTGACGGAGAATGTCACCCTGAACTTCGGCAAGGTTTCGGTGGACTATGTTCCACAGAAGCCGGACGGTTCGGGCGATGCCCCCATCAAAATGGGATGGGATATCGCCGCCAACAAGGCGACCGGCTAGGCGACGGTTCGCCGTGGCAGACAGGGCACAGGACGGATAGGCCGCCGTTGTCGTCCGGAAGACATGCCTGCCGTCCTGGCTCCGCCGTGAGCGCCCAGGCGGGGACCGGACGTAGCACGGGCTTCTTCCGATCCGCCCTGTTTGTCCGACTGAAACACGCGCAAATCGCGGGGTAGACGCCATGTTGCTGGCAGAGCAGAGTCTGCGGGAAGGCAGTCTCGAGGCATCGTTGTCGCAACTGCAGGAGCAGGTGCGCAATGACCCATCCAACGCAAAGTATCGGGTGTTTCTGTTCCAGCTCCTGGCCATTCTCGGCCAGTGGGACAGAGCTTTCAACCAGCTGAAAGTCGCCGGCGAGCTGGATGCCGGCACCCTGGCAATGGTGCAGACCTACCGCGAGGCGCTGCGCTGCGAGGTATTGCGGCAAGCGATCTTCGCCGGCAGGGGCACGCCGTTGGTATTCGGCAAGCCGGAGCGCTGGGTGGCGTTGTTGATCGAGGCCTTGCGCCTGACGGCGAAAGGCGACGAGGCGGCCGCACGGCCGCTACGCGAGGAGGCCTTCGATCTGGCTCCCGCGACGTCCGGCGAGATTGACGGCCAGCCCTTCGAATGGATCGCCGATGCGGATCAGCGCCTCGGGCCGGTGCTCGAGGTGGTGGTCAACGGCGCGTATTATTGGGTGCCGTTTCATCTGATCAAGTCGCTTCGTATCGAGGAACCTGTGGATCTGCGTGACCTTGTATGGCTCCCGGGCCAGTTTACGTGGACCAATGGGGGCGGCGCCGTCGGGCTGATCCCGACCCGGTATCCTGGGTCGGAGGCGGATGCCAGCACTGAGATCCGCATGGGCCGGCGCACCGAATGGCAGCAGCGCGGTGATGACCTGTTCGTCGGGTTGGGACAGCGGATGTTGGCGACGGATGTCGCCGAGCATCCACTCATGGAGATACGGCAGATCTCGTTAAATGCCGTGGCGACGCCGGAAGTGGCCGAAGTCGCGGAAGTGCACGATGGCTGAACTCTCACCCAAGGAGCGTCTGCAGCCTTCGCTGCTTGATCGTCTTACCGACAACGAGCCGGACAAGAAAAAGGAATCGGCGGACAAGCGGGTGCTTTCGATGCGCCGGCTGCGGGAGAGTGTGCTTCGGGACCTCGGCTGGTTGCTCAACTGCGGAAATCTGGCCTCGCTGCAGGATCTCGATGATTATCCGCTTGTCGCGCATTCGGTGGTCAATTACGGCCTTCCGGATTTGACGGGGGTCAGCGCTTCGGGCATCGACATACCGCAGGTCGAGCGCGCGTTAAGGCAAGCGATTCTCGATTTCGAACCGCGCATCCTGCGCAATTCGGTGAAGGTCCGCGCGATCGTCTCGGAAGGCGAAATGAACCGCAACGCCATCGCGTTCGAGATCGAAGGCGAGTTGTGGGCGCAGCCCATGCCGTTGCGCCTGTACCTGCGGACCGAGCTGGATCTGGAATCCGGGAGCTTCAGCGTAACGGATCGCGCTTCGACGGGATCGGCCTGATGGACCCGCGCCTGCTACAGTATTACAACCGCGAGCTCCAGCACATTCGCGAGATGTTCGCGGAATTCGGTGCGGAATACCCGAAGATTGCTGGTCGGCTCGGGCTTGAGGGTCTGGACTGTGCGGACCCCTATGTCGAGCGGCTGCTCGAAGGGTTCGGCTACATGGCTGCACGCGTGCAGTTGAAAGTGGATGCGGAATATCCGCGGTTCACGCAGAACCTTCTCGAGATGGTCTACCCGCACTACCTGGCGCCGGTCCCGTCAATGGCCACCGTCCAGCTCCAGCCGGACCTCACCGAGGGTAGCCTTGCGGATGGTTTTACGGTACCGCGCGGCAGTGCGCTGCGCAGCCGCATGGGCAAGGACGTGCAAACCCCGTGCGAGTATCGGACAGCGCACGACGTGACGCTGTGGCCGCTGGAAATCTCGGAGGCGGGTTACCTCGCTTCGACCGCTGCGGTCGCCGCGATGGGTATTCCGAATGTCGGGCGCGCGAAGGCGGGCGTTCGCTGGCGGTTGAAGACGACCGCCGGTCTGACGTGCGACAAGCTTGCGCTCGACGAATTGGTCATCTGTCTTCGCGGGACGGATGCGCTGCCGACATATGTTTATGAACAGCTGGTTGCCAATTCGATCGGGATCGTCCTGCAACCGGCCAAACGCAAGGATGCGTCGTGGCGGGAAATCCTTCCCAAGTCGAAAATTCGGCCACTCGGTTTCAACGAGGAGGAGGCGCTGCTGCCGAACGTATCGCGGTCCTTTGATGGCTACCGCCTGCTGCAGGAGTATTTCGCGTTTCCCGAGCGTTTCCTGTTCGTTGAGCTGTCCGGCCTCAATGCCGGCCTGCGCCAGTGCAAGGCAACCGAGATCGACGTGATCGTGTTGCTCGACACCGTCAACCCGGCTCTCGAAGACGCGATCGATGCGTCGCATTTCGCGCTGTACTGTACGCCTGCGGTCAACTTGTTCGAGAAGCGGGCCGACCGCATCCACCTTTCGGACAGCGTGCCCGAGTTCCATATCGTTCCGGATCGCAGCCGGCCCGTCGATTTCGAAGTGCACAGCGTCGTCTCCGCCGTCGGTTACGGCACCAGCAACGAACGCAAGCAGGAATTCCTGCCGTTCTATGGCGCCGCCGACCAGCGCGATTACCGGGAGCACCGCGCCTACTACACGCTGCACCGAGAGCAGCGGCAGCTGTCGTCACGCCAGCGCACGTTCGGGCCGCGCTCCAGCTACATCGGCAGCGAGATCTTCATCTCGCTGGTCGACGGCAACGAAGCGCCGTTCAGCAGCGACCTGCGGCAGCTGGCGCTCGTCACCCTGTGCACTAACCGGGATCTGCCACTGCACATGCCGGTTGGCGGCAGCAAGACCGATTTCACGCTGGAATCGGGAGCTCCCGTCGTCGCGGCGCGTTGCCTGGCCGGGCCGACACGGCCGCGGCCGTCCGCGGCCCAGCGGGAGATTGCCTGGCGGCTGGTCAACCACCTCAACTTCAATTATGCCACGCTGCTCGATGGCAACGACGGCACGGGCGCGGCGGCTCTGAGGCAGCTGCTGTCGCTGTATGGCGACCTCAAGGATCAATCGACCAGAAAACAGATCGACGGCGTGGTCTCGATTTCCCACCGCGCGATCAACCGGCGCATCGGCGGCATGGGTCCGATCGCGTTCGGGCGCGGGCTCGAGATAACGCTAACCATGGAGGATCAGGCGTTCGAAGGCAGTGGCGTGTTTCCGCTCGCCAGTGTGCTCGAACGGTATTTTGCAAAGTACACAACGATCAATTCGTTCACGGAAACGGTTCTGCGGACGACGGAACGTGGTGAAATAACACGATGGCCGACCAGGATCGGGCAAAGACATCTGCTCTGACGATTTGTCGTGCTCTTGAGGACGCGCCGCACAGGTTCGATTTTTTCGAGGCGGTGCGGCGCCTGGAGTGCGCACTCGGCGATGAGCCGCGCCTTGGCCTGACGACCCGGGCGGCCGACGATCCTGTGCGCCTGGCCCAGGATCCCAGCCTGGCGTTCGCGCCTTCGGCCCTGTCGTCCTTCCGCCAAGGCAAGGACGGCCGGCCGCCACGCCTGGCCGGCTACTTCTTCGGTCTGTCGGGTCCCAACGGGCCGCTGCCGATCCATCTGACCGAATATGCCTTTGACCGGCTGCGCAATGCCCACGACCCGACGTTTGCCCGGTTCCTGGACGTGTTCCACCACCGAATGCTGTCGCTGTTCTACCGCGCGTGGGCGAACGCCCGGCCCGCCGTAAGCTTCGACCGCCCGGATTCGGACTGGTACGCAAGGCAGCTGGGAGCCCTTTCCGGGATCGGGATGCCGGCATTGCGGGATCGCGACGACATGCCCGACGTCGCGAAACTGCATTACGCCGGCTTTCTGGGCAGCGAGAGCCGACACCCGGAAGGCTTGCGTGCCATCATATCGGACTTCTTCGGGATCCCCGTGCGCATCGCTGAATTCATCGGCGCATGGCTGCAACTGCCGGCGACCGACCGATGCCGGCTCGGCCGCTCGCCGGCGACCGGGACGTTGGGCGTCAACGCGATTGCCGGCACGCAGGTGTGGGGCTGCCAGCACAAGTTCCGTCTCGTCCTCGGGCCGATGAAGCTGGCCAGTTTCCAGCGCCTGCTGCCGGGCAGCGACAGTTTCAGACGGCTCCTGGCGATCGTCCGCAACTACACGGGCGAACAGCTGGCCTGGGACGTCAACCTGATCCTTGCGCGCGACGAGGTCCCGCAAACGAGGCTGGGGGTGAGCGGCCGGCTCGGCTGGACGACCTGGCTGGGCTTGCGCCGCACGGAGACGGACGCCGACGATCTGATCCTCGATGCCCCGGCGTACGAGGATCGCCAGACTGCGGAGCCGGTGGCGGCGCCGCAACGTGAATCAAAAGAAACAAGAAAAGCTGGAGACGAGAAATGTCGGAAATCAGTCGAGTTGCTCTCTTCGGTAAGCTGAACCCGGTCGGCTACAAGTCGATCGAGAGCGCGACCGTCTTCTGCAAGATGCGGGGCAACCCGTATGTCGAGCTGGCCCACTGGCTGCATCAGGTCCTCCAGCTGCGGGATTCCGACCTGCATCGCATCGTCAAGCAGTTCGACATCAACCCCTCGCGGCTGGCGCAGGACTTCACCGAGGCGCTCGACCGGCTGCCGCGCGGGTCGACCTCGATCTCGGATCTTTCGGCCCATGTCGAGGAGGCTGTCGAGCGCGGCTGGGTCTACGCGACGCTCTTGTTCGGCGAGGCGCAGGTGCGCACCGGCTACCTCGTGTTTGGCATTCTCAAGACCCCGGGGCTGCGCAACGCCCTCCTGTCGATCTCGCGCGAGTTCGAGAAGGTCAAGCTGGACACGTTGAGCGACCGCTTCGACGAGGTCGTCGGCGGTTCGCCCGAGGATGCGCTGCATGCTTCCGACGGTTTCAAGGTCGGTGGCGGCGCCGCGCCAGGCGAGGCGAGCGGCGCCATGGCGCCATCCCAGATGGGCAAGCAGGAGGCGCTGCGCCAGTTCTCGGTCGATTTGACCGAGCGGGCGCGCAGGGGGGAGATCGATCCCATTGTCGGCCGCGACGAGGAAATCCGCCAGATCGTCGACATTCTCATGCGGCGGCGCCAGAACAACCCGATCCTGACCGGCGAGGCCGGGGTCGGCAAGACCGCGGTGGTCGAGGGCTTCGCGCTGCGCATCGCCTCGGGCGACGTGCCGCCGCCGCTGAAGGACGTCACCCTGCGCAACCTCGACGTCGGTCTGCTGCAAGCCGGCGCCAGCATGAAGGGCGAGTTCGAGAACCGGCTGCGCCAGGTGATCGAGGAGGTGCAGTCCTCGGAGAAGCCGATCATCCTGTTCATCGACGAGGCCCATACCCTTGTCGGCGCCGGCGGCGCGGCCGGCACCGGCGACGCAGCCAACCTGCTGAAGCCGGCGCTGGCGCGCGGCACGCTGCGCACCGTCGCCGCCACGACCTGGGCGGAATACAAGAAGCACATCGAGAAGGACCCGGCGCTGACCCGCCGCTTCCAGGTCGTGCAGATCGGCGAGCCGAGCGAGGAAAAGGCGATTCTGATGATGCGCGGCGTCGCCTCGACGATGGAGCTGCACCACCGGGTGCAGATCCTCGACGAGGCGCTCGAGGCGGCGGTCCGCTTGTCGCACCGCTATATCCCGGCGCGCCAGCTGCCGGACAAGTCGGTCAGCCTGCTCGATACCGCAAGCGCCCGCGTCGCGATCAGCCAGCACGCCGTGCCCGCCGAGGTGGACGACTGCCGGCGGCGCATCGAGGCGCTGAATACCGAGCTGGAGATCATCGGGCGCGAAAAGGCGGTCGGCGTAGAGACTGCGGAACGCGAGAGCGAAGCCTCGGACAAGCTCGCCGCCGAGACGGAGCGGCTGAAGGGGCTGGAGGAGCGCTGGGAGAAGGAGAAGGCGCTGGTCGAGCAGATCCTCGAGTTGCGCGCCAGGTTGCGCGGCCATGTCGGCAAGGTCGAGGGCACGGAGAGCGAGCTGGAGAGCGCCGCCGACGAGGCGGCCGAAACCGTCGTTGTAGATACCGGTGCCGGGGCCGCCAAAAAGGACACGCTGTCCGACGCCGAGCGCACGGACCTCCTCGGGCAGCTCAAGGGATTGCAGGCGGAACTCGCCGACCTCCAGGGCGAACGGCCGCTGATCCTGCCCAGCGTCGACCATCAGGCGGTCGCCTCCGTGGTCGGCGACTGGACCGGCATCCCGGTCGGCCGCATGGTGAAGAACGAGATCGAGACGGTGCTCCACCTCGCCGATACGATGGAGACGCGCATCATCGGCCAGCGCCACGCGCTCGACATGATCGCCCGGCGCATCCAGACGTCGCGCGCCAGCCTCGACAACCCGAACAAGCCGGTCGGCGTCTTTATGCTGGCCGGCACGTCGGGCGTCGGCAAGACCGAGACTGCACTGGCGCTGGCCGAGGCGCTGTACGGCGGCGAGCAGAACGTCATCACGATCAACCTGAGCGAGTTCCAGGAGGCCCACACCGTCTCGACCCTGAAGGGGGCGCCGCCCGGCTATGTCGGCTACGGCGAGGGCGGCGTGCTGACCGAGGCGGTCCGCCGCCGGCCGTACAGCGTGGTGCTGCTGGACGAGGTCGAGAAGGCCCATCCGGACGTGCACGAGATCTTCTTCCAGGTCTTCGACAAGGGCTGGATGGAGGACGGCGAGGGCCGCGCGATTGACTTCAAGAACACGCTGATCCTGCTGACCACGAACGCCGGGACCGACCTGATCATGAGCATGTGCGCGGATCCCGACCTGATGCCCGACCCCGAGGGCATCAGCAAGGCACTGCGCGAGCCGCTCCTGAAGGTCTTCCCGGCGGCGCTGCTGGGCCGCCTCGTCGTCATCCCGTACTATCCGCTCAACGACGAGATGATCGCCGCAATCGCCAGGCTGCAGCTCGGCCGCATCGAAAGGCGGATCGCCCGGAACCACAAGGTGCCGTTCACCTATGACGACGACGTCGTGAAGCTGATCGCCGAACGTTGCACCGAGCTGGAAAGCGGCGGCCGCATGATCGATGCCATCCTGACCAACACGGTGCTGCCGAAAATCAGCGGCGAGTTCCTGAACCGCATGGTGGAGGGCAAGCCGGTCGAGCGCGTGCACGTCAGCGTCAAGGACGGGGAGTTCAGCTACGGCTTCGAGTGAGTAAGGAGGCAGAGCCGACATTGCGCCGGGAAAAGAGCGCGGTCGGATAAAGGGAGAGCGGGGATATGAGGGAGAGCGATCTGCAGGTCGGCGACCTGCTGATGAAGCTGCGCTATGCCAGCACGTTTACGCACGCTCTGATCTCCTGGGGTCAGCGACTCCATCAGGCGGGCAACGCAACCGACGACTATGTCCACGCGGCGATTTACATCGGCGGCGGCAACATTGCCGAATCGATCCGTGGGGGCATCACCGTGACCCGGCTGATGGCGCAGGGCCGGCCCTATGTGTTCAACGTTTACCGCTATGCAGACCGCGACATCGCAGGGATCGCTGCCGCCGTAGCCGAAGGCTGGATTGCGATGCGGCGCGGCCAGCATGCAGGTTTCGCGCCGCGCGGCCGTTACGGGGAATACGCGCTCGCCGGCGCGGTCAAGGCCGCGGCGCAGAACATCACGTCGCGGCCGGCCTATGCACCGGGCGAGGACCTGTGGGGCCGGGACGGCGATGCGGGCATTTCCTCGACCTATTGCTCGCAGTTCGTGGTCGCCGCCTATCACGCCGCCGGCGCGACGGCGCAGCCGGCCCAGGTGCCGATCCGCATCGCCCAGGCCCGGGCCACGCCGAAGATGCTGCACGACTTGCTGTTGAGCGAGCCGCAATGGGAGATGCTCGGACAGATCACGGTGCGGTAGGGGGCGTACTGCAGGACGAACTGGAGTCGGAGGCCAGCGCACATGATCGAGGCGGTCCTGAGCAACACCGTACCGCCCAGAACCTGCATACTGTTCCTGACACGAATGGTGGCGAGACGGTCGGTCGAACAGGCGCACGACAGGTTCACGTACGGGCAATTCAACCGCGGCTTCGAGCGTTGTTATGGGATGTGGCGAGGTGAATTTCCGTTAGGCATTCAAACGACGGGTTCTCGCTGGGACGCGTTCCGGAGCTCGTCCGGCCCGCGCATCCAGGTATTTTCAGCCGTATCGGCTCAAAGTGGGAAGTGAGCAGGATGATACCACAAACGATTCATTTCATCTGGGTCGGTGGCCCGCTTCCGAGGAAATATTTCGGGAATGTAAGGAAATGGGCCGATCAGAACAGAAAATACAAGATCAAAGTTTGGCTGGACAGCGGCCTGTACCCGACCGACGAGGATGGCCAACCTCAGGTCGGATTTTTCGACGATGCAGGCAAGACGTGGTACGGCAGTCAGAGAAGGTCATTCGGCGAGCAAAACATCTCGGTTTCGGACCTGGCCAAGAACGGCTTTCTCAACCAAATGAAGAACGGCAATTTCTTTCTGGACGAAACCCTCGGCACGAGCCGCAATCTGGGCGCGGCAAGCGACATACTTAGGGTCGAAATCTTGCTGAAAGAAGGTGGCATCTACATGGATACCGATACCTATCCTAGAAAGCCTCTCCCCGCACCCATGCCGGCCCAGCATGGCGTTCTGCTCAGTTACTTTTACAATCACGACCAATCGATGGGCACGTGGTGCAATGCGGTCATCGCCGCGGAACCGAACAATTCCATGCTTTTGCGAATGCGGCACTTGATCGCGGAGTCGTACGGACGTCGCTATGGCCTCGACACGTCGGCTCCCGAAATCAAGCGCCGTTTTTTGGAAACCAAAAAGAAATTTGAGGCTCGCAAGAAGGCCAGCCTTCCAAAGCACGACAAAAGCATCAACCAGAAGATCGAGCAACATCGTGTCAGTGAACGCGTCGACAGTACCGTCGCCATGACCGGTCCCGGTTTGGTTACACGCGCGATCGTCGGCTATATGGAGCAACACCCCGACGAATTCGATCAAACGAAACTTGGCACCGTACTGAACAACCCGAATTGGTGGAAAGATCGAGGTTACATCTTCCCCAAGGAATTTATCGACATTCGCTCAGAGAACACCTGGGTCTGATGCGTAACGTGCCGGAGCGCGGCACCGGGCGAAATCACCCCACCCGCCTCAAGAACAGCGTCGCGCCGGGGAACGGGCCCGCGTCGTCGAGCCACGGCCGCACCCGCTCCTCGAAGTCCGCGCCGGCGATCGTCCTGTGGGCATCGCCCTCCAACCCGATCGCCCGGGCGCAGTCGGCAAAAGCGGCGTTGTGTCCTTGCGGCAGCCCGACGGCGGCGTGCACCATCTCGTGCGCCAGGATGTCGGCGGCCCGCAGGGGGTCGCTGATGTGGCGGGAAATCACCAGCTCGTGGACAAGACGCGCTTGGCTCAGGTTCTCATCGCCGCAGGTGATCAGGTAATGCGGCATGCGGTAGCCGTTCTCCAAAAACAGCGTCTCGAGTTTCCGGCCGACGCAGGCCAGCCATTGTTCGCGAAGCATCGATAAATCCCTTAACGAATGAACGCCTGTGTCGTCGCGCGGCTCCGGCATGCCGGACGGCGACGGTCGGATCGTCGCCGATCAACATTAACAATGGCTTAAGGTTCTTTCGCCGTGTCGACGGCCGGATCCCGGCGTTCAACGACGTGCGTTTCGACGGCGACGCCGGTGTGGTGAAACTCACAGCAAAGCCGCGCATCAAGGGTGAAAGTGGCGGACGGACGTGCGGCGCGAACGCGAGCTGCGCCGTGCCGCCAGGGATCCGGGGAGGGACCTGACGTGAATGACGGGAGGCAGACCACTCGGACAGCTGCAATTCCCGATCGGGGGGCGGAGGCCACCTGCGGCTCCCGATCGGACGGTTCTTTCGCCGCTGCTTCGAGCGCGGTATGCGGCCCTCCCGGATCGGCAGAGTTCCGTCACAGCCGACCTTGTGGCCGAACCGGCCGACCGTCCGAGACCGCAGTATCACCTGGATTTACTCGGGGAAACGCAGGAGTTGCAACATGATCAAACAGGTCATCTTACATGATACGCGTCTTTCGGGCATCGCCCCGGCAGCCGATCTGAACATGAGCGTGGATGGGACCGATCCGTTAACGGAGACCTTTTTGCGGATCCGGCAGTACGCGCAGGCACAGAGCAGACCGGTTGACCTGGAAATCCTGTGCCACGGATATGCGGCGCAGAATGATCAAATCCGCAGCGAGGCACGCGCCGACTTACCGGGCAGCACCGGTTTGCAGCTTTGTAGGGAAGGGTTGCACGACACGACCGTGGTGACGACAAGCAAACTTCGGGGCGTCGTGAACACGATTGTCGCCTATGTCTGCAGCGCGGGTGAGGCCTTTCCCTCTTTCGTCGGAACCAACAAGGACGGGCAGCGTCTGTTCCGAGCAATGGCGGCATACACCGACGCGACCATCTACGCGGTCGATGCCACGCGGTGGTACTGGCATCTGCCGCCGGTCATACCCAACGCGTGCGCGACCGTAATGGAGTTCCGGGCATTCAAGGGATATCTGTGGCGGTTCAGACCCGATGGCTCGACGTCGATCGTCGAAAGCAACGCGCTTAGCGCCGCGTGAATCGGACCATGCCCGGCGTCTGAATGACTTCATAGGTATTCGGGTCGGCCCCGCAGTGTTTGGCAAGTGACCGGTCTGGGACCGTCGATCCCCCACGCCTGTTGTCCGGGCTCGTCCGGAATCGCCGGGCGCCTGCGCGGCGGGTGCGTTATACTTCGCTTTTGGCGGCGAGGTTAGGGACAAGGACGATGAGCGACGATGCAGGCGATGCGCCGGCCGCGCCCTTCGAAGGCAGCGAGGTGCGCATGGATCTTCCCGATGCGCTGGCGCTTGCCGTCCACCTGCACAAGGAAAGCCATTTCGCGGAAGCGGACGGGCTCTACCGGACCATCCTGGAGGCGGCCCCCGACCAACCGGACGCGCTGCATTTCCTCGGCGTGCTCAAGCACCAGCTCGGCCGCAGTGACGAGGGAATTTCGCTAATCGAACGCGCCGTGGCGGCGTTGCCCGACGATGCCGGCATGCGCAACAATCTCGGCAACGTGCTGTCCGAATGCGGCCGGCTCGAGGCGGCCGAAGCGGCGTACCGGGAGGCGATCGCGCTGCAGCCGGATCACGCCGACAGCCATAATAATCTCGGCATCGCGCTGAAGGAACAGGGCCGCTTCGAGGAGGCACTCGCCACCTACCGGCATGCGCTCGACCTTGTCCCCGATAAGGTGGAGACACTTCACAACCTCGCCGTTGTCTTGCGTAAGCTGGGCCGCAACGATGAGGCGGTGGCGACCTACCTGAAGGCCATCGAGTTGATGCCGTTCCATCGGGAGACCTATCGGAAGCTGACCCGCCACTACTATCTGTGCGGGCAGATCGAGGAGGCGGCGGCGCTCTACCGTCGCTGGCTGAGCCATGCGCCGGACGACCCCATCCCGCGCCACATGCTCGCGGGCACTGGCGATGCGTCCGTGCCGGAGCGCGCCTCCGACGCGTTTGTCCGGGAGACCTTCGACGGGTTCTCTGCCAGCTTCGACAAGGTGCTCGAGCGGCTGCATTACCGTGCGCCGGCGCTGGTGGCGGAAGCGCTGGGCACGGCGCTCGGGGAGGCGGACGGAAGTCGCGACGTGCTCGACGCCGGATGCGGCACCGGACTGTGCGGCCCGCTGCTCGCCCCCTATGCGCGGCGCCTCGTCGGTGTCGACCTGTCGCCGGCGATGATTGCCAAGGCGACCGGCCGCGACGTCTACGATGAGCTCATCACGGCTGAGCTGACGGAATTCCTTGGCAGCCGGCTGGCTGGCTTCGACATCATCGTCTCGGCTGACACGCTGTGCTATTTCGGGGTGCTCGGGCCTGTCGCGGAGGCGGCAGCCGGCGCGCTGCGTGGCGAGGGCGTCCTTGTTTTCACGCTGGAGAAGTTTGAGGACGATGCCGGGGTGTCCGCGGACGGGTTCTTCCTGCATCCGCATGGCCGTTACAGCCATACCGAACCCTATGTCCGCAAGACCCTTGCGGAAGCCGGGCTGACGCCGTTGTCCATCGGCGAGGCCGTCCTGCGCACCGAGAGCGGGAGGCCGGTCGCCGGGCTGGTGGTCGTCGCGCGCAGGTACGCCGACAGGTAGTCCGCGTCAGCGCCACGGACCGGACAGCGCGGCGGGTGGATCGGCGATCGATTGGATCCGCGCGAAGCGGACCGCGTTACGGCTGCTGTGGCTCAGCACGGGCATGAGACCGCGTGCCATCATTGCATCGGCGGTGCGGTGGCTCAGCAGCGCCTCCGCGCAGGGCATGAGCCGGGTTTCGCCGTGTTCGGAAAGGGTGACGGCGGGCAGGTCGTCGAGGTCCAGCTGGTCGCCGGGCGCCATGTTCCAGCCGGTCCCGAGGAACGACCGGCCCAGCAGCAACGCGCACGCGAGGGCCGGGCTGCCCCACAGATATGATTCGTGGTCGCCCGCGGCCGTCACCTCCTCGAACGCGAAGGCCTCGACGGGGTCGCTGCGGCTGCCGTACGGAAGACGCAGCAGGACGCGTGGCAGGGCAAGGCCGAGCCACGGTGCGACCGATGCCCGGCGCAGCGCCAGCCAGCGTTGCTCCGTCTCCGCTTCTGGCGCCGCCCAGTCCGCCGGGTCGGGCTGTCCGGCGATGCTGTCGGCGCCGAGCAGGGACGGCTCGCCCTCGGCCACGAACGGACCGTCGGCGTGCGCGGCAACGGCCCCCAATGCGGCGAGCAGGCGCAGATCACGCTCGGCCATGCCGAAGCGATCGAGGCCGAGCAGCAATGACCAGGCCTGGCCGCCGGGCGTATCGGCGTCGCCGCCGACGAGTTTGCGGTAAATCGCGGTGGTCTCGATGCCGTCGCCGGCGTGCTCAAGGTCTGCGGCGAGCTCGTCGCGGCCGGCATCCAGCATGTGGATTTGCAGGTCGGCCCCGGTCTCGAGGCTGCTGACCAGCCACCAGAGGCCCCGCCAAGCCGATTCCAGTTTCTGGAAAGCGGGATCGTGCAACACCCTGCGCATGCGCTCGGCGATGGCGCTGTCGACCGCCGCGACGAGCAGACGCTGGCGGTCCGGATCGGCACCGCGCTCGATCTCCGGTTCGACAAGCCGTTCGATCAACCGCGTCGCGTGGTCCGCGCCGCGAGAGGATGGCCCGCTGTTTGCGGTTACGGGACGACCGCCGAGCAGCCGCTCGATCATCGCACCGGTGTCTTCGGCAGCGGTCTCCCGGTCGCCGTACTTGACCGTCCCGGATTTCTCCGTCTGCGCTGTGCCGCTCGTCAGCGCTGCTGCTGCCGCCTCGAAGCGAGCGGGATCCTGCAGGTCCTCTCGCAGCTGGCGCAAATCGGCGAAGAGCTCAGGCTTCGTGAAAAGCGTGTCGGGATGGAAATCGTCCAGTGCGGTGAAGACGAGTTCCTCCCCGTCTCCGCCCGGGGCGTCCGTGACGATCGAAACGCGCGGCGCGAGCCGCGCAAGGATCTGTTCGTAATTGTCGATATCGACCGCCATCACCGGACGGTCGGCAAGGACGGGCGCCGCCCGCCGTGCGTCCGAACCTCTGAAATCGCCGACAATCAGGATACGGAACGCTTCGCCTTCCGCTTGCACCGCTCGCGGCCTGTCAGTCGGTTTCGGCACGCGAAACTCGAACTCGAGCCGTCCACCCATGTCCCGGTCCTCCTCACGACTTGCACTTGCCGATCCTAGCATGGGAACGGCGGATGCCGTGCGCCAAACCGCGTCAGGCCGCGCCGATGGGCCGGAAAACCTGCTTATTTGCCTATGCATGCTTCGCTTATTGCGATAAAATCGCAGGAAAACAGGGAGCAGGGGAACGCGCGATGGCGACGGTGGAGGCCACGCAGGCGGGCCGGCTGTTCGAGGTCTCAAGTCCGCTCGGTAAGGACGTGTTGCTGTTCCGTGCCATGAGTGCGAGCGAGCGACTCAGCCATCCTTTCGAGTTCGACCTCGAGCTGCTGAGCAAGGATCACGATATCGAGCTGGACGACGTGGTCGGGCAGCTCATGACCGTGCGGCTGGATCTTCCGGCGGAACGCAAGACCCGGTACTTCAACGGGTATGTCAGCCAGTTTTCGTACGAGGGCGGACTGCGGGAATTCTCACGCTATCGGGCCACCCTGCGGCCCTGGCTGTGGCTGCTGACGCGCCGGGCCGACTGCCGGATCTTCCAGGAAAAGACCGTGCCCGAGATCATCGAGCAGGTGTTCCAGGACGACGGATTCTCCGACTTCGAGAAGCGCTTGAGCGGCAGCTACCGGAAGTGGGAATACTGCGTGCAGTATCGTGAGACGGATTTCAACTTCGTCAGCCGACTCATGGAGCAGGAAGGCATCTATTACTACTTCAGGCACGAGGACGGCAAACACACTCTCGTCCTGTCCGACTCGCTCAATGCCCACGACCCGATCCCGGGGTTCGAGACCGTTCCCTATTACCCGCCGATCGAGGGCAGCCACAGGGAGCGCGATCACCTGTCTGCGTGGTCGGTTGCCAAGCAGGTGCAACCCGGAAAATACAGCCTGCGCGATTTCGACTTCGAGAAGCCGAGCGCCGAGCTGGAAACGCGCAACAACAATCCGCTGGACCACGCGCAGAAGGATTTCGAGGTCTATGATTATCCCGGCGAGTACGTTGAGACCGGTGACGGCGAGACCTATGCGCGCATCCGCCTGGAGGAACTCCAGAGCCAGCATGAACGCGGGTACGGCAGCGGCAATGCGGCGGGCCTGTTCGCGGGCGGGCTGTTCAAGCTGGACGGCTTTCCGCGCGACGACCAGAACCGCGAATACCTGGTTGTCTCGTCGACCAGCGAGCTGAGCTCCGACGCCTATATGGCGGGCATGGGCAGCGGTGAGTCGGACAGCCAGTGCAGCATCGTCGCGCTCGGCAGCAAGACGCCGTACCGTGCGCCCCGCATAACCCCGAAGCCGATCGTCCAGGGGCCGCAGACGGCGATGGTCGTTGGCCCGTCGGGCGAAGAGATCTATACCGACAAGTACGGCCGCGTGAAGGTCCAGTTCCACTGGGACCGCAAGGGCAAGGACGACGAGAACTCGTCGTGCTGGATCCGCGTGTCGTATCCATGGGCCGGCAAGAACTGGGGCGCCGTCCACATCCCGCGCATCGGCCAGGAGGTGATCGTGGACTTCCTCGAGGGCGATCCCGACCGGCCGATCATCACCGGGCGTGTGTACAACGCCGAGAGCACGGTCCCCTACAGCCTGCCCGACAACATGACCCAGTCCGGCATCAAGTCGCGCAGCACCAAGAAGGGCACCGGCGACAACTTCAACGAGATCCGCTTCGAGGACAAGAAGGGCGAGGAGGAGATCTACGTCCACGCCGAGAAGGACATGAACCGCGTCGTCGAGAACAACGACACGCTCAAGGTCGGGTTCGACAAGAAGGATCCCGGCGATCAGGGCGTCGAGATCAACAACGATCAGACGCTGTCCGTCGGGCACGACCGCTCCAAGAGCGTCGGCAACGACGAGACGACGAGCATCGGCAACAACCGGACCGAGGATGTCGCCAAGGACGAGACCATCTCGATCGGCGAGAACCGCGCCGAGAGCGTGGGCAAGGACGAGACCATCTCGATCGGCGACAACCGTACCGAAACCGTCGGCAAGGACGAGAAGATCACGATCGGGCAGAACCGCACGGAGCAGGTCGCCAAGGACGAGAAGGTCGACATCGGCGACAACCGGACGCACAGCGTCGGCAAGGATGAGTCCCTGTCAGTCGGTGCCAACCGGACGAAGAATGTCGGGAAGGACGAGACCGTCTCGATCGGCTCGAACCGCACGGAGGACGTCGGCAAGCGGCTGGTAGTCAAGGCCGGCGACGAAATTGTGCTGCAGACCGGCAGCGCCACGATCACCATGAAGAAGAACGGGGACATCACGATCGACGGCAAGAACGTCAGCATCAAGGCCTCGGGCAAGATCAACGCCAAAGCGTCGAGCGACATCATCATGAAGGGCAGCAAGATCCTGCAGAACTGACGGCCGGATCCGTCCTGGGGGAGGACAATTCGATGAACGAAATGGTCACCAAGCTCGATCTGTCGGGCGAGATCGCCGGCGCGCCGTCGGGCCTCGTCGTCGCCGTGATCGAGGGGGCGGACAAGGACGGCCGGCCGCTGCTGCGCTGGGGCGCCACGCAGCGCAAGGGTCGCCCGGCCCGCGTCGTGTGGATGCAGACATCCCCCGACTGGGCGGCCTGCACCGGCCTGCGGGCGATCGCCGGCTTCGAGGACGGCGACGAGGACAAGCCGATCCTGCTCGGCCTGCTGGACAGTCCGCCGGCCGCGGACGCGAGTGAGATGACGGTACGCGTGGAGGCGCCGGGGCGGCCGGACGAGGCTCGGCTGGACGGCGAGCGCGTGGTGCTTTCCGCCGACAAGGAAATCGTCCTCAAATGCGGCAAGGCGAGCATCACGCTCACGCGCGCCGGCAAGGTATTGATCCGCGGCGCCTATCTCTTGAACCGGTCCTCCGGCGTCAACCGCATCAAGGGCGGCTCGGTGCAGATCAACTGAAGGCACTGTCATGGACCTGCTCAACGCCACGGGGATGCAGGCGGGCTACACGCTCGGCACCGAACCGAGCGGCCGCGAGCATCTCGTGGTCGCGGTCAAGGGTACCTTCGCGTTTCCCGAGAAGGGCGAGGCGCCGCATCTCGCGGAGGAGCAGGTGCCGCTGGTCGAGGCCGATACCTTCACCGGCGAGCCCGGACTCTCGGCGCCGATCTACGAAGCCGACTACGCGCCGCGCAAACCGCGTTGCGACGTGTTGCTGAACGGCAGCGCCCACGCGCCCGGAGGCAAGCCGGCGACGCGCGTCCAGGTCGGCCTCCTGGTGGGCACGTTCAACAAGTCGTTCGACGTGGTCGGCGACCGCGTCTGGCAGGCCTCGGCGCTCCGGGCCGATCCCGGGCCGCCGCAGCCCTTCGTCACCATGCCGATCACTTACGACCGGGCCTTCGGGGGGTGCGACAATTTCCATCCCGACGAGTCTAAGCACAGCGCCTTCATGGCGAATCCGGTCGGCCGCGGCTATCACAAACAGCTCGCCGCCAAGCTCGTCGACGGCACGCCGGTGCCGAATACGGAAGAGCGCGGCAAGCCGGTGCGCGCACCGGACAAGGTATACCGGCCGATGTCGTTCGGGGCGGTCGGCCGCGGATGGGAGCCGCGCTACAAGCTGGCCGGCACCTATGACGAGAAATGGCTGAAGGAGGTCTTTCCGTTCCTGCCGGCCGATTTCGACGACGCCTATTTCCAGTCCGCCCCCATGGACCAGCAGATCGCGACCCCACGAGGCGGCGAACAGGTGGCGCTGCTCAACCTCACGCCCGAGGGGCGCACCGCCTTCAGGCTGCCCGCCGTCGAAGTGCCGGTGGTGTTCTTCCGCAAGCGCGGCGACCAGGAGGAGCGGCAGGCGGTGCTCGACACCATCGTCATCGAGCCCGACCAGAGGCGCCTGATGATGACCTGGCGCACCAGTCTGCCGCTCAAACGCAACATGTTCGAGATCGTGCAGGTGCTGGCCGGCCGGATGTCGCGCGGCTGGTGGCGGGCGCGCGAGCTGGGCAAGGAGTACTACCCGTCGCTCGGCGCCATGGTCCGCGCCCGGCGGGCGGAGCGGGAAGAGGCAGAAGAGGAGGAGGTGGCGTGAGCGCGCCTGCCGTCGCCATCCTCGGGGCCGGCATGATGACCGGCGTCGGCCTCACCGCCCCGGCGGCCTGCGCTGCGATCCGCTGCGCCATCGACAATTTCCGCGAAACCCGGTTCATCGACCGGGCCGGCGAATGGATCCTCGGCTGCGAGGTGCCGCTCGAGCAGCCCTGGCGCGGCCAGGCGAAGCTGGCGAAGTTGCTGGCAGGGGCGCTGAAAGAATGCCTCGACCTGGTGCCCGATGTTGCGCCGACCGACGTCCCGCTGCTGCTGTGCCTCGCAGAGCCGGATCGGCCCGGCCGGCTCGACGGGCTGAGCAACTCGCTCTACGACGAGACGACGCGGGAGCTAGGTGCGAGCTTCCACCGCGATTCGCAGATGCTGGCCCAGGGCAGGGTCGGCGCGGCCGTCGCCCTGCACCGGGCGCGCCAATTGCTGCACCGCCCGAAGGACGCGCCGCGCCATGTCGTCGTCGCCGGGGTCGACAGCTTCCTCATCGGCCCGACGCTCTCCGCCTACGAGGCGCGCGATCGCCTGCTGACGGCGGACAACTCCAACGGCTTCATCCCGGGCGAGGCGGCCGGTGCCGTCCTGCTCGGCCGGCCGGATGCGGCCAAGGCGGGCGATCTCGTCTGTCACGGCATGGGCTTCGCGCGCGAGGACGCCGCCATCGAATCCGAGGAGCCGCTGCGCGCCGACGGGTTAGCGGAGGCGATCACGGCGGCGCTGGGCGAGGCCGGGCTCGACCTCGCCGACCTCGACTACCGCATGGCCGATCTGAGCGGCGAGCAGTACGGCTTCAAGGAGGCGGCGCTGGTGCTCAGCCGAGTGCTGCGCAAGCGCAAGCATGGCTTCGACATCTGGCATCCCGCCGACTGCATCGGCGAGGTCGGCGCGGCGGCGCTACCCTGCATGCTGGGCGTCGCGTTGTTCGCCGCCCGCAAGGGCTATGCGCCGGGGCCGGGCGTGCTGTGCCACCTGGGCAATGACGACGGCAAGCGGGCGGCGCTGGTCGTCAAAAGGGCCGGAGGGCGCGGCTGATGGGCAACGACGTCTTCGCCAACGGGCGGGAGATTTCCTGCAAGGCAGGGGACGGCAAGTCGATCTGCGCCTTCCCGGACGTCTGCTTCACTCCGCCGGAGAACCCGGCGACGCCGCCTGGCGTGCCGATTCCCTATCCCAACACCGGCATGGCCAAGGACACGGCGGCGGGCAGCAAGAAGGTCAAGATCTCCGGCAAGGAAATCATGCTGAAGAACCAGTCGCACTTCAAGAAGAGCATGGGCGACGAGGCCGGCAGCGCCGCCAAGAAGGGCGTGGTGACCAGCGTCAACCGCGGCAAGATCTATTTCACCAGCTGGTCCATGGACGTGAAGTTCGAGGGCAAGAACGTCGTCCGGCACCTCGACATGACGACGCATAATCATGGGTCGATGCCGTCGAATACGGGGCCTTGGCCTTATCTCGACAGCCAGGCAATGGCTCCAGATAATCCGTGCAAGGACGATTTCAAAAAAGAACGCGATGCATGTGAGCACCTTGAAGTTTATGAAGAGAAGAAAATCAACATTAAAGCAGATCGCAAGACCGGCGTCCTTGAGGACAAATCGACCGGCGGGAGACTAAAGAAGGCAGAAACTAAGGCTGCTCAATGCGCCGACGAAGAATGCCAAAAAGCTCGAAAATGCCGACTGGTCCCGTACGTCAGAAGCGGTTCGCCTGAATGCTGCGACGGTGATCAGGCCCATCACTTGGTGGAAGTTCATGGATTTGGCTTCAAACGTACGTCGGACAGCGAAATAGTGAAGCCATTTCGACCTTATGACCAAAACGACGCGCCGTGCGTGTGTGCTTCGGGACCTAAGAGTGGACCCGGTGAGCACGCGGATTTGCATTCGGTGCAGGGAGCGCTTGAGCTGGGAGCTATGGCTCGCGCAGAGCCAGGACACAAAAACGTAGCGTGGACTTATTCCGAATCCAGAGAGGCCGGAATTACGGCACATAAGGCCGTTTTTCCCGAACAGGGCTGTAACGAAGATTGCATAAGACAACAGCTTGACAACTACCATAAGCAAGAGGGAATGGGTATAGATGATAATACGCCGTTGCGAACTATTGATCCGGGATTGAAGGAGGCGACCCATCAATTGGGTAGAGGTTTCGAGCTCCTAACCAAGATGGCACAGGGCGTAAAGAAAGCGGGGGGGTTGATACTTGGTGGTTGATTTATTGAGGTGGTGTCCATGACTGTAAGCAGCTCAGTTTGGCGATTTGCGCGTGGTTTTGTCTACGATCGAAACACTGTTTACATAATAGCGTATCTGCCGCAGCTTGAACACGAGAAGGTTTATGTTTCGCAGGTCTTTGGTTGGACCGGTGAATGGTCAGGATTTCAGGTAAAGTGGATGGTGTCCCACTTGTGCTTAACGGACAAGCCGGAGCCAACACTGTTGTGTGTTAGCGAAAACGGCCGGGTGCACGTTGCCACCAAAGAAGGGTTCAGCGAAGAAACGATAGATGACAGTTCAGAAGGACCCGCGCATCGTGGAGCACTGCGGGATGTCCGGTTAATTGGGGAGCATGTTTATGTTGCAGGTATGGGACGACAAGTCTACCGCCGGGAGGCTCCCGGAGAATGGAAGCGGATCGATCAGGGTGTTGTAATTCCCGCCACCGAGGCGCGTGTTAGCGGATTTAACTCGATTGATGGATTTGATGAAAATGACATAATCGCAGTCGGATGGGAGGGAGAAATTTGGCGGTACAACGGTCGCAACTGGCGGGTACAGCCGTCCCCAACCAATGTCAAGCTGGAACGCGTGATCTGCGTTTCGCCCGAGACCGCATACGCATGCGGTCAGGCTGGAACATTACTCCAAGGCAAGGGGGACCGTTGGGATTTGGTTCAGCAAGATGCGACAAAAAATCAGCTGTGGGGGTTGGAGTGGTATCAGAAAAAACTTTGGCTGGCATCTTTAAAGGGTCTGTGGTGCATGGATGAACAGGGCAATTGCACAAAAGTCGATTTCGGCCTTAATGATGAAAAAGTGACGTGCGGTTTTTTGCACGCCGGGGGTGGTGTATTGTGGTCAATTGGCGATAAGCATCTTTTGTCGACTGATGATGGTGTTCATTGGACGTTGCATAAAATTCCGGAAGAAATTTCCTAATGATTTTGCACTCCGGGCGGCGTGGGATTTTGCACGAACGCCGAAATTATGAATTAGCGCGCATGTGAGAAGCATATGATTTAGTTCAAAAACCGGAATTATCTTGAATGTACATGCACGTTTACCCCATCTTGACCCAGCACGCCGAGGAGGCCGCCTTCCTCTGGCATCTGCGCGACCTTGCGGTGCATGCGCCGCATTACCGGCTGGGCGACCTGGTGCGGCATGACGACCGCCTCGAAGCGCATCTCGACGGGCTGCGGGTCGCCGGCGATGCGGGCTGGGAGCTGTGCGCAGAGCAGCTTGCCCACAACGAGCCGGGCGAGGTGTTCGCGGCCGCGGTGCTGGCGCTGGAATCG
>JBFIFO010000012.1:0-40768 GCA_041602815.1 Alphaproteobacteria bacterium | reverse complement strand
TGCGGCTGCCGGTCCCAATGCTCCAGCAGCGCGCGGTCGGACGGCTCGGCGAGGCGCAGGCGCATGACCGGGAATATGGGGCGATGCAACCGAAAGTAAATGCCGCTGGGCAGGTCCGGGTTCGCGCCGGTCCGTCCCTGGGCGCATCAAAGCCGTTCGACGCAGGTTCCCTGGGAGTCGTGCAACGTTGATCCACCGCGGTAACTTGCTATGGTGCCTCGCGACAACCACAGGGAACCGGTGAAAACACCCCTCCAGCCGACATTTCCGGCGAAACGATATGACCACGGATCGTGGGAGATGCATGGGCGAAGGACGGGTCACGGAATGTCGATGGTGACCCGCCGGATGCCCGGGACAGCTGCCGGAGGCCTGAACCGCTGGCGCGCGTAGGGAGAAGAACAAACGTCAAGGAGGCATGAAGAATGAAATCGCAGCGTCAATCCCTTGTCTGTAGTTCGGTCGCATTTTTCGTCTTGATGGCTGGCCTGACAGCCTTGCCGGGGCCCGCGCGCGCCGCGCCCTGCCAGTCGCAGTACCTGGACAAGATCATCGAGAAATACAACGGGGAATGCCGGGCCCTCTCCGCCTGCTGGACCTGGCGCATGGGCAAGCTGGCCGCCTATCCGTCGGTGCAGATGCGCAAGGTCGGCGTCGAGATGTCCAACTGGTGGAACGTCATGGTCGGCAATTCTTGGGCCCGGCTTGGCCCGCGGAAGTTCGAATTCGGCTTGGCGGAGACCGGAAACGTGGTAACGCCGGGCAAACGCACCTTCGTCTCGCTTCTGCCGTCGGGCGACGATACGCGAACCGTGACGATCACCAAGACCGGCGGCAAGAGCCGCACCGTGGTGCGGGTGTGCAAGGCCGACCCCGTGAACGGTCGCCCGGCGCAGGTCGGCAGCACGAAGGAGTTTGCCAAAAAGGCCCGGAACGGCACGTCCCATACCTTCTCGGTCACCGGGGCGAACCGGCAATTCATCATCGTCGAGATTATCCCCAAGACCGCGGGCCGAAGCATGAATTACAAGCTCATGGTCCGGTAGCGGTGCGAGGCGGACGGCGTCGCTGACTGGCGAGCCGCCGGCCGTGACAGGGGAACGGTGACCGCAGCCCGACACCGCCGGTCGTGAGCGGGACCCGACTCATGCGCCGCCCCGGGAATTTTGGAAATCCGGGGCTCTGTCAGCCCGAAGCGGGAATTTCAATGTGGCTCCCGGGGGGCACGAACACCCCCCGGGGCGGTATCGCGAAGGCCGCGCTATTGTTCCATTGTTGCTCTGTATTCTGGCGATGTTTTGTCCACGGGCGATGCTACCTCGCCAATGGTCGAGGGTCTGCATATACGTTTCAGGGTGCCCTCGGTGATGTATTTCGCGTTCTCGTAAACAACGGTTTCGCCTTGGCTGTTCGTTGCCGTGACATTGCCTGTCGTCAATTGGCCTTCCGCAGTGCCCGCGCCGGACAGGATCTGACCTGTGCCGGCGACGGTGTGGCTGTAGGCGCAGGTGGACACTTTTTCGTATCCGCTGGTGAGGGAGCCCGGGCCCGGCTGGACAATCGCCCGGTCCAACTTCGTCTGCGCCTGCAGGCTTCCGGCGGCGACGAGCAAAACAACCGGTGAAAGGACGAATGCCGCGGTTAAGCGTAATGTCATGATTTCCTCCCCTTGCGTTGATTATGGCAGCCCCTCGGGTGCGGCAACGATAGTACACATACAAAACCACATCAAGAGTGAGGGCTTTGACCGAGGGCGAGGCTGTGGCGGCCGTCGCCGCATGCAGGCCGGATCCCGTCGGCCCCGACAGATTTCCGCACCCAAGACGATCGCCCGTTCCGAAGGGCGAAATGACCTCCCGAAACCCGCGGAAAACCCTAACGCATGGGCTCGTTTCACGCATCGGCGCGCGGCGCTCGCCCGCCACCCCGCAAGAGGGCTGGATCGATGGTCGCTCAAGGCTTATCGTGGCAGCAATTGTGCCGGCCGGCGCCGGAGCGCACGGGATTCGACGATTCATGGATTTCCGCCTTTCCGAGGAACAACAGGCGATCCGCGAGATGGCGCGCGACTTCGCGCTGCAGGAGATGGCGCCGCATGCCGCCGAATGGGACGCGGACAGCATCTTTCCGGTCGAGACCCTGCGCAAGGCGGCGGCGCTCGGCATGGCGGGGATCCTCGTGGGCGAGGAGCATGGCGGCGCGGCGCTCGGGCGCCGCGAATCGGCGCTCATATTCGAGGAGCTGTCGGCCGGCTGCACCTCGACCGCGGCGTTCCTGTCGATCCACAACATGGTCGCCTGGATGATCGACCGCTTCGGCGACGATGCGCAGCGCGCCCGTTTTTTGCCGAAGATGATGACCATGGAGACGGTGGCTAGCTATTGCCTGACCGAGCCCGGCTCCGGCTCCGATTCGGCGGCCCTCAAGACGCGGGCGGCACCCGACAACCAGGACTACACGCTGAACGGCTCCAAGGCCTTCATCTCCGGCGGCGGCGTCAGCGACCTCTACGCGGTGATGGCACGCACCGGCGGCGACGGGCCGGCCGGGATCTCGTGCATTCTGGTCGAGAAGGGGGCGCCGGGCCTGACCTTCGGCGCGCAGGAGAAGAAGATGGGCTGGCGCAGCCAGCCGACCGCGGCGGTGATCTTCGAGGACTGCAAGACGCCGCTGGCCAACCGCCTCGGCAACGAGGGCGAGGGCTTCAGGATCGCCATGGCCGGGCTCGACGGCGGCCGCATCAACATCGCCGCCTGCTCCATCGGCACCGCGCGGGCAGCGCTGGAGGCGGCCCGGGCCTATATGGGCGAGCGCAAGCAGTTCGGCAAACGACTCGCCGACTTCCAGGCGCTGCAGTTCCGACTCGCCGACATGGCGACCGAGCTGGACGCGGCGCGGCTGATGACCTGGCGCGCCGCCGCCTCGCTCGACGAGGGCGACCCGGACGCCACCATGCACTGCGCCATGGCCAAGCGCTTCGCCACCGATGTCGGGTTCAAGGTGTGCAACGAGGCGCTGCAGCTGCATGGCGGCTACGGCTATTTGCAGGACTTCCCGCTGGAGCGGCACGTGCGCGACGTGCGCGTGCACCAGATCCTCGAGGGTACCAACGAGATCATGCGGCTGATCATCGCCCGCCGGCTGCTGGAGGCCTAGGCGCGATGGACGAGGTGCTGTTCGAGAGGCGCGGTGCGCTCGGCCTGATCACCCTGAACCGGCCGCAGGCGCTGAACGCGCTGACGCTGGACATGATCCATGCGATGACCGCGCGACTGCAGGACTGGGCGGGCGATCCCTCCGTCGCCACGGTGCTGATCCGCGGCGCGGGCGACAAGGCATTCTGCGCCGGCGGCGACATCCGGGCGCTGGTGCAGCCCGACAACGAAGATTACATCGCCGGCTTCTTCGCCGACGAATACCGCCTCAACCGCCTGATCTTCCGCTATCCCAAGCCTTATGTCGCGCTGATCGACGGCATCGCCATGGGCGGCGGCGTCGGTGTGTCGGTCAACGGGGCGCTGCGCATCGCCACCGAGGCGACGCTGTTCGCCATGCCCGAGACCGGCATCGGCATGTTCCCCGACGTCGGCGGCTCCTACTTTCTGCCGCGCTGCCCCGGCGAGATCGGGATGTATCTCGGGCTGACCGGGGCGCGGCTGACGGCCGCCGACTGCGTCTATGCCGGGATCGCCGACGTGCACGTCGCGGCGTCCAAGCATGCGGTGATGGTCGAGCGGATGGCCGAGGGCGAGCCCGCCGATGCGGTGCTGCGCGACCTCGACGGGCCGCCCGGCGCGGCGCCGCTGGCGGCGGAGCGCGAGGCGATCGACCGCTGCTTCGCCGGCGATTCGGTGGAGGAGATCGTCGTGGCGCTGGAGCAGGAGAGCGGCGCCTGGGCGGCCACGACGCTGGCGGCGCTGGAAGGCAAGTCGCCGTTCGCGCTCAAGGTTGCGCTGCGGCAGCTGCGATTGGGGCGGGCGCTCGAGTTCGAGGCGTGCATGGCGATGGAGTACCGGCTCAGCCAGCGGGTCGTGCCGGCGCACGATTTCCGCGAGGGCGTGCGCGCCGCGGTGATCGATAAGGACCGGACGCCGCGCTGGCGACCGGCGACTTTGGCGGAGGTAAGTGAGGACTTGGTCACGGCGTGCTTCGCGCCGCTCGGCGAGCGGGAGCTTCGATTTGCCGCAGCGTCGGCGCGCGAGCCGGCCGGGACGGACGATTGAACGCAGGGAGAGACATATGGCGACGATCGGTTTCATCGGGCTCGGCAACATGGGCGGGCCGATGGCACAAAATCTTGTGAAGGCCGGCCATGCGGTGCAGGGCTTCGACATGGTCGCGGAGTCGGTCAAGCGCGCTGCCGCAGCCGGGGTGACCGCGGCGGACAGCACTGCGGCGGCGGTGCGCGGCGCCGAGGTCGTGATCACGATGCTGCCGGCGGGCCGGCAGGTCCGCCAGGTGCTGGTCGAGGACGGGGCACTGGCGGCGGCGGGAAAGGGGACTTTGTTCATCGAATGCTCGACCGTCGACGTCGCCACCGCGCGCGCCATGCACGCGGCAGCCGAAGAGGCCGGCATGGCGATGGTCGACGCGCCGGTCTCGGGCGGCACCGCGGGGGCGGCGGCGGCGACCCTGACCTTCATGGTCGGCGGCAGCGACGGGGCCTTCGCCCGGGCCGAGCCGGTATGCGCCAAGATGGGCAAGGCGGTGATCCACGCCGGCGGCCCCGGTAACGGCCAGGCCGCCAAGATCTGCAACAACATGATCCTCGGGGTGACGATGATCGGTGTCTGCGAGGCGCTGGTGCTGGCCGAGGCGCTCGGGCTCGACCACCAGAAGCTGTATGACATCAGTTCCAAATCGTCGGGATCTTGCTGGTCGCTCAACACGTACTGCCCGGTGCCGGGCCCGGTGCCGGCCTCGCCGGCGAACAACGACTACAAGCCGGGATTCACTGCCGAGATGATGCTCAAGGACCTCAAGCTTGCGCAGGAGGCGGCTCAGGCGGGCGGCGCCGCGACGCCGATGGGGGCGGCGGCGGCGGCCCTGTACGGGCTGTTCGTCAATAGCGGACAAGCCAGGACCGACTTCTCAGGAATCATCAAGATGATTCGCGGCAATTAATCCGCTCAATTAAACGAATTTTAAGAAGTATAGCGCAGATTCGAGGCACGAACGGTCCCGTCGCCGGCGCGCGGGCGGGTGCTGAAATGAGTTTCGGATCAACAGCTTAATGCGGGTCTGCCGTGAAAGAGCAATATCTTGAATCCATCCACCTGATCGAGCGTCTTCACCGGCAGTTTCTGGAGGTCGTCAAGGGCGAACTCGATCGCCTGGACGTCCAGGACGTGAACAACGTCCAGGCGGTGATCCTGTACAATATCGGCAAGGACGAGCTGACGGTCGGCGAGCTGACCAATCGCGGATATTACCTCGGCTCCAACGTTTCCTATAACGTCCGCAAGATGGTCGAGAACGGATACCTCATCCAGGAGCGCTCGACCCACGACCGGCGCTCCGTGCGTGTCCGCCTGTCCGAGAAGGGCATCCGCCTGCACGACGTGCTCGACGGGATGTTCGAGGCGCAGGCCGACAAGCTCGAGCGCGAGATCACCTCGGCCAATGATCTGGACGGCGCAAACACCCTGCTGCGCAGGCTGGAGCGCTTCTGGATCGCGGCGATGAACTTTCCCGTACGCGCTGCGTACTGAGAGGGGTCTATCGGGAAGGGCCGCTCCGGCAGGGGAGCGGCCTTTTTCGCGTCCAAAATTCCGGAATCCGGTGTCGGTCAGGCGCCGGTGAAGGCCTGCAGGCCGGTCTGAGCGCGGCCAAGGATGAGGGCGTGGATGTCGTGCGTGCCCTCGTAGGTGTTGACCGCCTCCAGGTTCATGACGTGGCGGATGACGTGGAATTCGTCAGCGATGCCGTTGCCACCGTGCATGTCGCGCGCCATCCGCGCGATGTCCAGCGCTTTGCCGCAGTTGTTGCGCTTGAGCATCGAGATCATCTCCGGCGTCGCCGCGCCCTCGTCGGCAAGCCGGCCGAGCCGCAGGCACGCCTGCAGGCCGAGCGCGATCTCCGTCTGCATGTCGGCCAGCTTCTTCTGGATCAGCTGGTTGGCGGCCAGCGGCCGCCCGAACTGCTTGCGGTCCATGGTATAGCTGCGCGCCGCATGCCAGCAGAACTCGGCCGCACCCATGGCGCCCCAGGCGATGCCGAAGCGCGCCTTGTTGAGGCAGCCGAACGGCCCTTTCAAGCCTTCGACGCCCGGCAGCACATTGTCCTCCGGCACGAACACCTCGTCCATCACGATCTCGCCGGTGATCGATGCGCGCAGCGCGAACTTGCCCTCGATCTTGGGGGCGGACAGGCCCTTCATGCCCATCTCGAGGATGAAGCCGCGGATCACGCCGTCCTCGGTCTTGGCCCACACGATGAAGATATCCGCCACCGGCGAGTTGGTGATCCACATCTTGTTGCCCGTCAGCACGTAGCCGCCCTTCGCCTTGACGGCGCGAGACTTCATGCCGCCCGGGTCGGAGCCGTGATCGGGCTCCGTCAGCCCGAAGCAGCCGACGATCTCGCCGCTCGCCAGCCGCGGCAGATAGGCCTTGCGCTGGGCCTCGCTGCCATAGGCGTGGATCGGATGCATGACCAGGCTGGATTGCACGCTGAGGGTCGAGCGATAGCTCGAATCGACGGTCTCGATTTCACGCGCGACCAGGCCGTAGCAGACATTGTTGAGGCCGGCGCAGCCGTATTCCTCGGGCAGGGTGCAGCCGAGCAGGCCGAGCTCGCCCATCTCGTTGAGCACCGAGCGGTCGAACGTCTCATGGCGATTGGCCTCGAGGATGCGCGGCATGAGCCTGTCCTGCGCGTAGTCGCGGGCGGTATCCCGGACCATGCGCTCCTCCTCGGTCAGCTGCGCCTCGAGGCGAAGCGGATCCTCCCAGGAGAATACGGCCGCGCCGGCGGCATCGGTTGCGGACGGGTCGGGACTGGCTGTCTGCGGCGCGCTCATCGTGCTACTCCGGTTCAAGGCTGCCGAGGGAATGCGAGCCGCCGATGTATAGCGGATTCAGATTCGCGGCGCAGCAATACTTTGCGCAGCAGCGGAATAGGGCCGGCTCGCGGAGCCGGCCCCTGCTGGTGCCACCGGTCCCGAATCCGGGCGGCGGCGCCAATTTCGCAGCCGTCACCTGCCTTTGCGCGGCGCCACCTTTGTCTTGCGGCCAAGGCCGATTTTCTTTGCGAAGTCAGACCGCTCCTTGGCGTAGGCCGGCGCGACCATCGGATAGTCGACCGGCAGTTTCCACTTCGCCCGGTATTCTTCCGGCGTCATATCGTATGTCGAGCGCAGGTGACGCTTGAGCATCTTCAGCTTCTTGCCGTCTTCGAGGCAGATGATGTGGTCCCGCGTCACCGATTTGCGGATCGGCACGGCCGGGATAGGGGGCGGCGTCCGGCCGCCGTTTTCGCCCAGATCCTTCAGCGATCCGAATACCGTGCTGATAACGTCGCCGACCTGGCCTGCCGGCAACGCATTGTTTCCGACATAGGCCGCCACCACATCGGCCGTCATGCGGAGAATATCGCCGCGCAAGGCGGCATTAAGAGAATTTTGCGACATGTTTCCCGATCCAAGGTAATTTTCTTTGTCTAATTAATACTAATTTTAAGTACTTCCGTCAACTAAACTCTGCGAAATATTAACTATATTAATTAACTTTTGAATTTCCACGTGCATGATTCAAATATATTAACCATAGTGTTGCGATATATTGTAGTCTTCATCCAGACGACTGCCAAATGCGGTATCGGCAACGTGGATTTTCCGGCCGCGTCGGTGGATGGCAGGGCGATTGGGCGGGTTGCGACAATCCGCGCCCGCGAAGCAGGCAATTGCGTTTGTCGCAGGCTGGCATGGCCCCGCGACATATGGTATGCGTGTCAGTTCGAGTTACATGTGGTTGTGGCGCTCGGCGGCGCCAACGAGAAACGGCCAGCAAGCGTAACAGGAGATCCATGTCGCGGGAAGCCATTGCGATCGCTTCGGATCACGCGGGGTTCGAGGTCAAGGAGGAAATCAAGAAACTCTTGGCCGAATCCGGCTACGATATCATCGACCTTGGTACGGACGGGCCGGAGTCGGTCGATTATCCGGATTTTGCCGACGCGATCGCGGAAGCCTTGGGCAATGGGCAGGCGACGCGAGGCGTGCTGATCTGCGGCACCGGCATCGGCATCTCGATCGCGGCGAACCGTCATCGCCACATCCGTGCGGCGCGCTGCTGCGATGCAACCGATGCCCGGCTGGCACGGGAACACAACGACGCAAATGTGCTGGTGCTGGGCTCGCGAACCAGCGGCTCAGAGACAGCGCGGGATTGCGTCCACATGTTTCTCGAAACCGCATTTGCCGGGGGCCGCCATCAGCGCCGTGTCGACAAGATGTCGTAGCGCGCAGCGGGCTCCGCGGCACGGCCGGGCTAGCGTGACGGAGAGTTGGCAGATCACGAATTTCGAAGGGGAATGTTGCGGATTATGAATGACATGATGGCAGTCGCTGCAGGCACAGACCTGGCGAGCTTCTTTGGTGAGGATCTTGCGGACCGCGATCCTGAGGTGTTCGGGGCCATCAGCAGCGAGTTGACGCGCCAGCAGGATCAGATCGAGCTCATCGCTTCGGAAAACGTCGTCAGCAAGGCCGTGCTGCAGGCCACCGGTTCGGTGCTGACCAACAAATATGCCGAAGGCTATCCGGGGCGACGGTACTATGGCGGCTGCGAGTACGTCGACGTTGCGGAACGCCTTGCGATCGAGCGGGCCAAGAGGCTGTTCGATTGCACATACGCGAATGTGCAGCCCCATTCCGGGTGCCAGGCGAACGGCGCCGTGATGATGGCCCTCTTGCGACCCGGCGACACCATCATGGGACTTTCGCTCGCCGCCGGCGGTCATCTGACGCATGGCGCGCCGCCGGCGCTTTCGGGGAAATGGTTCAACGCCGTACAGTACGGTGTGCGCGAGGACGATGCGCTTATTGATTTCGACGAGGTCGAGCGGCTGGCGCAGCAGCACAAACCGCGGCTGATCATCGCCGGCGGGTCCGCCTATCCGCGGGTTATCGATTTCGCTCGGTTCCGCGAGATCGCGGATTCCGTAGATGCGTATCTGCTTGTCGACATGGCGCACTTCGCCGGGCTCGTCGCGGCCGGGGTGCATCCGAGCCCGCTGCCGCATGCACATGTGGTCACGACCACCACCCACAAGACGCTGCGCGGGCCGCGCGGCGGCATGATCCTCTCCAACGACGAAGTTCTCGGCAAGAAAATCAATTCCGCGGTGTTCCCGGGATTGCAGGGCGGCCCGCTGATGCATGTCATAGCCGGCAAGGCGGTGGCCTTCGGCGAGGCGCTGAAACCGGAATTCAAGGCCTATTCGCAGGCGGTGGCGGACAACGCCAGGGTGCTGGCCGAGACCCTAGCGAAGGGCGGCTTGAAGATTGTTTCCGGCGGGACCGACACCCATCTCATGCTGGTCGACCTGCGGCCGAAGGGGCTGACCGGAAACATCTCCGAGGAGAGCCTCGAGCGGGCCGGCATGACCTGCAACAAGAACGGCGTGCCCTTCGATCCGGAAAAGCCGACCGTCACGTCGGGGGTACGTCTTGGCACGCCGGCGGCGACGACCCGCGGGTTCGGTTCTGCCGAATTCCGCCAGGTCGGAGAGATGATTGTCGAGACGCTGGATGGCTTGGCGGCTCACCGCGATGACAACAGCTCTATCGAAGAGGCGGTCCGGACACGTGTCGGCGAATTGTGCCGACGCTTTCCGATCTATGCGGGAATGAATTGACACGGAGCGGAGGGCAAACGGATGCGGTGCCCGTTTTGCGGTCACGACGATACCCAGGTGAAGGACTCGCGCCCGACTGAGGATAACTCGGCAATTCGGCGACGCCGGTTTTGCACGGGTTGCGGCGCGCGGTTCACGACCTTCGAGCGGGTCCAGCTGCGCGAACTGACCGTCCTGAAAAAGAATGGCCATCGTGAGGTGTTCGATCGCGACAAGCTCAGCCGCTCGATGATGATCGCCCTGCGCAAGCGGCCGGTCGACCCGGACCGCGTCGACCGCGTCATCAACGGCATCGTGCGCCGGCTCGAAAGCGCCGGAGAGAGCGAAATTCGCGGCGAAGTCATCGGCGAGCTCGTGATGGAGGCCCTGTCCGCACTGGATCAGGTTGCCTATGTCCGTTTCGCATCGGTGTACCGGAACTTCCGAGAGGCCAAGGACTTCGAGACCTTCATCACCGACGAACTTGGTGTTGAGCAAACCTGATCCCGTCGATGCCGCCCATATGCGTGCGGCGCTGTCGCTTGCCGGACGTGGTCTCGGCAGGGTGTGGCCCAATCCGGCAGTCGGATGCGTCCTGGTGGAGCAGGGCGCAGCGGCCACGGTCATCGGCCGGGGCTGGACCCAGCCCGGCGGCCGGCCGCATGCGGAAACCGAGGCTCTGCGGCGTGCCGGTGACGCCGCCAAAGGGGCCACGGCCTTCGTGACGCTGGAGCCCTGCGCGCATCAGGGGCGGACGCCACCCTGCGCCAGGGCATTGATCGAGGCGGGCGTGGCCCGGGTGGTTGCGGCGACCGAAGACCCGGACTTGCGTGTCAAGGGCGGCGGGCTGCGACAACTGCGCGATGCCGGCATCAACGTGGAGTGCGGCCTGCTTCGCGACGAGGCCGAAGCGATCAACGCCGGTTACCTGTTGCGCGTACGCTCCGGACGGCCGCTGGTTGCGCTCAAGCTCGCAACCACCCTCGACGGTCGAATTGCGACGCACGGCGGTGAAAGCCGTTGGATTACGGGTGACGCCGCGCGCCAGCGCGCCCATCTGCTGCGCGCCCGCCACGACGCAGTTATGATCGGGATCGGAACGGGACTGGCCGACGATCCGGACCTGACCTCCCGCCTGCCGGGACTCGAAGATCGCTCGCCGGTGCGCATCGTGGTCGATTCCCGGCTGCAGCTCCCGCTGACAAGCAGGCTCGTGGTCACGGCATCGAAAACGCCGACCTGGCTCGTCACGGTTCCTGGCGCAAATCGCGACAGGCGCCATGCATTCGAGGACAGCGGCGTGCGGCTTGTCGAGGTCAAGGCCGGGCCTGACGGCTACCCGGCCCCGGCAGCCATGCTGTCCGCCCTCGGCGACGCAGGGCTGACCCGCATCCTCGTCGAAGGTGGCGGACATCTGGCCGCCTGTTTGATGCGGGCCGATCTGATCGACCGTCTTTGCTGGTTCCGCGCCGCGGGCATCATTGGCGGGGACGGGGTGCCGGCGGTTGCCGCCTACGGCATCGACAGGTTGTCGATGATGCGCCGGTACCGGCGGACTTCGGTCCAGAACGTCGGCGAAGACCTACTCGAGAATTATGTGCGCCATGAGTAAGGAGACGCGATGTTCACCGGACTGATCAGCGATGTCGGCACGTTGCGCGCCCGCCGGCCTCTGGAGAAGGGAGCCCGGATGGAAATCGCGACGGGCTATCCGATGGCGGAGGTCGCGTTCGGCGCCTCGATCGCCTGTTCCGGAGCCTGCCTGACGGTTGTCGACAAGGGTGCCGACTGGTTCGCCGTGGACGTCTCCGCCGAAACCCTCGCCATGACCACGCTGGACGAGTGGCAGCCCGGACGCCGGATCAATCTGGAGCGGGCGCTGCGTCTGGGCGACGAGCTCGGCGGGCACATCGTATCCGGCCATATCGACGGGGTTGCCGAGGTCACGAGCCGCCGCCCGGACGGCGAAGCGATACGCCTGTCGGTGCGGCCGCCGGAGGCTCTCGCGCGATACATCGCACCCAAGGGCTCGGTGGCTCTCGACGGTGTGTCGCTGACGGTCAACGAAGTCGGTGCAACGGAGTTCGGCGTCTGCATCATCCCGCATACCGCGGATGTGACAACGCTCGGTGAAATCGGCCCCGGCGGACGCGTGAACCTTGAGATCGACATGCTGGCCCGATATGTTGCGCGCCTACTTGCGAAGGATGAATAAATGGCCGGTCGCATCGAAGAGCCATGGCAGGTGACGTTCGGCGAGGTCGCGTCCTCCGCCGAAGAGATCATTGACGAGGCCCGCAACGGGCGCATGTTCGTCCTCGTCGACGACGAGCAGCGCGAAAACGAGGGCGATCTCGTGATTCCGGCGCAGATGGCGACGCCGGACGCCATTAATTTCATGGCAAAATTCGGCCGCGGTCTGATCTGCCTCGCCCTGACCCACGAGCGTGTCGAACAGCTCGGCCTGAACCTGATGGAACAGCGCAATACCAGTCGGCTCGAGACGGCCTTCACCGTCTCGATCGAGGCGAAGGAGGGTGTGACCACCGGAATTTCGGCGCCGGACCGCGCGCGCACCGTGGCCGTCGCAATCGATCCGGCCAAGGACGCCGACGATATCCGGACCCCCGGCCATGTGTTCCCGCTGGTGGCGCGGGACGGCGGCGTCCTGGTGCGCGCCGGCCATACCGAAGCTGCGGTCGATATTGCCCGCCTTGCCGGGCTCAATCCGTCGGGTGTGATCTGCGAGATCATGAACGAGGACGGCTCGATGGCGCGGCGCGACGACCTCATCGCGTTCGCGCAAAGGCACGGCTTGAAGATCGGCACCATTGCCGATCTCATCGCCTACCGCCTGCGTCACGACCGGATCGTCGAGCGCGGTGCGGAAGTCGAGCTGGATAGCCAGTACGGCGGCCGCTTCCGCATGTATGTCTACGTCAACCGCATCCACCACGCGGAACATGTGGCACTGGTCAAGGGTGATATCGAGGAGGACGGGCCGGTGCTCGTCCGCATGCACGCGCTCAACGTTCTGGACGACGTTCTCGGTTGCACCGCCAGCGGCAAGGGCGGCGACCTGCAGGCTTCGATGGAGATGATCGGGCGCGCCGGGCGCGGCGTGATCGTCTTGATCCGCGAGCCGCGGCCGACGGCGTTATCCGATCTGGTTGCCGCGCAGGCGGCGGCAACACGCGGCGAGCGCCCGGCCCGTCCCGGAGCGCTGCGCGATTACGGCGTCGGGGCACAGATCCTCCTGGATCTGGGCGTCCGCGACATGATTCTCCTGTCCAACTCACCGAAGGCCATCATCGGCATCGAGGGATATGGCCTTACGGTCGTCGGACATCGGCCGATCGAAAAATAGCCGTCGGCCGGGCAGCTGAGGGAGCAAGACATGGCCGATGCGAATCCGCCCCATGTCCTGATCGTGGAGGCTCGTTTTTACGAGGATATCGCCGACGAGTTGTGTCGCGGCGCCGTTGCGGCGCTGGACGCGGCAGGGGCGACGCATGAACGGGTCACCGTACCCGGCGCTTTCGAGATCCCGGCGGCAATCGTAATGGCGCACGAAGTCGGGGGCGGGCGGTTCGACGGCTATATCGCGCTGGGCTGTGTGATCCGTGGTGAAACGACGCATTACGACTATGTCTGCAGCGAGAGCGCTCGCGGACTGCAGGATCTGGCGGTGCGGCTCGGCCTGGCGATCGGCTATGGCATTTTGACGGTCGAGAATGCGGCCCAGGCCTGGGCCCGGGCGGCGGTCGACCAGAAGGACAAGGGCGCGGATGCGGCGCGGGCGTGTTTGCGGATGATTGAACTGCGCAAGGACCTTGCGCAGAAACCGCGATGAAGGCGGCGGCCGGCGGTTACAGAAAACGCAGCGCCGCACGGCTCGCTGCGGTCCAGGCGCTTTACCAGATGGAGATGTCGGGGGCGAGCCCGGATGCCGCACTGCAAGAGCAGGCGCGGCGCGCCAGCGACCCCGATGCGGATTATGCGGTGCGGGTCGAGCCGGATAGGCGGTTCCTCGCAGATCTCGTTCGCGGCGTTGCCGAGCGCCGGGAGGATGTGGACCGGATGGTCGTTGCGGCGCTTTCCGAAGACTGGCCGCTGGCGCGTCTGGAGGCGGTCCTGCGCGCGATCCTGCGCGCCGGCACGTGGGAGCTGCTGTCGCGCCCCGATATCGACGCCGCCGTCGTGATAACGGAGTACGTTCGGATTGCCGAGGCCTTCTTCGACGGCGGTGAACCGAAACTGGTCAACGGAGTTTTGGACAGGCTGGCCGCCATCCTTCGCGACTCCGGCGACACGGCGTGCCCGGACGGCGACCATGCCGGGTAAGAGCGACGAATTTACCCGTATCGCGCGGTTCTTCGCGCCGTTGACCGAGGGATTCCCGGGCGCTTTCGGACTGACCGACGATGCCGCGGTGATCGCGCCGATGGCGGACCGCGATATCGTCGTGACGACCGATACGATGGTTGCCGGCGTGCACTTCATCGGCGATGAGCGACCGGACCTGATCGCAGCGAAACTGCTGCGCGTCAACCTTTCGGATCTGGCGGCGATGGGAGCGAGTCCGCTCACCTATGTGCTCAACATCGCCCTGCCGGACTCGATCGATGACGATTGGGTAAAGGTTTTCGTCGCGGGGCTGGCCGCAGACCAGGCCGCATTCGCTGTCACGCTCGCGGGTGGCGACAGCGTTGCCACACCGGGCCCGCTGACGTTGACGATCACCGCCTTCGGGTCGGTCGAGACTGGCCGTGCGATCCGCCGGTCGGGTGCTCGGGACGAGGACATCGTGTACGTCAGCGGGAGCATCGGCGACGCCGCCATCGGCCTGAAGCTGCTGCACGATGAGGTAGCCGGGCTGTCCCCGGACCGGCGCGACGAGCTGATTGGCCGCTACCGCCTGCCACGGCCGCGTATCGGGCTCGGGCTGCGTCTGGTCGGTCTGGCAAACGCGGCCATTGATATATCGGACGGACTGGCGGCGGATTTGACGCATATCCTCGACGCATCGGGAGTCGGTGCCGAAATCAACGCGGCCTCCGTGCCGCTGTCCGAGGGCGTCCGCACCGTCCTCCAGAATGAGCCGGAGCTGCTGGCGACGGTACTGACCGGCGGCGACGATTACGAAATCCTGTTTACCGTGCCGCCCGGCTATGCCGCCCGGGTCGTCAAGATCGCCTCCGACCTGTCGCTGCCGCTGACCCCGATTGGCCGGATTGTTCCCGCTGGCGGGTTGCGCATCGCCGCGCCGGACGGAACCGAGTTGCACCTCCCGCGCAAGGGCTGGGTGCACGGGGGCTGACGTCCCCGGATGACATTTCCGGGGATTGGCAGTATGCAGAGGCGAGAATCCCAGTTCTTGCAGATGCCCTAGATCAAAACACATGACTGCTTTGCCCGGCACGCCGGCTCCGGGACCGCGTCTCCCGGCCCATCCAATGCTGACGATCCTGGTGCTGACCCTGTGCCAGATCCTCGCCATGACTGGCTCGACCATGGTGATCGTCGTCTCGGCACTCGCAGGCAAGATGCTTGCGGTGGACAAGTCGCTGGCCACCCTGCCGATAGCCTTGATGTTCGTCGGCACCATGGCGATGACCATTCCGGCGTCACTGCTGATGAAACGAGTCGGCCGTCGCGCGGGATTCACCGTCGGCACGGTATTCGGCGTCGGCGCCGCGCTCGTCGGCGCGTGGGGGCTGTGGTCCGACAACTTCGTGACCTTCGCTCTCGGCGGGCTGATCCAGGGCTGCTACAACGCGTACTGGCAGTACTACCGCTTCGCCGCCGCCGAAGCGGTGCACGAGGACTACAAGAGCCGGGCGATCTCGTATGTTCTGCTGGGCGGCGTCGCCGCCGCCGTCATCGGCCCGGAGCTTGCCAAGGCAAGCGCCGGCCTCGTCGACAGTGCGCGGTTCGCCGGCAGCTATCTGGTGATGGCGGGCCTTGCCGCGGCGGCGATGGTGCTGATCCAGTTCATCGCCATCCCGTCGCCCGGCGAGGAGGAGCGCACGGGCGGCGGTCGTCCCGTCGCGGTGATCGCGCGCCAGCCGACCTTCCTGATCGCCGTGCTGGCGGCGATGATCGGCTATGGCAGCATGGCCCTGGTGATGACGGCAACGCCGCTGGCAATGCAGGGACACGGGCACAGCTTTCCCGACACAGCCTTCGTCATCCAGTGGCATGCCCTGGGCATGTTCGTGCCCAGCTTCTTCACCGGCCACCTGATCCGCTATTTCGGCGCGGTGCGGATCGTGCTTGCCGGGACGGTGGCGATGTTCGCGACGATCGCAGTCAACATGACCGGCGCCGGGATGCTCGAATACTGGTCGGCGCTGGTGCTGCTGGGGATCGGCTGGAACTTCATGTTCATCGGTGGTAGCACCCTTCTGACCGAGGTCTACACGCTGCCCGAGAAGGCCAAGGTGCAGGGGATCAACGACTTCTTGGTGTTCGGTGCGAACGCGGTGGCCAGCCTGTCATCGGGCGTGATCTACGACCGCTTCGGCTGGCAGGCGGTGAGCTATGCGGTCATCCTGCCGCTGCTGACAGTCTTCGCCACCGCCCTCTGGTTGCGGCTCAAACGGCGCGCGGCACAACGGGCCGCCGTTGGCCGGGCAGCCTAAAGCCCGTTGCGTTTGGACGGCAAGTCTGGCATGGTCCGGCCGATTTCCGGTGCGCCGGGGCCGCGATGCGGGCCCGTTGCGCGCCGGAATTCCCATCAGCGAGGGGGGATAGCTCTGTCCCGCCGGGCCAACCATATACCAGGATAATCTGAGATGCTCTATGCAGTCATCGCATGCGGCGCGCTTGCCGTGCTTTACGGCATCCTCACCAGGGGCCAGGTCCTCGGCGCCAGCGCCGGCACCGAGCGGATGCAGGAAATTTCCTTAGCCGTGCAGCAGGGCGCGGCCGCCTACCTGAAACGTCAATACATGACGATCGCCGGCGTCGGCGTTGTCGTTATCATCATCCTTGCCATCGTGCTGGGCTGGCAGGTGGCGCTGGGCTTCTTCATCGGCGCCCTGCTCTCCGGTGCGACCGGCTTCATCGGCATGAACATCTCGGTCCGCGCTAATGTCCGCGTCGCCGAGGGCGCCCGCCAGGGGCTGCAACACGGCCTCGACCTCGCCTTCAAGGCCGGCGCGATCACCGGCATGCTGGTGGCCGGCCTGGCGCTGATCGCAGTCGCCGGCTACTACCTATTCCTGGGCGACTATCTGGGCGCGACCGGCCGCGATCTGATCGACCCGCTTGTCGGACTCGGCTTCGGCGCCTCGCTGATCTCGATCTTCGCCCGTCTCGGCGGCGGCATCTTCACCAAGGGCGCCGATGTCGGCGCCGATCTCGTCGGCAAGGTCGAAGCCGGCATCCCCGAGGACGACCCGCGCAACCCGGCGGTGATCGCCGACAATGTCGGCGACAATGTCGGCGATTGCGCCGGTATGGCGGCGGACCTGTTCGAGACCTACGTGGTGACCGTCGTTGCCACCATGGTCCTGGCCTCGATCTTCTTCATGGGCACGGCGGAGGTTTCGTCGCTGATGCTGTATCCGCTGGGCATCGGCGCCGCCTGCATCCTCGCCTCTATCGCCTCGACCTTCTTCGTCCGGCTCGGCGCGAGTCAGAACATCATGGGCGCGCTCTACAAGGGTTTCATCGGCTCGGCGGTGATCTCGGCCCTGCTGATCTACGGCGTGAACTGGCTGGTGCTCGGCGGGATCGACGTTGAATACACCGCCGGCGGCGTCATCTTCACCAGCCTCGACCTGTATCTTTGCGGCCTCGTCGGTCTCGTCACCACCGGCCTCATCGTCTGGATCACCGAGTACTACACCGGCACCGAATATCGTCCCGTACAGAGCATCGCCCGGGCCTCGATCACCGGTCATGCGACCAACGTGATCCAGGGGCTGGCGATCTCGATGGAGGCGACCGCCGTGCCGGCGCTTATCATCTCTGCCGCGATCGTCGTCACCTACATGCTGGCGGGGCTGTTCGGTATCGCCATCGCGGTTACGGCCATGCTGGCGCTGGCCGGCATGGTGGTGGCGCTGGACGCCTACGGGCCGGTCACCGACAACGCGGGCGGGATCGCCGAAATGGCGGATCTGGACGCGGAGGTGCGCAAGACGACGGATGCGCTGGATGCGGTCGGGAACACCACCAAGGCCGTGACCAAGGGCTACGCCATCGGCTCTGCCGGGCTGGGCGCCTTGGTGCTGTTTACGGCCTACACGCAGGACCTCAACTACTTCATCGCGAATTCAGCACAGTTCGAGTTCTTCCGAGGCGTGACGCTCGACTTCTCGCTGTCCAACCCCTACGTGGTGGTCGGCCTGTTCGTCGGCGGCCTGTTGCCTTACCTGTTCGGGGCGCTGGGCATGACTGCGGTCGGACGTGCGGCCGGCTCGGTGGTCTTGGAGGTGCGCCGCCAGTTCAAGGAAATCCCGGGCATCATGGAGGGCACGGGCAAGCCTGAATACGGCCGGGCCGTCGACCTGCTGACCAAGGCCGCGATCAAGGAGATGATCATCCCCTCGATGCTGCCGGTTCTGGCGCCGCTCGTGCTCTACGGCGTGATCTGGGGCGTTGCCGGCAAATCGGCGGCCTTCGCGGCGCTCGGGGCGATGCTGCTCGGGGTCATCGTCACCGGCCTGTTCGTTGCCATCTCGATGACCGCGGGCGGCGGCGCCTGGGACAACGCCAAGAAGTTCATCGAGGACGGCAATCACGGCGGCAAGGGATCCGAGGCCCACAAGGCCGCGGTGACCGGCGATACCGTCGGCGATCCCTACAAGGATACCGCTGGGCCCGCCGTCAACCCGATGATCAAGATCACGAACATCGTTGCGCTGCTGTTGCTCGTCGCGTTGGCGCATTAGCGCTGCGCACGAGCGGGGACGCGATACCCCGGCGGGCGTGCCTGCCGGGGTTCGTTTTGGCGTCGCGGGGTCGAACCGCCGCGGATCACGGAAGCCGCGGCTATTCGGAGCCGCTGTCGCCGCCGAAACGCCCGATATTGCCGAACAGCTGTTCCAGGAGGCCAAGCTTGCGGCCGGCGGACGGTGTTTCGCGTTCGACCAGGGCGATTTCGCGGCCGTCGCCCTTGTCCAGGCGGGAAATCTTGTCAACCCGGCCGTCGCTTCCGTACCGGACGATCAGGACCTGCTGCTCCACGGTTTTCCGTTCGAAGAACGCGTACTGTTCGGTGCGCCGCCCGATGTAGTACCACGTGTTTTCGTCGAACGTGCTGATGACCGACGGCGACCCGAGGACGCTGCGCACGTCTTCGGGGCCATGCACGCCGGGAACGACCGCGGCGACCTGCTCCGCAGTGGGCATGTTGCCGCGGGCTGCGTATCGGGGATCGCACGAGGTCACCGTGAGCAGGGCCAGCGCGCCGACCAACGCGGAAACCGCGATCCTCGTCGAGCGGGTCGTGGACAATATTCAACAACCTCCATACCAGCCCGTCCCGGGCCGGCATTGCAAATCTGTTGATTCCGGGAGAGTTACTCCCCATTTTCGACATTCAGATTCGCACCGAACAGAACCCCAAGTCAATGCCGCCGGCACGGCGCCGCGTGACATGGGGCTCCAGAAGAGACCGTGCATGGCATTTTCCATCAAGTCGTTCTTTGCCTCGGCTCCGCACAAGGTCGGTGCAAAACGGCTGTATGTCGCCATCGTCGACCATGCGCGCGACGGCGTGTTCTACAGGGACCTTGGCGTGCCCGACACAGTGACCGGCCGGTACGCCATGATCGCACTGCATGTCTTCGCGGTAATGGAACGGCTCAGCCACGCGGAGGGCGGTGACGACGTATCGCAGGCGCTGGTCGACGCCATGGTCGAGGACCTGGACCGCAACCTGCGCGAGATGGGTGTCGGGGACCTCAGCGTCGGTAAGCGCGTCAGGAAGCTCGTCGGCCACTTCTACGCCATGGCCGCGGCATGTCGCGACGGGCTGAATCGCGGTGACGCGACGCTGTGCGGGGCCCTGAACGACTACGTATACGGTGCTGGCGGGCCATCGCCGGCAGCGCTACAGGCGATGGCGTCTTATCTCCGGGCTTGCATGGCGGATCTCGAAGATCAGATCGTGGCCGATCTTTCGGCTGGGCGTGTTCGATTTGCCGAGGCATCTCAGGGAGCCAGACGATGAAGCCCAAAATCGAACCGGAGTTTTCGCGGCCGATCGGCCTTGATGAGATTCAGACGGGCGAAGTCGGGCGTACCATAGTGGCGGACGACGCGGAACGCGCGGCGCTCGCCGCCCGGTTCGACCTGATCGCGGTCGAAGCTCTCCAGGCCAGCGTCCGCGTGCAGCGCGTGCCCGGTGGCCCGCTCGTGCGCGTCTCGGGCCGGCTGACGGCGGACGTCGTACAGCGCTGCGTTGTTACCCTCGCGCCATTGGCGACGCACATCGAGGAGGAATTTATCGAGACGTTCGGCCCGTCGGGATACCGCGCCCCTGAGGGCGAGCCCGAGTCGGATCTGCCGGAGGTGTTCGATGACAATGGCATCGACGTCGGCGAACTGGCGGCACAGCTGCTCCTTCTGTCGCTGGACTCATACCCCCGCGCACCCGGCGCTGAAGTGGCGCAGGAAACGCGGCCCGGTGAGCTCGGCGGCGGTCGCAGCCGGCCGTTCGCGGCACTGGGCGAGATGATGGCGAAGCGACAAAAATAACCGGGTTGTCGCTTGCCGTTCGCGCGAAATATGATTATGTATCCCGGCGATTTTCAGAGCCACAGACTGGCAACAACGTATAGGTTTGGTTCATGGCCGTCCCGAAGCGAAAAATCACGCCGTCCCGCCGCAATATGCGGCGCGCGCATGACGCCCTCAGCAACGCCGCATATGCGGAATGCCCGAATTGCGGTGAGCTGAAACGGCCTCACCATGTCTGTCCGGCCTGCGGCTCCTACAACGGGCGCGAGGTGATCGAGCCTGAATCGGTCTGATCCTTGCGTTCGGTGGCGGCACTGGGGGGCACACCGTGACGGACAGGATCGTCATTGCGCTCGACGGCATGGGGGGGGATTCCGCACCCGATATGGTGGTCGGGGGTGCGGCGCGTGCGCGGCGCCACATGGATAATGTCGAGTTTCTGCTGTTCGGCGATGCGCAGCGCCTGGAGCCGCTCGTCGCGCGTCACAAGGCGCTTTCCGGCGCGGTCGAGATCCGCCACACCGAACAGATCGTCAAAGGCGACGACAAGCCGTCCGTGGCATTGCGCGGGGCGCGCGAGTCGAGCATGCGCAAGGCGATCGACGCCGTCAAAGACGAGGAAGCCGTTGCCGCCGTATCCGCCGGCAATACGGGCGCCCTGATGGCGATGTCGAAATTCGTGCTGAAGACGATCGAGGGCATAGACCGGCCGGCGATCGTTCGGTCGGTGCCGACCATCAGCGGCCAGTGCTGTGTGCTCGATCTCGGCGCCAATGTGCAGTGCAGTCCGGAGCACCTGGTTCAGTTTGCCGTCATGGGCGAAGTGTTCGCGCGCACTGTTCTCGGCGTTGACCGCCCGACGATCGGCCTGATCAATATCGGAATCGAGGAAATCAAGGGTCATGAGGAAGTGCGGGAGGCCGCGGCAATGCTGCGCGAGACGCCTCTGCCAATTACCTTCACCGGATTCATCGAAGGCAACGATATCTCGTCGGGCCGGGTTGACGTCGCGGTGACGGACGGATTCACCGGCAACGTCGGTTTGAAGATCGCCGAGGGAACGGCCAAGCTGATGGCCAGTTTCTTGCGCGATGCCTTCCGCAGCAGCTGGCGTGCCCGGCTCGGCTATCTGCTGGCGCGACCGGCGCTTGCCGTGATGCGTGAGCGCACAGACCCGCGCTTTTACGATGGCGCCATTCTCGGCGGCCTCAATGGGATCGTGGTGAAGGCGCACGGCGGCACGGACGCGCTAGGGTTCTCCAATGCGATCGGCGTGGCCGCCGAGATGGCGATCAACGGGTTCGTGGCCAAGATACGCGACGATTTCGAACGACTTAAACAGAGCGCGGTGCCGGCGAGCGATGAGGAGCCGGTCGCGTAGATGAGACGATCGATCGTTGCGGGATGTGGCGCCTATCTGCCGGAGCGGATAGTCACCAATGACGAACTGGCCACGCGCGTCGATACGTCGGACGAGTGGATCTCCCAGCGGACGGGCATCCGCCAGCGCCATGTCGCGGCCGATGGCGAACTTACCTCGGACCTGGCACTGGCCGCGGCGCGGCCGGCGCTCGCCAGGGCCGGAATCGACGGCGGAGATCTCGATGTCATCGTGCTGGCCACCGCCACCCCCGACAACACGTTTCCGGCGACCGCGACCAGGGTCCAGGCGGGCCTCGGCAACACAACCGGCGCGGCGTTCGACGTGCAGGCGGTGTGCACCGGCTTCATCTATGCGCTGACGATGGCCGACAACATGATTCGGCTCGGCCAGGCCGATTCCGCACTGGTGATTGGCGCAGAGGTGTTCAGCCGGATTCTCGACTGGAACGACCGGACGACCTGCGTCCTGTTCGGCGACGGTGCGGGCGCCGTGGTGCTGCGGGCCGGCGAGGGGGAGGGGACGACCCGGGACCGGGGCGTTCTGTCGACCCATCTCCACTCGGACGGTGCGAACTACGAGGCCCTGTATGTCGACGGCGGGCCGGGCAGTACGGGAACCGCAGGGGTCGTCCGGATGGCCGGGCGCGAAGTGTACAAGCAGGCCGTCATTCGGATGGCGGAATGCGTCGATCACGCGCTCGGGACCAACGGCCTCGAACACGACGACATAGACTGGCTGGTGCCCCACCAGGCGAACCTGCGGATCATCGAAAGCACCGGCAGGAAGCTCGATATGCCGATGGAGCGGGTCATCGTGACCGTCGACAAGCAAGCCAACACGTCGGCGGCGACGATCCCGTTGGCGTTGGCGGAAGCGACCGCCGACGGGCGGATCAGGGAAGGCCAGGTCGTGGCCCTGACGGCGATGGGCGGGGGATTTACCTGGGGCTCGGCGCTGATCCGCTGGTAAAGCTTATTGGACGTCATTGCGGCGAATGGGAATTGACGGCCCCGGACTCGCACAGTACCGTATGGTTAATGAACCGGGGGGATATTGGATGAACGAAAAAACCGTTACGCGCGCGCAACTTGGCGAGGTCGTTTACCAGGAGGTCGGCATTTCGCGGCACGAGTCCGCGGAAATGGTCGAGGCGATCCTGTCGGAGATCTCGAATGCGCTTCAAAGGGGAGAAATGGTCAAAATCTCGTCCTTCGGTAGCTTTTCCGTGCGCCAGAAAGGTCAGAGAGTCGGCCGAAACCCCAAGACCGGTGAGGAGGTTCCGATCCTGCCGCGCCGGGTCCTGGTCTTCCGTCCGAGCCATGTGCTGAAGAACCGCATCAACGGAGAAGTTGCCCGGTCGGCCAGAGCGGCGTCCTGAACCAGGGCACACGGCGCGTTACGGTGGATGGCGAAGACAGGACCGGAAAGTCCCCCGACGCCTACCGGACGATCGGCGAGGCGTCGGAAGCCATCGGGGTGCCGCAACATGTGCTGCGATTTTGGGAAACCCGGTTCTCCCAGGTCCGGCCGGTCAAGCGCGCCGGCAACCGCCGCTACTACCGTCCTGTCGATATCGCCCTTCTGAAACGCATCCGCCAACTGCTGCACGACGAAGGATATTCGATCCGCGGCGTGCAGCGCCTTCTCAGATCGTCGGGCGTGAAGGCGGTCGTCGAGGGTGAACCGGCGCTTGAGCAACCCGCGCCGGAGGCTGGACGTGCGGCAGGGAAAGGCGACGCCGAACTGCGCAGCGTGCTGGGCGAATTGTTGCGGATCCGCGATCTGCTGCGGTGAATTATCGGGGTGAGGGCGTTGCGCCGGGCCTGATCCCGGAGTACAGTGCGCGCCGCTCGGGTCGGCCGGCCCCGGCGCATGAACGGAGCGTAGCGCAGCCTGGTAGCGCACTTGTCTGGGGGACAAGGGGTCGTGGGTTCAAATCCCGCCGCTCCGACCAATTAAAACAACGCATTGGCGCAGCCCTCACGGGCCGCGCTTTTGCGTTGACGGGAGGGACCGGCGTGCCGGTCAGCCGGGTGGCGGCCGGTCCTTCAGGAACCGGTGCAGCCGCGCGTCCTTGGTCCGGAAATGCTCGGTGAACCAGGAATCGAGGCGCCGGCTCAGGTCCTCGACGTAATCCGCCGCATCACCGCGCTCGAAGTCGTCCATGATGTCGCGGATCTCGTCCAGCAGCCGCTCGTGGTCGTCCTTGTGCTCATCGAAGGCATCGTACCCCATCTCGAGCATCTCCTTTTCCTCTAGCGCGAAATGGGCGGAGATGAGCGCGTGGATCTCGCCGAGGAAGTCGGCGACAATCTCTCGCGAAGGACGGGTCGACATCTCCTCGTGCAGCTGGTTGATCATCCGGATCATCCCCTTGTGCTCGTAATCGACCGAGGGGATGCCGATCGCGAAGTCGTCGCGCCATTCGATCAGGGCCATGCTCTCTCTCCTGCCCGCGCCCGGCCTTACGGAATATAGGTGACGGAGCGGCCGTCGAACAGGAAGCCGCCGGCCTCGGCGCGGAAGTCGATCACGAAATTCTCGCCGGGCGACAGCTCGATGATGCCGGCGCGTTCGAAATCGTAGCCCTCGGTGCGCGCTGAATCCACCATGCGGGCGACGAGCTCGTACCGGCCGGCGTCAATGGCGAAGCGCTGATACACCCGGGTCGTACCCCCATGCGCCAGCCCCGCCGCGGTTACCGACGCGTCATACAGCACCGCGCCACCAAGAAGGATTTGGAGGCGGATGGGCAGACGCTCGCGCGGGCAGTCCAAGGGGGTGCGCATGTTGGGGTTCATCGCCTCCAGCTCCTCCTTCGTGCGCCGCCGACACTCGCCCTTGCGCTTGGCCCCGTGCACGACGCTCAACTTGATCAGGGCCTGGTCCGGCGGCAGGTGCGTATAGACCGGCCGGTTTGCGAAATAGCCGAGCCACAGCGCCATCCCGGCATAGATGATCGCCTGTCCGAGCCACCTGAGCATTGCGGCCATGTTCCGTTGCTCCCTATTCCGCGGCCTTGCCGGGGCGGTCACCCGTGTCCGTCTCGGCAAGCTTTCGCAAGCGCCCGGCGAAGGCGGCGATCCGCCGGCGGAGCGTCCAGCCTTCGACCGGCGGGGCCCAGACGGTTTCGATCCGCTCACGCGGGACCCGCTGGCGCAGCATCGGGTCGCGCGCCCGCGCGAGGCGATCGCTGGTCCAGCGGACGCCATAGCGATTGTGGCATTCGCCTTCGCTGCAGCCGGCCAGCACGATGCCCTCGGCCAGGTCCCGGCTGAGCACGTAGTCGACGAAGGCGGGCGGCAGCATGCCGATGCAGGGCAACCGCAGGACCGCCACCTCCGGCACGGCGAGCTTCGCCGCATCGTATCCGTGGTCGCAGCCGAACACCATGATCCTGGCATCGCCGGTCAGCTCCGCGGCGGCCTCGTGGATCCGCTCGCGGAGGTCGCGGATCGGCATGTCGGGCAGGTCGATGCCCGGGATCAGCTCGCTCGCCCGGCGGAACGGCATGGCCGTCGGGCAGGCGCCGACGCAGATGCCGCAGGCGACGCACAGATCGGGCGACACAACCGCCTGCCGGTCGAACGGCCGGCCGTCGGTGCGCCGCCCCATCTCGATGGCGGCGTAGGGGCAGTCCGCGGCACAGCGCGTGCACCCGTTGCAGTTGGCAAGATCGACGACCGCGGTCTTCTGCCTGGCGCGGCGCAGCGGCGGCAGCCAAGGCAGGACGGCGAACAGCAGCGTGCCGAATGCGACGAGAGCCCAGACGGCACCGTTGCCCAGCATGTCCATCAGCGGGTAGGCGGGCAAATAGAACCAGTCGAGGCCGACCTGCGACGGCACCAGGTCGAGGTTGGCCGGCGGCTGGCTCTCGGCGGGCTTGACGACCGACAGCACCAGCAGCATCAGCAGCGTGCCGCCGGCGAGCAGACGCGGCGGGTTGATCGTCGGCTTGGCCACCCGCTGCAGATGGATCCACAGCACGAACAAGAGGAACAGCGGCACGAAGATGTGCATGAACACCATCAGCGTGAAGAACCGGTCGTCGAGCCGTTCCGGGTTCAGGAAGTTGCGGGCGATGGTGCCGCCGACGATCGGCAGCCAGTCCAGCCATTCGGTCGTTGCGATGGCAATGTACTGGGCGAGCATGTCCCAGACCATCCAGTAGCCGCTGATCCCGGCGGCGTAGACCATCCACAGGATCGGCAGGCCGGTGAACCAGGTGAACCAGCGCGCGCCGCGGTAGCGGTCGAGCGCGAATTCGCGCAGCATGTGCACCATCATCATGGCGATCATGCCGTCGGAGGCATAGCGGTGCAGGCTGCGCATCACGCCGCCGATATACCATTGCTCGTAGGTGATCGATTCGATCGAGCCGTAAGCCTCGGTGATCCCGGTATCGAAGAAGATGAACAGGTAGATCCCGGTCGCAGCCACCACCCAGTAATAAAGAAAACCGAGTGCGCCGAGGTGGTAGAGCGGGTTGCAGGCGGGCGTGAAGATGCGGTCGAGGCCGGCTTCCAGCCACGCGAACATCATACGCAGAACGCGTTTTACGTAACTCATGGCCGGTCGGCTCTTACCTCTCGGGAACGGTCCGCATGGGTCGGTCGGAAAATGCGGCCGCCATTACGACCGGCCGGCATTCCAGTATTGCAGCGACGCATGAATCAGAAAGGCGGCAAGCCCTGCAATACTCAGAAGGCCCACGACGATCCCGGTGAATATCGACCAGTCGAACCGGTAGGCGTCCTCGTCAGGATCGTACAGGGTGCAAAAGAGTTTAATCCGCTCGACGATGTTGTCGAGGCTGGCAAGGTTCGCGGTCTGGCCGTATCGCAACTGTTTGAGCGGCTCGACGATCGACGCGACGGTGAGGTCCGCGCCGTAGACCTGGCGGAAGACCTGCCCCTGGGCGTCGATGATGGTGGTCTGGGCGAGGTGGTCGAATCCCTGCGGCGCGCGATAGAATGCGAAACCGAGCTGTTCGGTCAGGGCAAGGATGGTGGGTGCATCGGCGCTGAGGAAATGCCAGTTCGGCGCGTCGATTCCCTGGCTCTTCGCATAGGCCCGCATGCGCGCCGGATGGTCGTTGCGGGTATCGAACCCGATGGTCAGTACGCTGAATGACTCGGTGCCCAGGGCGTCGCGCGCGCCGTCGACGGCGCGTGCGAGGCTCTGCACCGTGACCGGGCAGAAATCCGCGCACGCGGTATAGACGAGGTTGATGATGACGGGCCGGCCGGCGAACGCCGTCAGCTGTGTGCGCGTTCCCATCGTGTCACGGAACGGATAGTCGGCCAGGCGGCGACCGACCGCCGCCTTGCTGGCGGCGAGCGCTGCCGACAGATCGATGTTCTCGTTCGCCGGGACCTGGGCGCCGAAGGACGGAAGCGGCGGGGCCAGCGAGACCACTGCCGCGACTGTGAAAACGATGCGGGATTGCCATCTCATGGTCGACGACCCTAGCCGATGAGCCACCGATCGACGATCGCGGCGCCGAGCAGCATGGTGAGCTGGATAAGCGACGCACGGAAATTGGCCATCGCCGCACGGCGGCACGGATTGCGCACCAGCTGTACGCTGCGGAGCGTAAACCAGGCCCCGCCGGCAACCGCTGCCGACAGGTATAGCCAGCCGAGCCCATAGAACGCCGGTACGATCGAGGCTCCGGTTACCGCGACGGTGTGGAGGAGGATGATCCAAGCGGCCTTGGCATCGCCGACCACCACCGGCAGCATCGGCACGCGCGCCGCTGCGTAATCCTCGTGCAGGGCGATCGCGAGGCTCCAGAAATGGGGCGGCGTCCACAGGAACAGCACGACCGCGAGCCAGATCGGCGCCGGCGCCAGGGCGGGGTCGACGGCCGATGCCCCGGCCAGCACGGCAAAGCTTCCGGCAAGGCCACCGAGCACGATGTTCCACGCCGTCCTGCGTTTTAGCCAGACCGTGTATACGACGCCGTAGACGAAGGCACCGAGAAAGGTGTGGAGCGCGGCCGGAACGTTGAGCACCAACGCGGCCGCAGCAACCGCCGTCACCAGCATCGCGCCGATGGCCCAGAGCCAGGGGAGACCGGGCCGGAAGCGGCCGGTAACGAAGGGGCGGTTGCGCGTCCGCGTCATCCGCGCGTCGAGATCGCGCTCCACATAGTGGTTGAAGGCACCGGCGCTGGCCGACGACAACAGAACGGCCAGTCCCAGCACTGCAATCTGCCACGCCGGCGGCGCCGTGCCCGGCGTGACCGCGAGCCCGGCCAGGGCGCACAGGGTGATCGCCACGCCGATGCGCAGCTTCAGCACCGAATACAGCTCCCCGACCATGGCACGCATTCTGACGTCCTCCGCGACCGCGCCTCAGCTCAGCGGCCAGACCTCGGACAAGTACTTCCAGTTGACCCAGTAATACAGGAAGAAGGCGGTGAAGAAGACGGCAACGAGGATCATCGTGCCCGGCAGCTTCAGGGTACCTTCGCCGCCGTAATTGGCCGCCGCCTCGCCACCGCCGACGCCGATGACGGGGTTGGTCTGGGCGGCATCGTCACCGCGTTTCCGGCCGAACAGGATCGAAGACACGACAATGACGATGAACATCACGCCGCCAAGCGCCGCCAGGACCGCCGACAACCCGTTCAGCGCCATCATCAGGAAGGCGGTGTCGGGGTAGCTGAAGGACAGCGCCGCATCGGTGAAGTTGATGTCCCAATGCCGTCGCGACACGCCCAGCGTGCCGGCGCCCATCATGAACACCGAAATGCCGGCCGCGCCGAGCCCGAAGATATAGGGCTGCCACTTGGCCATGGTCGGGAACATGATCTCGCGGCGCCAGATCAGCGGCACCACAAGATAGGTGATGGCCATGAACGCAAGGGTCGTCCCCGCCACCACCGTGGCGTGGAAATGGCCCGGCACATACAGGGTATTGTGCATAATCAGGTTCAGCTGCTCGGCGCCCATGACGACGCCGGAGATGCCGCCGAGGAAACCGAAATAGACCAGCGACGTGAACATGCCGGCAAAGGCGGGATTGCCCCACGGTGCCTTGCGCAGCCATTCGAACGCGCCCCTCGTGAAGCCGCGGCGGCGCTGTGCCGCCTCGACCGCGCCCGGCACGCTGAGCCCGTGGATCATGCTGCCAACGACCGCAAGGTACAGGGCATAGCTGGTATTGAAGATCTTCCAGTTCGAGCTGATACCCGGCTCGACCAGCAGATGGTGCGCCGAGGCGAGCTGCAGGAACAGGATGTACATCAGGAACGCCATGCGGCTGACCTTCTCGGACAGCGGCTTGGCGCCGAGGAGCATCGCCGCAATGAGATACCACACGGAGACATGCGCCGACACGTTGATCTGTTGCGACGAGTGTCCCATCGCCCACCAGACGATCTTGTAAATGACCGGGTCGATGTCGGGAATGATGTCGAGCGACCACAGCAGGGTCGGGATCAGGATGATCGCGCCCGAGGCGATGGTGAAGACCGCGATGATCGCGGCGGTCAGCGCGCCGAAGGTGACCAGCGGGATGGAGCCCTCGTAGGTCTTCTCGTCCTTGGCGATGACCAGCGTCGCGAAGAAGATGAAGCAGCCGATCAGGGCGCCGACGGCGAACAGGATGATGCCGAGATAGAACAGGGGCGATGCCCGCATCGGCACGTAGGAGGTGAACATCACGCTGGAATCGCCCTGGAAGACGGCGTAGTTAGCGGTCAGTGCGCCGATCGCCATCAGCGCGAAGCCGACCCATCCGAGCTTCGGCGCCGCCAGCCGCGATTTCAGCAGGATCGCGGAGGCGAAGTAGAGAATCGCGATCTCGAAAAAGATGATCCAGAACAGCAGCACGTTGAGCCCGTGCCCCGTGAGGATCAGGTAGAACCAGTCCGCCGGCAGCAAGGACACGTCGGGCCAGCGCGTGAGTGCGACCATCAGCCCCTGCAGGCCGCCGAGCGCCAGTGCGAGCACGCCGGCGACCGCGTTGGCCTTGATCAGCCGCTGCGCCGGCAGGTGGACCGGAAGCCCTGTATCGGGGCAGGTCCTGAAGAGTGTTGCGTCCGCCATGTTCCGTCCTCCCTTGCCTACTCGACCACGTAGATGCGGCCCAGCATGTTGTGGTGGCCGATACCGCAGAATTCATTGCACACGACGCCGAACTCCCCGGCCCTGTTGGGTTTCAGGGTGATCACCATCTCGTAGCCGGGGTGGACCTGGATGTTGATGTTGGTCGGCTGCAGGGAGAACCCGTGCTGCCAGTCAAGCGACGACAGGTGCAGTCGGTATTCCTTGTCCTTCTCCAGTTCGAGGATCGGGTACCATTGCCACAGGCTGGCCTGGAGATAGACGTCGCTGCCGGCCGGCGGGTGCACCACCGGGATGCCGGTATCGCCCTCCTCGCGGACCGTGTACTGCGTGACCATTGTCTCGGTGCGCGCGGCAAACACGTCGGGGTCGATCCGGTAGGCCGTGTTCGACAGGTTCTGCTCGCCGATCACGTGCCAGAGGATCATCATCCCGAACATGACGATGGCCCAGACCAGGCAGACCGCGATCCAGACCAGTTCGAACCCGTGCAGCGGCTCTTTCCACCAGATTCTCTTTTCGGGCGGGAATATTGCCATCGTATCCTCCTCCGGCTATTGCGCAAGCGGGATCTGGGCGACTTCCATGATGCCCCATATCACGTAAAGGACCGTGGGAATGGCGACCCCCAGCATCAGTAGCAGGAAATGATTGTCGAGTAGCCGCTGCATGAACGGGATGGGCTCGTCGCCCGCGCCGCCAGGGCCGGCCCCGGTCTCCGGAGAAGAATTGATACGATTTTCTGGCATTGCACCGTTCTCCCAGGTTTGAAGCGCTCCAAAGGAAAATCATGAAACCACATGGCCTCGACGGCAAATCAAAAATACATGGCGCCGCCGGTGTTGATCCGGAGCGCGGCTCCAGGTCGTGGCGGGTATAATGCTAAGGAACCGGAGCCGACTGTCCCTTGACTGAAGTCAAGCCTGCGGTTCCTTTGCGCGGGAGCAGGGGCGTCGTTGACCCCCGATTGTCGATCCCCCTATAGTCGCTGGCAGGGCGACGGCCGACCGATGGTCGATCGGTTTGATCGCGCAAGCTGTCGTGCGTCGCCGGCAGGACCGGACAGGGGGTATGGACGAACGGGATCTGAAAATCGTGTGCGGGACCAGGCTTTTCGCCGGACTCGACCCGGATGCGGTCTTGGGTCTGTTGCGCGGCTCGGCGCCGCGCACCCGCCCGAAAGGCCAGATGCTCTTCGAGCAGGGAGATCCGGCCAATGCCTTCTATATCGTGCTCGACGGCTGGGTGAAGGTGTTCCGGCCGTCCGTCGTGGGCGATGAGGCGGTGTTCGGAGTGTTCACCGCCGGCGAGACCTTTGGCGAGGCGGCGATGTTCATCCAGGGCCAGTATCCGGCCGCCGCGCAGGTGGTCGAGACCGCGCGGTTGATCGCCGTGCATTCCGACGTGTTCCGCGAGCGCGTGCGCAACGATCCCGACCTCGCCTTCGAGATGTTGGCGTCGATGTCGCGCCATCTGCACTCGCTGATGAACCAGGTCGAGCAGCTGCAGACGCGATCGAGCGCGCAGCGGCTGGCGCAGTTCCTGGTGTCGCTGGCGCCGGTAGTGCAGGGTGCGGCAGTCGTCGGTCTGCCCTACGACAAGTCGCTGATCGCCCATCGCCTGGGCATGAAGCCGGAAAGCCTGTCGCGCGCCTTCGTCCGGCTGCGCGGGCAGGGCGTGACGACCGACGGAAATCGCGTGATGATCGGCGACGTGCTGCGGCTCCGCGACTACGGCGAGACCGGTCCCCTGCGGGAACGGCTGGCCAGCCACTAGGTCGGGGCGGCAGATACGCGGGGGCGCGTCAGGACCGGCCAATAGGCGACGGTGAAGATCAGGAAGGCCGCACTCCACGACAGCCCGGACGCCACCATGGCTGCGTCGTGGTACGGGAGGTTGAAGAGCGGCCAGACAATCCGTCCCGCCGCTGCCAGGCTGACGAGGACATAGGCGACCGCGACCGCGCTCGAAACCTTCAGCTCGCGTCCGGTGTGTCCAAGACCGGCGCGCGTCATCACGCCGAGCGTCAAGCTACCGAGCGCGCCCACGGTCAGCGCATGCAGCGCGGGAATCTCCGGCATCCCGCCCGTAATCAGGGACCAGCCCTTGAGCAGCAGCCCGAATACGAGCCAGGCATAGCCGAGGTGCAGGATCCACAGGATTGGCGAGGAGAGGACGCGATGCGTGCGCCATCCGGCCATGCGAACGGCGCCGGCAATTCCGGCTGCGATCGCGACCCATCCGGTCGCCGCCGAGCCGGGCGCGACGAGGTCCGCGACGAGAAGGACGACGATGGCAAGGATTGCAGCAATGTCGCGCTTGTCGGCCGGCCGCGGCAGCGGCTCGACGCCCTCGCGCCGCAGCGCGTTGGTGGTGAACGCCGGCACGATGCGCCCACCGACGACGGTGAGCAGCACCAGAAGGACGTCGAACGCCAGCAGGTGGCCGATTTCCGACGCCCCGTCGATTACATCCATGGCCTCAAGGTGGTGCAGGCCGGCACCCAGAAACAATACGACCAGTGCCGGCAGGAAGACGAAATTGCGCTTCGACCAACCGGCGAGCAGGGCCTGGGCAACGAGAACGGAGAGCAAGCCGAGGAACGCCAGTTCGGGAAGCGCGACCCCCACGGCCGGAATCCAGGCCGATGTCCAGCTGGTGATCCGCGATAGCAGCCAGAGCCCGAACAGAACCGCGAGCGGCGCGCCGCGGACCGGTTGTCGCCCGGTCCAGCTGGGAACCGCGGTCAGGAAGAACCCGGCCACCACCGCGAGCCCGTAGCCGAAAATCATCTCGTGCGCGTGCCACTGGTGGACCGGCCCGGCGATCGACAGCGGGACCGCCACGGTGCCCTGTTGTCCCACCGTGATCCACGCCATCCACGCGAGCATCGCAAGGGCCGCCTGCACACCGGCACCCAGAAAGAATGGCCGGAACCCGTACTCGAAGATCACCGGGCCGGCGTACCGCCGCTGCCGCCGGGCTGACTCGACGTCGATTTGCGTCACCGGCTGATCTCCGCAACGTTACCGTCCGCCAGTGCAAGGCGGGCCAGGCTGCCCCCGAATGCAGCGAGGATATTCCGGGCCCGGTCGGCGCCGGTGACCGCCAGGGCGGTGGCCAGGGCATCGGCGGTCATCGCATCCGGCGCGATGGCACTGGCCGACAGGCAGCGGCGCGCGCTGTCACCGGTCGCCGGGTCGAACAGGTGATGGAACCGGCCGTCGGAGTCGAATGTCATGCCGTATCCACCCGAGGTTGCCAATGCGGCGCCCGCCAACGGCAGGGAGGCGACGGTCCGCTCCGGGTGGCGCGGATCCTCGAGGCCGATCCGCCACGGCCCGTCGTCGGGCCCGTCCAGTGCGCGGATTTCGCCCACGTCGACCAGCACCGTCGTCAAGCCCTCATGGCGCAGCAGGTCGGCGATGCGGTCGGTGATGTAACCCTGGGCGATGCCGTTCAGAGTGACCGCCATGCCGGGCCGCGCGAGGGCGATACGCCCGTCATCGAGATCGATGGCGCGGTAGTCGACCAGCGCGGCGGCCCGGGCGACGCCGCGGGCGCCGGGACCCGCGCGGTCGTCGGGGCGCTCCGCGAAATGTCGCGCATAGAGCCGCCAGAGCGGCTGTACGGTGACGTCGAACGCCCCGTCGCTGAGCGTGCCGAACCGGCGCGCCTCCGCCATGACGAGCCGCAGGTCGTGCGACGGCGCCGCAAGGCGTCCCGTCGCGTTCAGTCGCATCAGTTCCGAGCGTTGGCGGTAGAGGCTGAATATAGCCTCGAGCCGGGCGATTTCACCGACGCAGTGCGCGAGCACATGCCGGACCTTGTCCTGGTCCGGATGGCGCACCAGGACCCGCGCCCGGCCGCCGAGGGCCTGACCGCGCCACTCCAGTTCCGGCACGCTGGCCCAGGCGCGGCCGAATCCGGAAAAGGGCAGTCCTGCGGCCGCGGCAAGGACGGTCAGCGCCCTGCGGCGGGTGACGGGGGCATGGGTGCGCATCGGTCTATCCTCCATCGGCCTGCGCCTCCGCCATGGCGGCGCCGCGCATCTCCCGGCGCTTCCGGCGCTCGATCAGGGGCGGGCAGGTCTTGTCGTCAAAATACAGCGTCTGGCAGTTCAGGCAGTAGATGCATTCGTTCGGATTGATCGTGCCGTTGGGATGAATCGCCTGCACCGGACACCGGGATGCACAGATGTTGCACTGGCGCCCGCATTGCCAGCGGCGCTTCAGCCACTCGAACATGCGGATGCGGGCCGGGATCGCGAGCGCTGCGCCCAGCGGGCACAGATAGCGGCAGAACGCGCGCTCGACGAACAGGCCGGCGCCAAGCAGCAGGCCGACATACAACAGGAACGGCCAGTCGCGCATGAACCGCATGACGATGGCGGTTTTGAAGGGTTCGACCTCGGCCCCCATGTGGGCGAGGTCGATGGATCCCAGGGAGACTGCGAACAGGCCGAGGAAGACGATGTATTTTATCGGCCACAGCCGTTCGTGCAGGGTGAACGGAAGCCGCGGCTGCGGCACATGGAACGCCCGGGCGATTCGGTTCAGCAACTCCTGCAGCGCCCCGAACGGGCACAGCCAGCCACAGAAGGCCCCGCGGCCGCCGAACAGCAGGGCGACGGCGACGAACGCCCAGAGGATGAAGATCAGCGGCTCCAGGAGGAAGAAGTCCCAGCGAAATTCGGTCCGCAGCGCGCCGGCAAACGTCATCACGTTGAGGACGGTCAGTTGTGCCGTCGCATACCACCCGAGCCAGAACAGGGTCACGATGAGAAACCCGTAGCGCAGCGCCTTGTAAAGGGTCCGCCGCTGAGCGACGAGATCCTGGAGGAAGAAAATGCCGCCGAGTATCAGCAGCAGGCCGATCAGGACGACGACTTCCGGCATCCGCTCCCGCCACACGCCGCGCCACAGCTCGCTCGATGGGACGAGGTGCGGAACGACGGCCGCCGCCGTCAGGTAACGATCCGGCAGGGCGTAGGCGAGTGGGTACGTCGCGAGCACCGGTCCGGCCTCCGACTGGCCCTGCACCATGAGTTCGAGGCGCCACGGCTGGGCGGCGTCGAATCCGCGGTCGCGCGGCAGGACGAACAGTGCCATTTCGCGGAAATCCGGTGCGCCCGCGATGCGCAGGCGATCGACGCGCATATGGTCCGCGCTGCCGAGCTGGATGGTCGCCCCGTCCTGCGTGATCTGCACGCGATCGAAACGACCTGTCTTCACGTAGTTGGTCCCCTTGAACGAATACAGGCCGCTCGCGGCGACGAATAACAGATGGTCGCCGGGAGCGAGTTCGCCCGCCAGCCGGTTGAACCGCCGGGCGCCCAGAAGATTGCGCCCGATCCGCGCCGGGGTCGCCAGCCCGGCGACGAGATCGATGAACCTCGTGGCGGGGTCGGTCGGCCCAGTGCCCGCCGGATACAGCTGGCCGCCCTTGTCGGCGTTGGGCCGGGCGGCGTCGGCCAGCGTCAGGCGCATCTCGCGCAGCGAGCCGTCCGCGATCAGCGCTTCCCAGGACGCCTCCTCGAAACCGGTCAGATCGATCCCCGACGCAGCGGCCGCCAGGATATCACGGCTCTCGCCCACCGCCTGTGCCGACTGGAAGATCGCATGGGTCATCAGCAGCGACGAGACGGTCGCGCCGCTGACCGCATCGAGGGCCGTGCCGTTCTTCGGCGCGCGCCGCATGACGCGGACCGGGTTCGCCGCGTTGAGTCCCTCGAACTTGCCGACGAACCGGGCGAGGTCGTCACTGGAGACGCCGATCGCCAAAATCGGCTCGTGGTGCTCGAGGATTTCGGCGCCCGTAATCGTGCCGCCCATATCGAGGCCGACGGCGATATCGAGCGTCTTGCCGGATAGGCCCACCGACCTCACGGTGGTGTGCGTACTGAACACATAACCGATGACATCGTTGTCACGATATGCCGGAACGGCCGGCGGTGCGCCGTCAGTGGCGCCGAAGTGCGTCGCGCCCGGAAATACTCTGTTGAGGACTGTGGGCGCGATCGGCCCGCCGTCCGCTTCCGCCGCTGCCGGTGCGCCGAACAGGCCTGCAAACACTACAATCACCACCGCGACTAGGGTGGCGATTTGTCGCAGCGTTTGCAAAATCGGTGCGCGCGGTTTTGTGCGTTCGGGTCCCGCCATGGCATCTTATGTCAGGCTTGGCAAGGCCGAGTCGGGTCGACCCGGCGATTGCAGCCATTGTTGTCAGGATTGCGGGCTTCACCGCAACCGTCTTTGATCGGTGTCAATATGCGTCCACAGCGCTTTCGGCAGCAATTGACTTTGGTCAAGGTGGCGCCGGCCCGCGAAAGGCAGCATGAGCCGAAATTCCGCATAAAGGGAGAGCCACCATGAAGACGTTCCTCCGCGCAGGCGCAATCGGGATAGCGCTTGCATTTGCGAATTCGGGCGCCGTTGCGCTCGCCCAGCAGCCGAGCCCCGAGAAGCTGAAGCAGCACGAGACAACGCCAGGCGGCCAGTATCAGCCGAGCCTAGAGCTTCCAGCAGGCGCCCCTGGCGCCAAGCCGGGCGCTCCGGTCCTCACCGCAGAGCAGTTCAACAAGGCAAACCGCATCTATTTCGAGCGCTGTGCGGGTTGCCACGGCGTCTTGCGCAAGGGCGCGACCGGTAAGCCGCTGACCACCGATATCACCAAGGAGCTGGGCGGCGAATACCTCAAGGCGTTCATCACCTACGGTTCGCCGGCCGGCATGCCGAACTGGGGCACGTCGGGCGATCTCAGCGAGGAAGAGATCGAGCTGATGACCGCTTATCTGCTCAACGATCCGGCGACGCCGCCGGAATGGGGCATGAAGGAGATGAAGGACTCTTGGAAGGTCCTGGTTCCAGTCGACAAGCGGCCGAAGACGCAGCAGAACAAACTCGACATCGATAACCTGTTTTCGGTGACGCTGCGCGACGCCGGGCAGGTTGCGCTGATCGACGGGCATTCGAAAAAGATCGCGACGATCATCGACACCGGCTATGCGGTGCACATCTCCCGTCTGTCGGCGTCCGGCCGCTACCTGTTTACCATCGGCCGCGATGCCCGAATCAACCTCATTGACCTGTTCATGGACCCGCCGGCAACGGTGGCCACGATCAAGATCGGCATGGAGGCCCGTTCCGTCGAAACGTCGAAGTTCAAGGGCTGGGAGGACAGATATGCCATCGCCGGCGCCTATTGGCCGCCGCAATACGTCATCATGGATGGCGGCACGCTGGAGCCGCGCAAGATCGTATCGACCCGCGGCATGACCGTCGACACCCAGGAATACCATCCCGAACCCCGCGTTGCGGCGATCGTGGCCTCGCACTTCCGGCCCGAGTTCATCGTCAACGTAAAGGAGACCGGCCACGTTTTGCTGGTCGACTATTCCGACCTGCAGAACCTCAAGGTCACCAAGATCGAAGCCGACCGTTTCCTGCATGACGGCGGTTTCGACTCCTCCGGACGTTATTTCCTCGTTGCTGCGAATGCCCGCAACAAGGTTGCGGTCATCGACACCCAGTTGGGTAAGCTGGTGGCGCTGATCGAGACCGGCACGACGCCGCATCCGGGCCGCGGCGCGAACTTCCATCACCCCGAGTTCGGGCCGGTCTGGGCGACCAGCCATCTCGGCGACGAGACCGTCGCCCTCATCGGGACCGACCCGAAGAACAACCCCGATCATGCCTGGAAAGTGGTGCAGAAGCTCGAAGGGCAGGGCGGTGGCTCGTTGTTCATCAAGACCCACCCGCATTCCACCAACCTGTGGGTCGACACGCCGCTGAATCCCGAGGCCGAGATTTCCGCCTCGGTCGTGGTCTTCGACATCAACAATCTCGACAAGGGCTACGAGGTGGTCCCGGTCGGCGAGATGTCGGGAATTTCCGAAGGGGTGCGCCGGGTCGTTCAGGGCGAGTACAACAAGGAAGGTTCGGAAGTCTGGTTCTCGGTGTGGAATGCCGTTACGCAGGAGTCGGCGATCGTGGTGATCGACGACAAGACCCGCAAGCTTAAGGCGGTCATTAAGGACAAGCGTCTGGTGACGCCAACCGGAAAGTTCAACGTCTACAACACCAAGAACGATATCTACTGATTCGGAATTGCCGGGGCGGGGCCGGTTGCGGCCCGGTCCCGTGCGCCGGACGCAAGAGAGCGGTTGTCACATAGACATCGGTGGACCACGAGCCAGGGGGTGGTTATGACCGGGAGCCACGACACGGGGCGGATCGGCCGGGTGCCGCGGGCAGCGCTCTGCGCCGTTTTGCTGGCGACCGGGCTCGCTCCGCCCGCCCTGGCCGAGGCGCCGACCCGCGACCGCCAGAACGCGCTGCTCTATCTGTTGGAGCAGGACTGCGGATCGTGCCACGGGTTGCGCCTGAAGGGCGGCCTCGGCCCGCCCCTGCGACCGTCGGATATCGCCGAGACACCGGATGACGCCCTCGTTGATGCGATCCTCAACGGACGTCCGGGAACGCCGATGCCCCCGTGGGACATCGAGATCAGCGATGCGGAGGTGCGGTGGCTGGTCGGGCGGCTGCGCACCGGGGAGGTCGCCTATGACAGGTAATCCGGCCCGCGCCGCCCTCCTGATCTGTGTGATCGGCCTCGCCGCCGCCTGGTTGGCCGGGTGTGCGCCGGCGCCGCGTGCGACCGGCGACCTTGGTGTGGTCATCGAGCGGGCAGCCGGCCGCCTCGCCGTGATCGAAACCACCGGGTCGACGATCGTTGCGCGCGTGCCGGGGCTGGGCGATACGTCGCATGCGTCGGTCGTCTACTCGCGCGACGAACGCTATGCCTTCGTGTTCGGCCGGGACGGCGGTCTGACCAAGGTCGACATGCTGCGCGGGCGTATCGTCAAGCGCGTGGTGCAGGGCGGCAACAGCGTCGGCGGTGCCATCTCGCAGGATGGCCGCCTGGTCGCGGTGGCCAACTACGAGCCCGGCGGCGTGCGCGTGTTCGACGCGGCGACCCTGGATCAGGTGGCCGATATCCCGGCCGTCGGCGCCGAAGGATCGACCTCGAAGGTGATCGGCCTGGTCGACGCGCCGGGCAACCGGTTCGTGTTCTCGCTTTACGATGCGGGCGAGACGTGGATCGCGGACATGTCGCAACCCGCCGCGCCGCAATTGACCAAGTTCACCGGGGTCGGCCGCTTGCCGTACGACGCGCTGATCACCGGCAACGGGCGCTACTACATCGTCGGCCTGTTCGGCGAGGACGGGCTGGCGCTGCTCGACCTTTGGAACCCGGGGGACGGCATGCGCCGTATCCTTGACGGCTACGGTCGCGGCGAGGAACCCCTGCCGGTGTACAAGATGCCCCATCTCGAGGGCTGGGCGGTGGCCGGCGATCTCGCGGTGCTGCCGGCCGTCGGGCGCTACGAGGTACTGCTGCTCGACATGAAGACCTGGCGCGAAGCGGGCCGCATTTCGGTACACGGACAGCCGGTGTTCGCGGTCGCGCGGCCGGATGGGCGGCAAGTGTGGGTCAATTTCGCGCATCCGCGCAACGACGTCGTGCAGGTGATCGACCTTGTCAGCCGCGAGATCGTAGCCACGTTGCGGCCCGGCAAGGCGGTGCTGCATCTGGAGTTCACGCCGCGCGGCGAGCATGTCTGGGTATCGGTCCGTGACGAGGACAAGGTGGTGGTCTACGACACCGCGACGTTGCGGCCGGTCGCCGAACTCACGGTCGACAAGCCGAGCGGGATCTTCCTGACGGCGCGGGCGCACAAAACGGGACTGTAGCCATGAACGTGTTGCAGTTCGGCATGCTGGAAAAGGATCTGCTGGACGATTTCCAGCGGGATTTCCCGCTTGTGCCGCGGCCGTACAAGGCGATAGCCGACCGGCTCGGCTGCGACGAGGAGACCGTGCTCGACCTTCTGACCCGCATGATCGAGGCCGGCCTGATCACGCGGGTTGGCCCGGTTTTCGCGCCGCATCGTGCCGGCGCCAGCACGCTGGCGGCGATGGTCGTGCCGGTGGACCGGGTCGACGAGGTGGCGGCGCTTGTCAGCGAGTACGACGAGGTGAACCACAATTACGAGCGCGAGCACCGCATCAACCTGTGGTTCGTCGTCTGCGCGCCGGCGGCGCAGAGGGTGGCCGCCGTGCTGGACGAAATCGCCGCGCGGACCGGCCTTGCCGTGATCGACTTGCCACTGGAGCAGGCCTTCCACATCGATCTGGGGTTTCCGCTGCAATGGACGTAACGGCGAAGGAAAGCGAATTGATCGCTGCGGTGCAGGACGGGCTGCCGCTCGACCCGCGGCCGTATGCTGCCGTCGGCCGCCGCGTCGGCCTGACCGAGGCAGAGGTCATCGCAGGGCTGCGGCGGCTGGTCGAGCGCGGCGTGATCCGGCGGTTCGGGCTCGTCCTGTCGCATCGCGACCTCGGCTATCGCGCCAACGGTATGGTGGTCTGGGACATCCCGGACGATGCCGTGGCAACGATCGGGGCGCGGCTGGCTGCGCTGCCCTATGTGACGTTGTGCTACCGACGCCCGCGGCGCCCGCCGGACTGGCATTACAACCTGTTCTGCATGATCCACGGGCGCGACCGGAAGGCCGTCGAACGCCAGATCGAGGACGCCGCGGACGCCGTTGGCGCCGGGGACTGCCCGCGCGCCGTGCTGTTCAGCACACGGCGCTTCAAGCAGCGGGGTGCGCGATACGCCGACTGCCCGGCGACGGAGGCCATGTGACATGGACGCCCGGGATAGCAGGCTGATCGACGCTCTGCACGGCGGGTTTCCGGTGTGCACGCGC